>CAZWEY010000228.1:0-3485 GCA_964632055.1 uncultured Sphingomonadaceae bacterium
CCGGTCACCGACCCCTGGCATCAACCCGTTCCGCTGCCCTTATTGCGACAGAACCACATTCCCTCAGTTGCCCGATTGAGGCTGATTGCCGTCACTCGATGCTGTAATATGGAGGTCGGCTATCGGCCACAAGCTGCCATGCACACGTGGCTCTTGACGGCAGTACCGTCAACACTGGCAATGGCGTAATCTCTCGGCATCCACTGAAAAGCTATGGCAAAGCGACCCGTCACCCACCGCATGATAGAGGCGTTCAGAGCAGCGATGCTGCATGGCGGCATCAGCGCGGGCGCCGATGCGTTGGGGATTCCCCAACCTTCGATGAGCCGACTCATCGCTGACTTGCAAAAGGTCGTCGGCTTTCCACTCTTCCAGAAGAGCGGGCGAAGCGTCAAGCCTACCGACGAAGCCATTGTTCTTATGACGAAGGTCCAGCAGTCGTTCGTCGGCCTCGAAGAAATCACTAGCTTCTCGACACAGCTGCAAAAGCAAATGACTGGGAGGCTATCGATCTGTACCATCCCTTCGATTGGACACTCGGTGATGCCGGAGATCATCGAGCACCTGCGCGCCAAGTTCCCGGATGTCGTCGTAAGTCTCACGGTGTCTTCGTACCTCGAGGTGGCGCGCAACGTCCGGAACAGGCAGGCGGACATTGGTCTCACGGCGGACAAGCTGTCCATCGGCAACCTCGAGACCGTCGCGGAGTTCACGTTCGATTGTGTCTGCATCGGCACGAGCAAGTGGCTTACTGCTTCCGCGAAGCAAGTCGATGTCAAGGAGTTCGCAGGAAAGCCATTCGTGGCGTTAACCGGCACATTCCAACGGCAATTGGATGCGCTGCTGTCGGCCAACGGCGTGACGGTCGACGCAATGATCGAAGTGTCGCTCTTCCAGACAGTCAGTGATTTGGTCCTGCGTGGAATGGGCGTGTCGGTCGTAGACCCGCTGACCGGTGCCAAGCACCACCAGCGTGGAGGTATCACGTTGCCGCTTCGGCCTGCATGCACCTACACCGTATACGCGACCGCGATGAGTGACACGCGGTTGGGAGCGCCTGCGCGGGAGCTGCTCCAGCTGCTCAAGTCGGCCACCGACGCGGCTCGAACACATACCACGCGCGAATAGGTTGTTGCTTCAGGCGGCATGGATGCAGGTCACCGATTTGCCTAGGATCCAGTGCACCATCAATCAACCGTAGAGGTCGCCTTGAAGTACCGAATTCCCAGCTTTGCTGCAGCGCTCATGATCGGCGTCCTCGCCCCCCTGCAGGCTGCCCGTGCGGAGTATCCTGAAAAACCCGTCCGACTGATCGTCCCTGCGGCGCCAGGCGGCGCAGCGGACAACCACGCACGCGCACTGGCCATCGAGCTCCACAAGCGGCTGGGGCAGCCGTTCGTCATTGAAAACAAGCCCGGTGCATCCGGCGCGATTGGTATGGACGTGGTTGCAAAGGCAGCGCCTGATGGCTACACCATCGGCAGCAACAACCTCGCCACGTTCATCGTGGGTACGCTCACTGCGAAGCAGCTGCCGTATCGCATCGAGAGCGACTTCACGCCAATTGCCTCGCTGTTTACGCAGCCGAATCTCGTTGGCGTTACGCCGAGCCTACCGGTGAAGACGCTCGTTGAACTGATCGCATATGCGAAGGCGAACCCGAACATGATCTCCTTCGGCTCGACGGGTCAAGGTACGTCTCTTCACGTCCTGACAGAAATGCTGCGTATGAACTCAGGCATCGAGATGGTCCATGCGCCATACAAGAGCGCGCCGGCAGCCGAAGGCGATCTTGCCGCTGGCCATATCCAGCTGATGATCAGCAATTTCACTTCGATGGAGCCACAGGTCAAGGCGGGCCGTATTCGTGCGTTGGCCATCACAAGCTCAACGCGCTCGCCGCGGTTGCCCGACGTACCGACCGTCGCTCAGGCGGGAGCGCCTTACCTCGAGATGGTGACCTGGGCGGGGATCGTCGGTCCGAAGGGCATGCCTCCCGCGATCGTGAAGAGGCTAAATACGACCATCAATGAGATCCTGTCGGATCCCAACTTCAAGAAGCAGTTCGAGGCCATGGGCTCCGAAACCGACATCAAGACGCCCGAGCAGTTCGCGGCGATGATCAAGTCGGATCTCGCAAAGTGGGGTGAAGTCATCCGCAAGGGCCGGATCACGGCCGACTAATTTCCCCTAGACCGTACAGAACGTATCCGGTTTTCACCCGGCAATCGGGACAACAGCCCGGATTCGGATGTTTGTTGCCGCCGCAAGCGGTGCGGCACGAATTCATTCACGCACCCTTCATGCGAACGGTGCATTCATAACCTTGCATGAAAGAAACATACCCCATGGGAAAAATTGCAATTGTCGGCGCTGGAAACGTTGGCCAAGCCATCGCTGGCCACATGACTCTGCTCGGCCACGATGTCCGACTGTACTCACGGTGGGAACGCGATTTCGAAGCGATCAACTCGACCGGCGGCATCGAGCTATCAGGCGATGTGGAAGGCCGTGCGGCGAAACCTCTGCTAACCACTGATATCGAGAGGGCGGTCAAGGGCGCAGACACCGTCATCGTCGCAGCACCAGCGTTCGCCCATGCATACCTGTCGCAGCAGCTTGCTGCATTGCTGGAGCCGGAGCAATTGGTGGTTTTCCAGCCCAGTGTGCTGGGGAGTTCGCTGGAACTCGCGAGGCATTTTGCGTCGGCTCGGCGTCCTCCCTGCCTGATCGCGGAAACGCCAACCAGCCTCTATACCTGCCGCCTGCGCGGTCCTGCCAAGGTCTACATCGGAGCCATCAAGCAAGCCGTGCAACTGGCAACCATACCGCACATGGCCTGTGACAAGGCACTCAACCGACTCAGCCAGTACTTCGGCAATCGCTACGTGGCCGGCACCGACACGCTTTCGGTAGGCCTTGGAAACTGCAACGCGATCTATCACGTTCCCCCCGCAGTATTGAACATCAAAACGGTGGAGGACTCGGACAAGCTCCCTCAGCACACGCTGGTCACTCCCAGAATTGCAGAAGTCATCAACGCCCTGGATGAAGAGCGCCTGTCTCTAGCGGCAGCTCTTGACGTAAAGACACACAGCTTCTGGCAGTTTCTCGAAGCCGCCTACGGCGTCACCGACGGCACTTATGTGGAGCGGATTGTCCAGGGCTACGGACGCCAGGCGTTCCCCGAACCCGACTCGTTGACCCACCGTTACTTCACGGAGGACATCCCCTTCGGTCTGGTCACCTGGAGTTCGTTGGCCAAACAAATAGGACTGCCGCTTCCGCTTACGGATGCTTTCATCAGGATTAGCGGGATCCTCTGCGATACCGACTTCGAAGCCACGGGTCGCACGGCACGCGTGCTGGGCCTGGAAGAAAACGACCCGGTGTCCATCAAAGCTGCATTTCTCAACGGTGTGCCACGTTGACCTTCGTAACTGGCATCAGCGAGTCTGCGTGACCACGGGAGAAATATGCTTGAG
>CAZWEY010000229.1:0-3480 GCA_964632055.1 uncultured Sphingomonadaceae bacterium
ACGACAGCCAGGAGCTGGGCACGCGCAACATCAAGGTCGCGCTTCGCCGGTTGCGCCGCTTTGCGCGGCAAGGCTCGCCCGACGAACTGGATCTTCCCGGAACCATCGAAGGCACCGCCAAGCAAGGCTGGCTCGACATCAAGATGCGTCCGGAACGACGCAATGCGGTAAAGCTGCTCCTGTTCCTCGACGTTGGCGGTTCGATGGACCCGTTCATCAAGCTGTGCGAGGAGCTGTTCAGCGCGGCCACCGCAGAGTTCAAGAACATGGAGTTCTTCTACTTCCACAATTGCCTCTACGAAGGCGTGTGGAAGGACAATTCACGCCGCTGGCAGGACCGGACCCAAACCTGGGATATCCTTCACAAATACGGGCATGACTACAAGGTGATCTTCGTCGGCGACGCCGCGATGAGCCCTTATGAAATAACGCATCGCGGCGGCTCGGTCGAATATATGAACGAGGAACCGGGCGCGGTCTGGCTGCAGCGCGTCGCCAACACCTATCCCGCCACCGTCTGGCTCAACCCGATGGGCGAGGCGCAGTGGGATTACAGCCAGTCGACCAAGATCATCCGCCAGCTTATGAATGACCGGATGTATCCGCTGACCCTGGAAGGTCTGGACGATGCGATGCGCGAGCTGAGCCGCAAGCACGGCTGACATCAGCCTGAATTTATAAAACTTATCCCCAATCAGGGTTTTCGCGTATTTCCTCCCGCATCCCGATGCGAAATTATCCCTACGTATCAATTGCAGGACTGTCGAACAGGTGCACTACAGATCATAGGATATCGCATCAGCGGATGGGGGTGGCTATGGGGCGAAGGAATAAACGCAGGCGGAGCCATTACGTGGATTATAAAAGCGGTTCGATCGCCGTTAAAACTCCGCCTCCTCCCGGCACAAACAGATTGAAATATGCATTGCCTCTGCAATCTGAACCGGAGCCGCTGGTGCTAGGTTCGCCTCTTGAAAATCGCGAAGTAGCACCTTTACCGCGCAGCCTCTCTCTGGTTGATCCGCGTCAGCCATT
Source organism: uncultured Sphingomonadaceae bacterium (assembly GCA_964632055.1). Classification (GTDB taxonomy): domain Bacteria; phylum Pseudomonadota; class Alphaproteobacteria; order Sphingomonadales; family Sphingomonadaceae; genus CANJYE01. Next base: position 1,036 of record CAZWEY010000229.1, read on the forward strand.
GATGCGGCGTATAAGATTCTGGGCACTTGGTCTGGCTGAACGCTGGGTCAAGAGGCACAAGCCCCTGCCAAGCGAGCCCACCATGGCGCAGCTTGACAGGCTTCGTACAGACCTTGCTTCGATGCAACGCCGGATCGACCGGATGCTGGGCTAGCTTTCATAGAACCTGACATCACGAATATTCGCAATCCAGGCAGCTTCATCAGGGTTTGCCAGCACATCCAGATCGCACGCTTCGGCGCCTGCATCATCGACCCATTCGCGCAAGGCGGGGCCACCATTGATGACGTCGATCGCCAATCGGCCAAACGCATATTCATAAGGAAAATCGCGCCAGATCGGGTAATCCGGATAAAGCCTGCGGATCGCCTTGAAGGCCAGCGCCTGCAATCGCCAGGGGCGGAAGGCGTGATGATCGTAGAAAGCCCCCTCGGCATGGATCATCAGCGCATTGCACAGGCTTCCGGCGTGTTTATGGAAGGTCGGCTCGAACCAGCAAGGGCGGATTGCACAGCCTTGCATCCATTGCGGCGCAAACCGTTCCATTTCAGCCAGAACAGCGCCCGCATCCACATCAGGTGCTCCAAACAGCACCTCAAGCGGCCTTGTCGTCCCGCGGCCCTCCGAAAGCGTTGCCCCTTCGATCATCACCGTCCCGGCATAGGCGCGAGCCATGTTGAGATTGGCGGCATTGGGGCTGGGATTGATCCATAGGCGGCCATCCGGCCAGCCGAAGCCCGCCCCCTCAGGCTCCCAGCCTTCCATGGCAATGACCCGGTAATCCACATCGAGATTGAAATGGCGGACAAACCAGTGCCCCATTTCGCCAAGAGTCAGCCCGTGGCGCATCGGCATCGGGCCTGCCCCCACGAAGCTTTCATGCCCGGGCAAGAGCAATGTCCCTTCCACCGGACGGCCTGCCGGGTTGGGCCGGTCGAGCACCCAGACGCTTTTGCCCTGTGCGGAGGCCGCTTCGAGCATATAGAGCAGCGTGGTGACGAAGGTGTATATGCGGCAACCGAGATCCTGCAGGTCGAACAGGAAAATATCGGCCGTATCCATCATCGCAGGCGTCGGACGGCGCACTTCTCCGTAGAGGCTGAAGATCGGGATATTGTAGCGCGGATCGATCTCGTCCGCGGTTTCCACCATATTGTCCTGCTTGTCGCCTTTCAGCCCATGTTGCGGCCCGAAAGCGGAGGCGATCGGGATACCTGCCGCAATCAGCGCATCGAGAGCATGATCGAGCCGCTCGGTCAGCGATGCGGGATGCGCGACCAGGGCCACCCGCTTTCCTTCCAGCGGTTTGCGCAAGGCTGGTTCTGCCAGCAGGCGGTCTATTCCGAACTTCATGAATTGCCTGCTGCGACACCCGCCACGATGAAGCAAGCCGGATCGTGAAAATCGGGCTTGTCCGAGGGATGCGAAAGGGCCCAGTAGGATTTTCTCCCGCCTTCCTCCTCGATCACGGCGCTGACCCCGATCAGGCCTGCCTGCGCGAGATCAGGCGCAGCAAGAAAGGCTGTGAGGATGAATATGTCCTCGCCGCGTAAGCATTCAATATCGGGTTGGGCCAGCAGTTCGGGGCATTGTGGATTTTGCCGATATGCCTCGAAATAATAGACAGCCCAGCGGCCCGAAGGCGAGAAATTGAATTCGAGGTAAGGCCCTCCTCCATCGCGTGAGAGGAACAGCTCGAAACAGGTCGTCTGCCACAGATCATCTGCGCGCCCCTTTCCGGAGAAAGGCGGAATATGCAGCATCGAGCAGCCATCCACCCGGTAGCGCAACATGGTCCGTCCGTCGTCCAGGTTCATCATGCGCATGGATATCGCGCGGACCCTTGAAGCAGAATGGTCTGGATGCGGGATCAGGTGATACGTTTGCAAACTTGTTCCCCCGTGCTAGGCGCGGCGCCCGAAAGAGGCCCCATGACCCAGTACAAATCGACCCTGCTCCGCCTGCTCGATGAGCGTGGCTACATCCATCAGATGACCGATGCGCATGGCCTCGACGCGCTGGCCACGAAGGAGGTCGTGCCGGGCTATATCGGCTTCGACGCCACCGCGCCATCGCTGCATGTTGGCTCTCTTGTGCAAATCATGATGTTGCGCAGGCTGCAGCAGGCCGGACACAAGCCGATCGTGGTGATGGGCGGTGGAACGACCAAGGTGGGCGACCCTTCCGGCAAGGACGAAAGCCGCAAGATGCTGTCGGGAGACGACATCAAGGCCAACATAGCCTCGATCCGCACTGTCTTCGAAAAGCTCCTGAGCTTCGGGGATGGCCCAACCGACGCTATCATGGTCGATAATGACGAGTGGCTGAGCCAGCTCGGCTATGTCGAATTGCTGCGCACGGTGGGGCCGCATTTTACCATCAACCGGATGATGACCTTCGATTCGGTGAAGCTGCGGCTGGAACGCGAACAGCCGATGACCTTCC
>CAZWEY010000230.1:0-3416 GCA_964632055.1 uncultured Sphingomonadaceae bacterium
CCCGAGCATGAAGGAGAACTGGCCGCCCAGCCGCAGGAGCGCGATGAAGCGCCGCCTGCGCGGCCAAGCCTTGGCAGCCTGCTTTCCTCGCTGATCCCGCGCAGCATGACGCAGACTGCGGGCGATGAGGACGGCGATCAGGCCGAACTCTCCGGTCCTCCCGATGAGGAGCCGGGCCTTGCCGAGCCTTTGCCCGGCGGTCCGGTTCTTGCCAGAAAAGGCGCCGCGCGCGCTGCTCCGCCGACCGACCCCGAGGCGATCAATCACGAGGTGAACGAGCGCCAGTCGCCGCCCGAAGTGCAGGCGGATATGATAGCCGATCCCCTGGCTGGCCAGCCCGATTTCGAGGTCGACCCGGAACACCGCCCCCTTTTCGGCAAGCATCTTCTGGTCACCGCCGGCCCTACTCACGAGCCGATCGATCCGGTGCGCTACATTGCCAATCGCTCGTCAGGCAAACAGGGCTTTGCCATTGCAGGCGCACTGGCGGCGCTGGGCGCGAAGGTGACATTGGTGGCAGGTCCGGTGGCCTTGCCTACCCCGCCCGGCGTTGACAGGGTGGATGTCGAAACGGCGCGCGAAATGGCCGATGCGGTGCGTGCGGCTCTGCCTGCCGATGGGGCGGTGATGGTGGCCGCCGTGGCCGATTGGCGCACCGATGGTGCGGCCGGGCAGAAGATGAAGAAACGCGCCAGCGCGCCGCCTGCGCTGAGGCTGGTCGAAAACCCCGATATTCTGGCCACTCTGGGCGCGAGCCCCGACCGACCGCGCCTGCTGGTCGGATTTGCCGCCGAGACGCAGGACGTGGTCGAACATGCCAAGGCCAAGCGCCTGCGCAAGGGGGCGGACTGGATCGTCGCCAATGATGTTTCGGGGGCCAAGGGCGAAAGCGTGATGGGCGGCGCGCGCAACACTGTCCACATTGTGAGCGAAGACGGGGTGGACAGCTGGGAGGATCTGCCCAAGGAAGAAGTTGCGATGCGACTTGCGGAGAAGATTGCCGATGCCCTCCAGTGATAGTGTTCCCGTCAGGGTAAAACGCCTGCCCCATGGCGAGGGGCTGTCGCTGCCGAGCTATGCGACCGGGGGTGCAGCGGGCATGGATGTGCTCGCGGCCGAAGAGGTCACGCTCGCGCCGGGCGCGCGCCATGCCGTGGCCACGGGGCTTGCCATGGCCATTCCCGATGGCTTCGAAATCCAGGTGCGCCCGCGATCGGGCCTCGCCCTCAAACATGGCATCAGCCTGCCCAACACGCCGGGCACCATCGATTCCGATTATCGCGGCGAGCTGAAGATCATCATGATCAATCTCGGCGACGAGCCTTTCGCCATCCATCGCGGCGACCGCATCGCCCAGCTGGTGCTGGCCCCTGTCGTGCTGGCCGCATGGGACGAGGTGGCTGAACTTGACGATACGGCAAGGGGCGAAGGCGGCTTCGGCTCCACCGGCGGCGTCATTTCGCTCAAAGCCTGATCGTCATGGCGCTTGCCCCTGACCAGCTGGAACGCTTCGCCCGTCATATCGTTCTGCCCGAACTGGGCGGCGCGGGGCAGGTGGCGCTGGCGAAGGCGCATGTCGTGCTGGTCGGCGTTGGCGGCATCGGCAGCCCGGCGCTGCAATATCTGGCTGGCGCGGGCATCGGGCGGCTGAGCCTGATCGACGATGACCGGGTGGATATATCCAACCTGCAACGCCAGACCATCTTTGTCGAAGGCGATGTAGGGTCGCTCAAGGCGCAGGCGGCATTGCGCTGGGTCGAGGCCTTCGACCCGGCCATCACCTGCACCGCCATCACCGAGCGCATCACCACCGCCAACGCCGCCAGCCTGATCGAAAGCGCGAGCCTGGTGCTTGACGGCTGCGACAATTTCGCCACCCGCCTCGCCGTCTCGGACGCTTGCGTGGCGAGCGGGATACCACTGCTCAGTGCTGCCGTCGGCAGGTTTCAGGGGCAGGTCGCCGCCTTTGCCGGGCATTTGCCGGGCCATTCCTGCTATCGCTGCTTCGTGGGCGATGCTTTCGATGCCGAGGATTGCGACAGCTGCGCGGCTGACGGCATGCTGGGCGCCATGGCAGGGTGGACGGCAACATTCGCGGTCATGCAGGCCTGCCGGGTGATCCTTTCCGGCATCAGCGCGCTGGGCGATCCGCAATGGGGCAAGCTGCACCTGCTCGACGGGCTGGCGCCATCCATGCGGACCATGACCATAGCGAAAGACCCGACCTGCCGGACCTGTTCAGCCGCTTAGGATTCTGACCCCAGCATCCCCGCCACCCATTCCGGCACGATCTGCGTCGCCGGGCCGAGGCGGCTTTCATGGAACCAGACCGATCCCTGGCTCGGCTCCAGATTGAGTTCCAGCGTCTTCGCGCCGCATTGCCGCGCGTCGCGCACGAAGCCTGCCGCCGGATAGACCGCGCCCGATGTGCCGATGGAAACGAACAGGTCCGCCTCGCGGATTGCGGCGTAGATCTCCTCCATCCGGTAAGGCATCTCGCCAAACCACACGACATCGGGCCGCAGACTTGCGGATCCGCATTCGGGGCAGGCCGGCCGGTCGATCAGCGGGCCGGTCCAGCGGTTGCGGGCATCACATGCGGTGCACCAAGCATTGAGATGTTCGCCATGCATGTGCAACACGCGCCTGGCGCCTGCCCTTTCATGCAGATCATCGACATTCTGCGTCACGATCAGCAACTCGCCCGGCCATTGCGCATCCAGCATGGCGAGCGCCTCATGCGCGAAATTGGGCTGCTTTGTCTGGATCGCCTCGCGCCGCATGTCATAAAAGCGCAGCACCAGATCCGGGTCGCGGGCGAAGGCTTCGGGGGTGGCGACATCTTCCACCCGGTGCTGCTCCCACAATCCGCCTCCATCGCGGAAGGTATCGATGCCGCTTTCGGCGCTGATCCCGGCCCCAGTGAGGATGACGATATTGCGGATGGCGTCCATGTCGCCCATGAAGCATGCATGACAAGGAACTGGCAATGAGCAGAATCGGAATTATCGGCAGCGAAGGTCGCATGGGGCGCGCCCTGGCAGAAGCGGTGGCGGCGGCGGGCTGCACACTTGCAGGCGGGATCGACAAGGGTGGAGACCCGGCGGCGCTGGCGAGCCAAAGCGATCTGCTGATCGACTTTTCCAGCCCTCATGCGCTTGAGGCCAATCTGGATGCAGCCCGCGCGGCAAATGTCCCGATCCTTGTCGGCACCACCGGGCTGGAAGAACGCCATCACTGGCTGATCGACGATGCCGCGCAGGATGTGGCAGTTCTTCAGACCGGCAACACCTCGCTCGGCGTCAACATGCTCGCCTTTCTGGTGCAAGAAGCCGCCGCCCGGCTGGGCGAGGACTGGGATATCGAAATCGTTGAAACGCACCATCGCATGAAAGTGGATGCGCCTTCGGGCACCG
>CAZWEY010000231.1:0-3392 GCA_964632055.1 uncultured Sphingomonadaceae bacterium
ATTCGCCGTCCTTGTAACCCACGCGAACCGCACCGATCGGACCCATGAAGGGCACGCCCGAGATGGTCAGCGCGGCCGAGGCGGCGATCATCGCCAGCACGTCGGGCTCGCACTCGCCGTCATAGGACAGAACCTGCGCGATCACGTTGATTTCGTTGTAGAAACCTTCGGGGAACAGCGGACGGACCGGACGGTCAATCAGGCGGGAAACCAGCGTTTCCTTTTCCGTGGCGCCGCGTTCGCGCTTGAAGAAGCCACCCGGAATGCGCCCGGCGGCGAAGAATTTTTCCTGATAATGGACGGTGAGCGGGAAGAAATCCTGCCCTTCCTTGACGTTCTTGGCAGCCGTCACGGCGCAAAGAACAACAGTTTCGCCATAAGTGGCGAGGACCGCGCCGTCAGCCTGACGGGCAATGCGGCCGGTTTCGAGCGTGAGGGTCTTTCCGCCCCACTCCATCGATACGGTTTTAACGTCGAACATTCAGTTTTCCTTTGACCCGCGGGCCCTATTGCCGGCGGGGTTTGCTGCCGGGGATACCGTCCCGGTCCGGTGCGGGGCACTGTCTGGCCCCAAGGGTTCCCGCCGAATTGCGGGGTTGCCCAAATTACATCGGCCCAATTTCATTTGGCCCATGCGAAAAGCGGCCCTTGTGGGGCCGCTTTCCGTTCAAGCTTACTTGCGCAGTCCGAGCTTGGCGATGAGGGCGTTGTAGCGGCCCACATCCTTCTTCTTGAGATAGGCAAGGAGCGTGCGACGCTTGTTGACCATCATCAGCAGGCCACGGCGCGAGTGATTGTCCTTGTGGTGATCCTTGAAGTGTTCGGTCAGGTTGCGGATACGCTCGGTGAGGATCGCGACCTGCACTTCGGGGGAACCGGTATCACCCGACTGGCGGGCGTTATCGGAAATGATTTCAGTCTTGCGCTCGGCGGTAACCGACATAGTCTTACTCCGCGACATCGGTGAGGTTGAAGCCCCTGACGACCTTTGCCGTCCCGGCTTCCAGCTGCATCAGGGCCACCGGCACATTGCCGGCCCTTGCCCAATACAGCCCGTCGCCCTGGGGCATCCCGCTGAGGACACGGCCCTGGCGGACCGCCCTTTCCGCTTCGGGATCGAGGGAGAGGGCCGGGATGTCGTCCAGCCCCGCCTCAAGCGGCAGGATTACGTCTTCAAGCGCCGCGCCCTTGCCGATTTCGTTCAACTTGTCCAGTGAAATCGCCTGTTCGAGGCCAAACGGCCCGGCCTTGATACGGCGCAGATGCGACACGTGTCCGACAGTGCCCAGTGCATGGGCGATATCGCGGGCAAGGCTGCGGATATAGGTGCCCTTGGAAACATGAGCGCGAAAGGTCGCGCTGTCCGCATCGCTTGCCAGCAGGTCCAGCGCGTGAATGGTGACATGGCGGGTCGCCAGTTCCACCTCCTCGCCCGCCCGCGCCAGATCATAAGCGCGCCTGCCATCGACCTTGAGCGCGGAAAAGGCGGGCGGCACCTGTTCGATGGGGCCGGTGAAGCGAGGCAGCATGGCTTCGAGGTCAGGCCGGGAAGGGCGCAGGTCGCTCGTGGCGATCACCTCACCTTCAAGGTCGAGCGTATCCGTCTCGGTTCCGAAAGCCAGGGTGAAATCATAGACCTTGCTGGCATCGAGCATCCGCCCTGCGAGCTTGGTCGCTTCGCCCAGTGCTATCGGCAGGACGCCGGATGCGAGCGGATCGAGCGTGCCGCCATGGCCGACCTTGGGCATGTCTTTGGTCTTTGGGCCAAACCCCGCTTCTCGCAGATTGCGCTTCACCGCCTCCACAGCCTGCGTCGATCCAAGCCCAACCGGCTTGTCTAGGATGATCCAGCCATGCGGCATGGTTCAGGCGCCAGCCACTGCGCCTGCCAGCATGGCATAATGCGCGAGCATCCATTGCACCGGCGGCAGAACCAGCCGTTCGACCACCCGTGCTTCGGGAAAAACATAGGGCACAACCAGCAACAGACCGAACAGCAGAACCATACCGAAGGGCCGCATCCGGGCATAGGCTCGCGCCACAGCGCCGCGCGGCAACAGCCCTTCGACGATGTGGCTGCCATCGAAGGGCGGCAGGGGGAGCAGGTTGAAGAAGGCAAGGAAGACGTTGACCATGATGAAATAATTGAGCGCGGTTGCCGCAAACAGGGCCGCCCCTTCGGGCCTTGCCGCGCCATAGGCCCCCGCCATCAGCCCCAGAGCCACGGCACCGATCGCGGCCAGAACCAGATTGCTGAGCGGCCCGGCTGCCGCCACTGCCATCATGCCCAGCCGCGGATTGCGCAGCCGCCGGGCATTGACCGGAACAGGCTTGGCCCAGCCGAACACCGGCAATTTCGCCAGAGCCAGCATGCCGGGCAGGATCACTGTGCCCACCAGATCGACATGGCGGATGGGATTGAGGCTCAGCCGCCTCTGCTCCTGCGCGGTTGCATCGCCCAGCATCCGGGCAGTCAGCCCATGCGCGACTTCGTGGAACACGATGGCAAAGATCAGCGGCACGATCAGCGCAGCGGCTTCAAACAGGGTTTCGTTCATGGCCCGCCTATAGCCCGGCTTGAGCCGGAACGCGATCAATCCTTGGCAAGGTCTCGCGCCACTTTGGGATCGGCCAGCAACCGCTCGATCCTGTCCGCCTCATCGAAGCTTTCATCAGGCCAGAACTGGATTTTTGCCGCATATTTGAGCTTGAGCTTGCGCGCCACCTCTCGCTGGAAAAAGGCGGTATTGCTTCGCAAGGCCTTGAGCACTTCGGCCTCGTCTGTGCCAAGCAAGGGCTTCACATAGACCTTGGCCTGCCTCAGGTCAGGCGACATCCGCACTTCGGTAACGCTGACCGAATGGGCGCTCAGCACCTCGTCATGCACTTCCTGCCGCATGAGCAGTTCGGAAATGACATGGCGCACCTGCTCGCCCACCTTCAACAGGCGGACGGAACGGGTTTCAGGCGTCGAATGCTGGCGAGACATGTCGTTTCCGGTCCTTCCCGATCCGGGGAGGGAACGCCCTTACAAAGTGCGTTCGCGCTCCTCGATCTCGAAGACTTCCAGCATGTCGCCCGGCTTCACGTCATTGGTGTCGGCCAGAACCACGCCGCATTCCAGCCCTGCCCGCACTTCGGGAACATCGTCCTTGAAGCGGCGCAGCGATGCGACGGTGGTCTTGGAGACGATGACGTCGGCACGGGTGAGGCGCGCGAACAGCCCCTTCTTGAGGAAGCCTTCGAGCACCAGCAAACCGGCTGCCTTGTCGCGCTTGCCCGCCGGGAACACTTCCTTGACCTCGGCACGGCCCACCACATGCTCGATGCGTTCCGGGCCCCACTGGCCGGCCATCTCCTTGGCCACTTCCTCGGTCAGATGATAGATCACG
>CAZWEY010000232.1:0-3389 GCA_964632055.1 uncultured Sphingomonadaceae bacterium
CGCCGGCTGGTCGGTGGTCCAGGCGATATCCACTTCGGCGTCATGCGCAATCGCCCGCGCCGCGCCGGTCAGCGCGCTGCGGAATTGATCGAGTGGATTATCGCCGGGCAAGAGGATTACCGGATGCCGGTCAACGGATGATCGACTGGCCGGTCTTGGCCCAGTCAGCCATGAAGCCTTCGATGCCCTTTTCGGTCAGAACGTGCTTGAACAGCCCCTTGATCACGGCGGGCGGCATGGTGGCGACGTCCGCACCGATCCTGGCGCTTTCCAGCACGTGCACCGGATGGCGCACGCTGGCGACGAGGATTTCGGTGGCGAAAGCGTAATTGTCATAGATCAGGCGAATGTCGCGGATGAGGTCCATGCCGTCGAAGCCATTGTCATCATGGCGGCCGACAAAGGGCGAGACGAAACTTGCGCCAGCCTTCGCGGCAAGCAGCGCCTGATTGGCCGAAAAGCACAAGGTGACATTGACCATGGTGCCTTCGCCGCTCAGCGCCTTGCAGGTCTTGAGGCCGTCGATGGTCAGAGGCACCTTGATGCAGACATTATCCGCGATCTTGCGCAGAATCTCGGCCTCTTTCATCATGGTTTCATGATCGAGGGCAACGACCTCGGCGCTCACCGGTCCATCGACCAGCGCGCAGATTTCCTTCGTCACTTCCATGAAATCGCGACCCGACTTGGCGATCAGGCTGGGGTTGGTGGTGACCCCATCGAGCAGACCTGTGGCGGCCAGTTCGGCAATGTCGGGGATTTCGGCGGTATCAACGAAGAATTTCATGTGGCTTGCGCTCCGGGCTGCGGTGGCTGGCATCGCTATCGCCTGGAGCGCTGGCCGTCAAACCTTGATGCCCCGTTCAACCCGCCCCGAACACACCGATCAGCACCGGATCGTTGGTTGCCGCCGGATTGGCGCGGATTGCGGCTTCCTCGCGGCCTATCTCTCCCCAGATTGCATTGTCCACATCGCCCGCGAAGCCGCGCACCATGCCAGTCATATCCGCACCCGTCAGCCGGGCCAGAGCCTGTCCCACGATCGGATCGTCCGCCAGTTTCAGCGCACCGCCCAGCGAAGGCACCATGGCTTCGACCAGCGACATGCCCATCGAGCCGCGCAGGAATTGCGTGGCGCCCATCGGCCCGCCCTTGATCAGCGCCGCCGCATTTTCGATGCCCACCATGCGCACCGCATCGGTCACCAGCGGGGCGGCGCGCTCGGCCCCTCTTTCGGCCACGCGGTTGAAGGATTTCTGCAACCGCTTCTTGAACACCGCCGACACCAGAATATCGCTCAGAATATCGCCGCGCGAGCCAAGCATGGCGGGCAATTCCAGCCGGGCCAGCGAATTGTCATAAAACCCACCGGGCGCGGTCAGCCGGGCAAAGGCGTTCTGGCTGGAGCGGCTCAGCAGGCGGCGGATCGCGTCCACCAGGCTGAAACCGCCCATGCTCTGGCATCCTGGCAAGAGCAGCAACGCGCCGCCCGCGCCCATTCCGGCCAGAAAACCGCGCCTTGCGCAAGGGCCGGTGATCGAGATTTGTTCATCCATTGCTGTTCACTCCTTGCTGCTGCGCCTTGCGGCACAAGACCTTGCATGGGCATATAGCTCGGCTCACCATGAACCGCGCCCGACTCCTCATCCTCAATGCGGCCCCAGGCCCGCTCGACTATCGTATTCCTGCGGGGATGAATGTCGAGTGCGGATCGGTGGTCGTAGCCCCGCTTGGCCCCCGGCAAGTGACTGGCATCGTTTGGGAAGAACGGCGCCTCAATGCCGCAAGCGTGCCGGATGCCAAGCTGCGTCCGCTGCTGGGCGTCCTGCCGGTGCCCCCTTTGAAGGCCGAATTGCGGCGGCTGGTCGAATGGACCGCCGATTATTATTGCGCGCCGCTCGCCTCTGTCGCGCGCATGGTGCTGTCGAGCAGCGAGGCGCTGAAAGGTGCTGCGACCATGACAGAATACCGCCTGTCGGGGGCAGAACCTGACCGGCTGACACCGCAGCGCGAGGCTGCCATCAATGGCTTGCATGGCGAACAGGCAACGATTCGCGAACTCAGCGAGATTGCCGGGGTTTCCGAAGGCGTGCTGCGCGGCATGGCAGGTGCGGGGCTGCTGGAGGCAGTGGAGGTCGATTGCGACCGGCCCTACCCCCTTGCCCGTCCAGACCACGCCCAGCCCGAATTGTCGGAAGAACAGGCCTGCGTCGCAGATCGGCTGGTCGATGCTGTGCGCAACCGCGCCTTTGCCCCCTTCCTCCTCGATGGCGTGACCGGATCGGGCAAGACCGAGGTTTATTTCGAAGCTGTCGCAGAAGCCTTGCGGGAAGGACGGCAAGTGCTCGTCCTGCTCCCCGAAATCGCGCTGACCGAGGCTTTTCTGCGCCGCTTCGAGCATCGCTTCGGCACGCAGCCCGTGCAATGGCACTCCTCGCTCAAATCGACCGAGCGCAGGCGGGCATGGCGGGCCATTTCCAGCGGCGAGGCTCAGGTCGTGGTCGGCGCACGCTCTGCGCTGTTCCTGCCCTATGACCGGCTGGGGCTGATCGTGGTCGACGAAGCGCATGAAATCGCCTTCAAGCAGGATGACGGCGTGCGCTATAATGCGCGCGACGTGGCGGTGATGCGCGCCCGGTTCGAGGGTATCCCGGTCGTTCTCGCCAGCGCCACGCCCGCGCTCGAAAGCCTGCAGATGGCGCAAAGCGGCATCTATACCAAGCTCGACCTACCGGCGCGCTTTGGCGGGGCGACCCTGCCTGCGATCCGGGTGGTGGACCTGCGCGCAGAACAGCCCGAACGCGGCCACTGGCTCGCCCCTTCGCTGGTCAAGGAGCTGAAAGACCGGGTGCTGCGCGGCGAACAGTCGCTGCTGTTCCTCAACCGGCGCGGCTATGCCCCGCTGACCCTCTGCCGCCATTGCGGCTATCGCTTCCAATGTCCCAATTGCAGCGCATGGCTGGTCGAACATCGGCTGTCCCACCGCCTCGCCTGCCACCATTGCGGCCATGAGACGGCCCCGCCCGATGCCTGCCCGGAATGCGGCGAAGGCGATTGCCTTGTCGCATGCGGCCCTGGCGTGGAGAGAATCGCCGAGGAGGTCAGAGAGATCCTCCCCGAAGCGCGCATTGCGCTGGCCACCTCCGACACGCTGAATTCGCCGGAAAAGGCTGCTGAATTCATCGCCGCTGCCGAAGAAGGGCTGATCGACGTGATCGTGGGCACCCAGCTTGTTACCAAGGGGTTTCATTTTCCCGAATTGACGCTGGTGGGCGTGGTCGATGCCGACCTTGGCCTTGAAGGCGGAGACTTGCGCGCGGGCGAGCGCACTTACCAGCAGATCGCGCAAGTCGCGGGCCGCGCCGGGCGCGGGGCGAAACCGGGCGAGG
>CAZWEY010000233.1:0-3385 GCA_964632055.1 uncultured Sphingomonadaceae bacterium
TCTGCAATGTGAAGACCGGCATGCCACGTGCCGTCGATCCGCTGGAACCGGAACATGTGGCAACGGCAGCGGCGCAGCTGGGACTGGAACATATCGTTGTCACCTCCGTCGATCGCGACGATCTGCCCGATGGCGGGGCGGGGCATTTCGTAAAGGTGATCGAGGCACTGCGCCGCACGACGCCGGCCACGACGATTGAAATCCTCACCCCTGATTTCAGGGGCAAGATGCGAGCGGCGGTGGAAGCAATCGTTGCCGCCGGGCCTGATGTCTACAATCACAATCTGGAGACCGTTCCGCGGCTTTATCCCACGATCCGGCCCGGTGCGCGCTATTACGCCTCTTTGCGCCTGCTTGAAGAGGTGAAAGCGCATGATCCGGCGATATTCACCAAATCCGGCATCATGCTGGGGCTGGGGGAAGAACGGCTGGAAGTCCATCAGGTCATGGACGACATACGCTCTGCCGATGTCGATTTCCTGACCATGGGCCAGTATCTGCAACCCACGCCCAGACACGCCAGCGTGATCGAATTTGTCACGCCCGCCGCGTTCGATGCCTATGGGGCGATTGCCCGGGCCAAGGGCTTCCTGCAGGTCGCATCCAGCCCGCTGACCCGTTCAAGCTATCACGCAGGCGACGATTTCCGCCAGATGCGCGCAGCGCGCGAAGCGCGGCTGGCCAGGGAGGCATAGTGCCGGGCATTCACGAGGTCCGGCGCATGCCGTACAGCGCCGAACAGATGTTCGGCCTGGTTGCCGATGTTGCGCGCTATCCTGAGTTCCTGCCATGGATTCCGGCCACCCGCATCCGTTCTGACAGCGAGACGGAAATGCTTGCTGACATGCTCGTGGGCTTCAAGGGCATCAGGGAAAAATTCACGTCGCGCGTGACCAAGCAGCACCCGCATCTGATCGACGTGCATTATGTCGACGGTCCGCTGCGCGATCTGGATAATCGCTGGGCCTTTCGCGATCTGGACGGTGGCGGCTGCGAGGTCGATTTCCGGGTCGAGTTCCAGTTTCGTAATCGTCTGTTCGAATCTCTCGCCGGGCAATATTTTGACCGTGCTTTCCGCAAGATGGTGGCCGCTTTCGAAAAGCGGGCCGAAGAGCTTTATGGCAACAGCAGTTCGAGCGCGCAAAGCGTCGCCTGATGGCGAATTCCCGAGCGGCCGTTATCATCGAATTTCTTCAGTTCGGCTTCCGGTTCCTTGTCGTCGCCATCGCGCCTGGCCTTGGCGAACACCACGGTGCCCACAGGTTTCATCTCCGTCCCGCCATCCGGTCCGGCCACGCCGCTGATCGCAACTGCGACGTCGGCCTCGCTCCGCTTCAGCGCGCCCTTGGCCATTGACCAGACGCAGGCAATGGACACGGCCCCGAAGGTCTCGATGATGTCGCCAGCCACACCGAGCGCTTGTTGCTTAGCCTCGTTAGAATAAGTCACGAAGCCGCGATCAAGCACGGCGGAAGAACCCGCAATTTCGGTAAGCGCTGCACTGACCAACCCCCCGGTGCAGCTTTCCGCGACCGCGATCTTGCGCCCGATTGCGGCGTTTTCTTCCACCACGCGACGAGCCAGATCAACGATATCCGGGGGGAGCAAATAATCGGTCACGATGGATCCTGCCTGCAGACCGGCATCTTGTCGCCCTTCGCCATGCTGATGACGAAGGCGATCAGTTCGCCGGTGTTTTCCGGGGGCAAGGGCGCGAAAATTCTGACACCGCGCTCTATTCTGCCGCAGTCGCCGGGTTTCATGTCTGCGGCAAGTTTCTGGACAATGATCGCGTCCACCAGCGGTTGCAGCGCCTCATCCGGCAACTGCGCGAAAATTTCGCGCTCCTTGTCCGCCGTCTTGCCGCTTGCGGCGAGTTTCAGCAGCGCCGTCTTCGCCAGTGGCCAGCTGTCGGCGCGCACCTCTGCATAGCGTGACGACAGGGCCGCGCCTTCGCTGGCAAGATAGCCGCTGGCGGGCAAGTGAGGGGCACAGAAATTGCTGACCGATGTGATGAGCGAAGGCATGGCATAAATCGCCATTGCCGCGATTTCCGGTTCGCTGATGCATTCATCCGCCCGGGCGAACGTGGGCTGGGCCATCGCGGCAAGGCCCAGCGCGGCGGCGATCATACGGTTGCGCAACATTCAACGCTCCTCGAAACAGGATCAGCAGCAGACGGTGACGGCAGCCTGTGCGGCAATGCCTTCGCCGCGCCCGGTAAATCCGAGTCTTTCGGTCGTGGTGGCCTTCACGTTCACGGCTGCGATGTCAACGGCACAGAGCCTCGCCACATTTTCGCACATGGCATCGCGATGCGGACCAAGGCGGGGCGCTTCGCAGATCAGCGTCAGGTCGATGTTACCGATGCGATAGCCCGCAGCGCCAACCAGCTCCACCGCATGCGCCACAAAGAGGCTGGACGCCGCACCGCGCCACTGCGGATCACTGGGCGGAAAGTGGATCCCGATATCGCCGGCGCCGATCGCTCCCAGCAACGCATCGACCAGCGCATGCAGGGCCACATCAGCATCGCTGTGCCCGGCTAGCCCCTTGTCATGCGGAATTTTCAGCCCGCACAGCCACAACTCCTCGCCCGCAACCAGGCGATGCACGTCAAAGCCGGTGCCGATCCGCACCGGAGATGCCGGATTCATGAAATCCTCCGCATAGGTCAGTTTTCTAAGTGCATCGGCGCCTTCAACCAGCGCGACGGCGAAGCCAGCAGCGCGCGCGACCTGCGCGTCATCGCCCGCATCAGGCGCGCCGGGCCATGCCCGGTGCGCGGCAAGGATTGCCTCGAAGTGAAATGCCTGGGGCGTCTGTACCCGGCGCAATTCCTCACGTCGTGCCGATCCAGCCATCAGCCCCGCCTCGTCCAGCGCCAGGCTGTCGACCACCGGCAGAACCGGGATCGCGGCCGGGTGTCGTTCCAGCGCATCGAGCAGGCGCTTGATGACTTGTTGGGGAATTCGCGGGCGGGCCGCGTCGTGAATCAGCACCAGCGGGGCAGGGTTTGCGGACAGCCGTTCCAGCGCGTTGCGCACCGATTCCTGCCGGGTTTCGCCGCCCGTGATGCAGATCGCGCCATCAATTCCTTCCAGCGCCGCGCCGGCCAGTTCGACAGCTCCATCAGGAATGGTGACAAGGATGGTGCAGGCTCCCGCATCAGCCAGTGCCAGCGCGGAATGGCGCAGCAACGGCATGCCACGCCACGGCGCAAATTGCTTGGGCAGGGGCTGCCCTGCGCGCAGCCCCTTGCCCGCCGCCACGATGATGGCAGCAAAGGGGGAGGAGGCTGAAACGGTAACGCTCATGCCCCGCGCGGGTAACCGCTTGCCGCCGCGCCCGCAATCCACTATGCGCCTGCCTGTTTTTTAGGCAG
>CAZWEY010000234.1:0-3367 GCA_964632055.1 uncultured Sphingomonadaceae bacterium
GACGCGGCCCTTTCACGGCTGAAACACGGGTTCGATTCCCGTAGGGGTCACCACCGGTGGCGTTTTCAATTCCAGCGCCGTATATTACGCCAATTCATGCGGCGCACATAGCAAGGCCCCTTCGTCTAGCGGTCAGGACGCGGCCCTCTCACGGCTGAAACACGGGTTCGATTCCCGTAGGGGTCACCAGCTTTTCCACATCTGCGAGTGATGCATCCGGGCTTTGCCGGGCTTTGGCACTAGCGAGCCTGACACAGGGCGTCTAAGTCGCGTGCCCATGAATGACGAACGCCCCGTGCCCTGGCCTGGCTTCGCATTAGCCGCGGCAAGTTGCCTCGCGCTCTTGCTTGCCGGGACCGATTTCTGGGCGGTTGCAGGTATCTTGCTGGTATGGACCGGCAGCCTGTGGATCAGCCGCCCGGAGCAGGTGACGATCCGCCCATCTGGCGAGGCGCTGGAAATCACCCGCGATTCGATCCGCGACCTTATCGAACATTCCAGCCAGCCACTGCTGATGCTCGATCGCAACCGGATCGTGCTCGTCAATTCCGCCGCGCGTGAGGCGCTGGGGCGCCATGTCGCCGGTCAGGATGCGCGGGTTGCCCTGCGCCATCCCTCGGCAGTCGAATTGCTGAACCGCCCCGATGGCGGATCGGCAACCATTCCGGGGCTGACCGGCCCACGCAGCATATGGCAGATGTCGCGCAGCAGGGTGAACCAGCGCTTCTGGATGGTCGAGCTGACCAACCGCACCGCAGAAGCGGATATCAGCCGCGCCCATACCGATTTCGTCGCCAACGCCAGCCACGAACTGCGCACGCCGCTCGCCTCGATCATCGGCTATATCGAAACGCTGCTTGACGAGGGGGAAGACGTGTCCCCCGAGACCCGCTCGCGCTTTCTGGGCACAGTTCTCAAGGAATCCCGTCGCCTGCAAACCCTGGTCGATGATCTCATGTCGCTTTCGCGCATCGAGGCGGAAAAACATGATCAGCCCTCAGAGCAGATAGAGGTGAACGCGCTTGCCGCCCAGGCGGCGCGCGATGCGGGCCGTCCGGAGGACCGCTCGCGGGTCAGGCTGAGCAAGACGCCAGAGCCGGTCCACATTCGCGGCGACCGCCAGCAGCTCGAGCAGATGCTGCGCAATCTGATCGACAATTCCCTGAAATATGGCGACCCGGAAGGCGAGGTGACTGTCAGCCTGGCCCGGAAGGACTCCGGAGCCATCTCGCTGTCGGTAAGCGACCATGGCGATGGCATACCGCCCGAACATCTGCCACACCTGACCCGCCGGTTCTACCGCACCGATCCGGGCCGCAGCCGCGCGGCGGGCGGAACCGGGCTTGGCCTGGCTATCGTCAAACATATTGTCGAACGCCACCGCGGTCAGCTCGACATTGCCAGCAGGCAGGGTGAAGGCACCACCATCACGGCAACATTCCCTGTAATTTCCGATGAACCGGACAATGTGTCATGAAGGTGTCACATAAATTCAACATCGGGGGCAACGAAGGCCAGATTTGCGGCCTTGCCACAGGGAGATTCCCCACATGAAAAAGTCCATTCTTCTGACCGCCGCCCTTGCAACCACCATGCTCGCCGCATGCGGTGGCGGCAATGACGGCGCGCAATCGCGCGATTCGATCCGTGCAGTCGGATCCTCGACCGTCTACCCTTTCGCCAAGGCGACCGCTGAAAGCTTCGCCCGCAACAACCCCGGCTTCAAGTCGCCCATCATCGAATCGACCGGCACCGGCGGCGGCATGAAGCTGTTCTGCGCCGGCCTTGGCGCCGACACGCCCGATATCGCCAATGCCTCGCGCCGCATGAAGAAGTCGGAATTCGAGGATTGCCAGGCCAACGGCGTGAAGGACGTGATCGAGGTTCAGGTCGGGCTTGACGGCATTGCCTTTGCCGAATCGAAAAGCGGTGCGGCCCTGAAGCTCACCCCGAAGATCGTCTATCAGGCGCTGGCCGCAAAGCCTTTCGGCAAGGACCAGACCGCCAAGACCTGGAAAGACGTTGATCCTTCGCTCCCAGCTGATCCGATCCTGGTCTATGGCCCGCCCTCCACATCGGGCACGCGCGATGCCATGAAGGAGCTGATCCTCGAAGCCGGTTGCAAGACCGACCCGGCGATGAAGGCACTGAAGGACAGCAACGAAGACGAGTTCAAGAAGATCTGCACAGAGGTTCGCGGCGATGGCGCTTATGTCGATGCCGGCGAGAACGACAATCTCATCGTCCAGAAGATCGAAGCCAATCCCAAGGCGATCGGCGTGTTCGGCTTCAGCTATCTCGAAGAAAATGCCGACAAGCTCAAGGGCCTCACCATGAGCGGCATCATGCCCACCTATGAAGCCATTTCGAGCTTCGAATATCCCGGTGCGCGACCGCTTTATATCTACGTCAAGAAGGCGCATCTCGGCGCCATTCCCGGCCTGAAGGAATATGTCACCGAATGGACCAAAAACTGGTCCAAGGGTGGACTCCTGGCCAAACAGGGTATGGTTGTCGCCCCTGATGATGTACTGGCGGCCAGCCTTTCGGCGGTCGAAGGCATGACGCCAATGACCGGTGAAGAACTGAAGTAAGGAAATATTGCAAGCATGTCGCCATCCATCCTGCTGCTTCTTGCCCTTGGGCTGGGTCTTGCCGGATGGCTGGCGGCACGCGCGCGCGCCTGGAGCTTCAAGACGACCAGTCCCGGCGTCAGGCTCGCCTCGCTGCCCAATTACCATGGCTGGTATGTGGCGCTGTGGGTCATCCTCCCCAGCCTTGTTTTCATCACCGCCTGGTCTTTCCTTGCGCCCGGTCTGGTTTCGGGCTGGGTTCTCGCCAGCCCTGCGGCAGCTTCTCTGCCGGAATTCGGATTTGAACGGCAGACGATCCTCAATGAGGCCGCTGCGGTCGCGCGGGGGACTGCGCAATCTGTGTTCAACCCTCAGGCGCAGGAGCTGATCGAGCCCTATCGCGAGGCCCTGTCGCGCGCACGGATGATCGGCATCGCCCTTACCCTTGCCATCGCTCTGCTTGGCGGCGCCTGGTCATTCCTGCGGCTCCGCCCCGATTTCACAGCGCGCAGCCGGGTGGAACGGATCGTGATGGCCCTGCTCCTGCTGGCCTCGCTGGTGGCCATTCTCACCACTTTGGGCATTCTCGTCTCGCTGGTTTTCGAGACGGTGCGTTTCTTCGGCATGGTTTCGCCGGTCGATTTCCTGTTCGGCACCCATTGGGGGCCGGACCCGATGGGCAATCCCGCCAACCCCGACCCCACCCGCTATGGCGCCCTGCCGCTGTTCTGGGGCACGATCTACATAGGCGCGATCATCGCCATGGTGGTCGCCATTCCGCTGGGCCTGATGAG
>CAZWEY010000235.1:0-3325 GCA_964632055.1 uncultured Sphingomonadaceae bacterium
ATCGGCAGCGCGGTCAGCGAACCACCGCCCATGCTGTCGTTCATCTTCGCAGCGCGTTCCAGCAGGCGGCTGTGGAGATAGAACACGTCGCCAGGGTAAGCTTCGCGGCCCGGCGGGCGACGCAGCAGCAGCGACATCTGGCGGTAGGCAACGGCCTGCTTCGAAAGATCGTCATAAACGATCACGGCGTGCATGCCGTTGTCGCGGAAGAATTCGCCCATCGCGCAGCCGGTGTAGGGCGCGAGATACTGCAGCGGAGCGGGCTCCGAAGCGGTCGCGGCGACAACGATGGAATATTCCATCGCGCCGTTTTCTTCGAGCTGGCGCACGATCTGCGCAACGGTCGAGCGCTTCTGGCCTACGGCGACGTAGACGCAGTAGAGCTTCTTCGATTCGTCGCCCGACTTGTTGATGCCCTTCTGATTGATGAAGGTGTCGATCGCGACGGCGGTCTTTCCGGTCTGGCGGTCGCCGATTATCAGCTCGCGCTGGCCGCGGCCGACGGGGACCAGAGCGTCGATGGCCTTGAGGCCCGACTGTACCGGCTCGCTGACCGACTGGCGCGGGATGATGCCCGGAGCCTTGACTTCGACGCGACGGCGCTCGGTCGTTTCGATCGGGCCCTTGCCGTCGATCGGGTTGCCCAGCGCGTCGACCACGCGGCCCAGCAGGCCCTTGCCTACCGGAACGTCCACGATAGTGCCGGTGCGCTTCACGCTGTCGCCTTCCTTGATCTCGGCGTCCGAGCCGAAGATCACGACGCCGACGTTATCGGCTTCGAGGTTGAGTGCCATGCCCTGAATGCCATTGGCGAACTCGACCATTTCACCGGCCTGGACCTTGTCGAGGCCGTAGATGCGGGCGATACCGTCACCCACCGAAAGCACGGAGCCGACTTCGCTCACTTCGGCTTCGGTACCGAAGCTGGCGATCTGGTCCTTGATGACCTTGGAGATTTCTGCGGCGCGGATTTCCATGTTCAGCCTTTCAATCGAAGCTTTTGTAAACGGGCCTTAGCCCTTCATCGTGTCTGTGGGCATACGGGCTTTCAGCCCTTCATCGCCTGGGCGAGGGAATTGAGACGGGTGCGAATCGAACTGTCGATCCGCTTCGAACCGATGGTGACGACAAGGCCGCCAAGCAGTTCGGGATCGACCTTGGTGGTGATCTTGACGTTGCGGCCTTCGCGCGCCTTCAGCTTGGTCTCGAGCGCGGTGATCTGGGTCTTGGTCAGCGCATAGGCGCTGGAGACTTCAGCCGTCGCTTCGCCGCGCTGGGCGGCGGCGATGGTGTTGAAGGCGCGGATCATGCCCGGCAGGTCGCCGAGGCGACGATTGGCGGCGAGAACGCCGAGAAACCTGGTAGTGAGGCCCGACACGCCGAGCAGCGCAGCGACGGCTTCCACAGCCTTGCCCGCTTCTGCGCGACCCACGCCGGGGTTGCGGATGAGGCTGGCAAGGTCAGCCGATTCGGCAAGGGCGGCCGACAGCTTCTCGAGGTCGGATTCGACCGCGCTGACGCCATCGCCCTTGGGGCCTGCCTCTGCGGCCAGATCGAACAGGGCAGACGCATAGCGCCCTGCTAGGCTAGCCTGAATACCGGCGGAAATCTCCACGCGCTTTGGTCCTCCTGGAGGGGCCACTGGGGTCCGTATGAACAGATATTTCGCTCCTGCCGGTAGCGGGTTCATGCAAGATGGACCCCGGCAAGTTCGGCGCGCGCCTAGCACCGAGTATGCTGCGATGCAACCCGGTGGAGGGTTGATTCCTGGGGTTGTCCAGGCGGCGACGAACATGCTTGGCATTTTGAAGCTGAGGGCCGACAATAAAGCCGAGGAGACTCTGAGATGGCCACGGCGAAACGCGTTGTTCACTGGACTCTTGCACAAACATCGGTCGGCCCGGCGCTGATCGCGGCAACGGCGCAGGGCGTGTGCCGTATCGCCTTTCATGAAGGCAGGTCCGATCTGGCCCGGCTTTATCCGGATGCAGAGCTGGTCGAGGGTGGGGACGAATTCTCGTCCCTTGTCCGGAAGGTTCTGCACGAAGTCGAAAATCCCGGCGCGAACGAAGACATCCCGCTTGATCTTGCCGGGACCGATTTCCAGCTGTCGGTCTGGAACGCCTTGCGGGCAATCCCTTGCGGGCAAACCCGGACATATGCGCAGATAGCCGCCGCAGCGGGCAGGCCGGCGGCGATCCGCGCGGCAGGCTCTGCCAACGGGGCCAATCCGGTTGCGGTGCTGGTGCCGTGCCACCGCGTGGTGCGCGGCGATGGGGCGCTTGGCGGTTATGCCTATGGGCCAGAGATCAAGCGGGCCTTGCTGGAGAGGGAAGGGGCTTTTCCGGCCTTGTGATGATGCCTATACATCTGGACGCATAAATATTGTTCGGAGAGACAAATGGCTATGGCTCAATTGCCCGCAGGGGCGCCCGCAACGCTGATGGAGGCATTCGGTTATATTGTTAATGTGAAGCAGCCGACGATCGATGACCTCAAGGTCATGGTGCTGGTCGAGGCGGCGGGTCTTGAAACCTATCGCGGTTCGGCGGCGCAGTTCGATCATCCTGGCGTCAAGGCGCTTTTGATCGAGAACGGCTATGAGGAGTTCAAGCATTCGCTGCGCGTTGCGGACGCGATCCGGGCGATGACCGGCGAGGCCTATCCTGCTCCGAGCCCGGCGGATAATCCCTATCTCCAGAGCGGCGAGATCCCCAGCTTCGGCGAGGCAACCGCGCAGGCGCTGCGCAACCTTGCCCAGGCCGAACATGCCGGCAAAGACTTGTATGAAGGCTGGGCCGAGCATTGCGGCAATGAAGAAGCCGCCCGGCTTTTCCGCATGAACGGCAAGGAGGAGTTCGAGCATGGCGACCGCCTGATCGAGGCGGCGAAGTTGCTCGACGCCTAAACGAAGCTGTAGGGGTCGATGTCGACGGTGACTCGGATGCCGGCTGGGAAGCTCAGAGCGCCCAGCCACTGGCGAATGATCTTCTGCAATTCGACCGAGCGCCGCGCATTGATGAGCAGGCGATAACGATATCGCCCACGCAGCAGAGAGAGCGGTGCCGGCGCCGGGCCGAGAATCGCGACGTCGGGCAGTTGCGGCCGCGCACCGCCAATGGCGCGGGCGGCATCGCGCGCTTCGGCTTCGTCCTCCGACGATACGATGATCGCAGCCCACCTGCCGAATGGCGGCGCGCCCACGCTGCGCCGCGCTTCTGTTTCAGATGCATAGAAGGCGTCGCGGTCGCCTGAGGCCAGCGCGGCGATGACGGGCGCTTGCGGGTGCCGCGTCTGGATCAGCACCTCGCCCGGTTTCGCCCCG
>CAZWEY010000236.1:0-3297 GCA_964632055.1 uncultured Sphingomonadaceae bacterium
CAAGATCGGCCGATGCCGCAGACCCGGTGATGCTGGCGCGCAGTTTCGAACAGAACCTGCTGGCCAGCCTGCAGGCGCAGGGCCGCGCGGCAGATCAGGGTCGCAGCTTGCCCGCGCCGGTCTATGCCACCCCGGTTCAGGCGCGCGGTGGCGATGCGCTCTATCAGGCGGAAAACCTCCCGGAATCAGGCACAGTGCGGCCGGAATATGCCCAGAGCGGCCAATGGCTGGCCCCGCATCGCTAATCAGCCCACTATGGTTGAGCGCCGCTTGCAATCTGTAAACCATTCCGGCGAACCAAGGCTTAGCTCCTTTTCACTACAAGCAGCTGCACACCCAATTTCTGACATCGGGATTTCATGACCATCCATTTCGCCTCTGCCCGCAATGCGGCCGCAAACCCTCTGGCTCGCGTTCTGACCCGGCGCAGTTCCCTGTGCGCAGCCAATGACAATGCGCCGCGCGCCGGGCAGCAGGCGCTTGCAGCAGCACTAAGGCATTTTGCGGAGCATGGCATGGGGGCGGCACGCGAAGCGCGCAGCCGCGCCGAGGCCGCCTTTTTTGCCGATGACCGGCAGTCCTATCAGCACTGGCTGGAAATCTGCCGCATCCTCGACCGGCGTATGGCCAGCAGCCTGACCCGGTCGACAGCGCACCACGACGCCTGAACATCTGCCATGGGGCAGGATTAGCTCTCCCTTAACCACTCGGTGACCCTTTTGCATTAAGCAAAATGGCCAGAGTGTCAGGGGAGCAGAGCGATACAATTCCTGCGACAATTGCGCCAGTCGATGAGCACCGCCAATGCGGTGGATGCTCGCGTGCGCGCAATGCTCGTGGAAACGCTGTATACCCAGCCCACAAGCCTGGCGATCGGCGCCATCAACGGCATGATTTCCGGCATTATCGCCGCCCATGTCAGCCAGAACCCGGTCATCTCGTTTGCCGCATTCGTGCTCACGGTGATAGCACTGGTCCGCATCGCCACGGCCTACTCGATCGCGCGGGCCCTTGCCCCAGAGAATGCCCGTCGGCTCGAATTGGTCTATGAACTGGGCGCATTCAGCTATGCGATCATGCTGGGCATCGTCGCTGCGCTTTCCATCTGGTTCGATGTGCACGGTCATGTCCAGGTCATGACCGTCGCCGTGGCGCTATGCTATGGCACCGGGATCGCGGCGCGCAATGCAGGCCGGCCGGTCATCGCAATCGGCCAGATCTGCCTGTCAATCATGCCGGTGATCTTCGCCCTGTTTCACAATGGTTCGCTTGCCTATACGGCGCTGGGCATCACCGTCAGCCTGCTCATCCCGGCGATGACATCAATCACGCTCAACGTATTCGGCAATCTGAGAAAATCCATTGCGGCGGCCCAGACCAGCGCCGATCTGGCCGAAAAGATGCAGACATTGGCGCGCACCGATGTCGTCACCGATCTCGCCAACCGCGCCGGCCTCAACCACAGCCTCGATCAGCTTTTTCGCTGCCGGGAGCCAGGCGACAAGCTGGCACTGTTCTGGCTTGATCTTGACCGGTTCAAGGAGGTCAACGACGTGCTGGGACACCCCGTCGGCGACCGTGTGCTGGCCGAAGTCGCGCAGCGCCTCAAAGCCCATGCGCCCGAACACGCAAGCGTTGCCCGGTTTGGCGGCGACGAATTCATTCTC
The DNA here is from genome assembly GCA_964632055.1 of uncultured Sphingomonadaceae bacterium. Lineage (GTDB taxonomy): Bacteria > Pseudomonadota > Alphaproteobacteria > Sphingomonadales > Sphingomonadaceae > CANJYE01. The sequence continues at coordinate 1,668 of CAZWEY010000236.1, forward strand.
GCCACCCCCATCGCCGATCGCAGCCAGGCCGAAGAACTGGCCAAGGTTCTGCTGGAAGAAGTGACCCGACCGGTCCGTCTCGATGGCGACCGGCTTGAGATTGGCTCCTCCATGGGCATTGCCTTGCTGCCCGATGACGGGGCCGAAGTCGAAACATGGATGCAAAGTGCGGATCTTGCGCTCTATCACGCCAAGATCAACGGGCGGAACCAGGCCTGTTTCTTCGATGCCGCCATGACCCGTGACCTGGTTCGCCGCAAGGAGATCGAAGCCGAATTGCGCCTCGCCATTCAGCGCGAGGAACTGTCGATCTTTTTCCAGCCGATCGTTGATCTGCAGACCGGCCGCATCAAGACATTCGAAGCCCTTGTGCGCTGGTTCCACCCGGAAAAGGGCGAGCTGCGCCCTGACGAATTCATCCCCGTGGCCGAGGAAACCGGCGTCATCATCACATTGGGCAACTGGATCACGCTGCAGGCGGCCAAGGCCTGCGCGCAATGGCCCGAGCATGTCACCGTCGCGGTCAATCTCTCGCCCACCCAGATCAAGGCGCCGGGCGCTGCGCTGGGCATATTGAACGCGCTGCGCGAAGCCCGGCTCGATCCCTCGCGCCTGGAACTGGAAGTGACCGAGAGCGTGTTTCTCGACGAGAACGACCAGACCGCGCGCTTCATCGAAGATCTCTCGGCCCACGGCATCCGTTTTGCCATGGATGATTTCGGCACCGGCTATTCCTCGCTCGGCTATATCAACAAGTTCCCCTTCAAGAAGATCAAGGTCGACCGCAGCTTCGTGTCCGGCGCCAATGTCGGCAAGAAAAGCGATGCGATCATCCGCGCCGTGGCCGAGATGGGCGCGACACTGGAGATGGACATCGTCGCCGAAGGGCTGGAGACCATCGAACAGGTCCGCGCCGTGCGCGAGGCAGGCTGCACGCTGGGGCAGGGCTATCACTTCAGCCGGGCCGTGCCCGACTATCTTGCCGCCATGCTGCTGGCTCAGGAAAATGAGGAAGGCCGGCCCGCGCGTCTGGTCGGCTGAGGGCTTGCACGCAGAAGGAACGAGCATCCTGCGGCCAGCTACTACGCCCGGTTAGCCCAATTATTGCATTTGCGAACTATTATCAGAAATTGTTTCGCATTCCACCCTTTTTCGCGGTTGCAATCCCCTGCGCTCGCGCCTAGGGCGGGCCTCTATTGCCGGGCGCCTTCTGTCGCGGGAGACGGGCTGCGTCATGCCGGTTGAGCTCACATTTCTCCCGCATGCCTGAAGAAGGAAGTCCCCCGCACATGGCTCAGACTGCGCGCAAGAAAATCGCCCTCATCGGCGCCGGCAACATCGGCGGCACGCTTGCCCACCTCGCTGCATTGAAGGAACTGGGCGATATCGTCCTGTTCGACGTCGTCGAAGGCGTGCCGCAGGGCAAGGCGCTCGACCTGTCGCAATGCGGCCCGGTCGAAGGCTTCGACGCCAAGATCACCGGCTCCAACGACTATGCCGACATCGCGGGCGCCGACGTGATCATCGTCACCGCCGGCGTCGCCCGCAAGCCGGGCATGAGCCGCGACGACCTGCTGGGCATCAACCTGAAGGTGATGAAGGCCGTCGGTGAGGGCATCAAGGCCAATGC
>CAZWEY010000237.1:0-3251 GCA_964632055.1 uncultured Sphingomonadaceae bacterium
TTCCTTCGCCTCTCCTCCTTGCACTGGGCCATTTTGCTTCAAACCTCGATGGCGCGATTCATAGGTCCTGACCCTAGGGCAGAACCAGCACCTCGACCGCCTGTTCGGGCATCAGATAGCGCCTGGCCACGGCCTGCAGATCCTCAGGCGTGATTGCCTCCAGCTTCTGCCTTGCGCCGAGATAACGTTCGATACGGAAAGATTCGCTCTGGGCCTTATCGACCAGTTGCATCCAGCCTTCATTGGTTTTCAGCGCATTATCATGGGCTTCGAGCATGGGCTGCAGGGCGCGTTGCAGCATGTCATTGCCCAGAGGGCTGGCGATGAGCGAACGGATCGCCGCGTGCACTGCCTCGCGGGTTTCGGAAACATCCGCCACATCCACCGAAGCCGCGATGTCGAAGGTGCCATAGCCGCGATAGATGCGCGAAAGGTTGCTCGATGCGCTGGGGGAATAGGCCTTGCCCAGCGCCTCGCGCAGCTGATCGAGCAGGGTGATGCGCACAACGCGTTCGAGCAATTCCAGTTGCAGCGCCTCTGTCTGGTCGCTGTCGTCGCGGGTTGGCCAGCTGAAGCGCAGCAGGGCCTGGTCGGCCACGCCCTTGTGACGGATGATGCGTTGTTGGCGATCGGCGGTGAAGGGGCGCTCTCGCTGCTCGTCATACTTTCGGAAAGCCTCCTCGCGCTGGGGTAGTGCGCCAAGGGTGCGGGCGACAAGGGCTATTGCCCGTTCTTCGTCAAAATCGCCGACAAGGCCGATCTCGATTGCGCCATGCTCCAGCCGGTCGCCGATCGTGTCGCGAAGCTTTGCAAAGCTCAAGGCCCGATAGGCTTCAAGCGGTTGCAGGGTGAAACGGGGCGCGCCATCAGACAGGATACCGCCCAGCGCAGCCGCCAGCGCCGATTGGGGGGTGGCGTCCTTGGCCGCGAAATAATTGGCGACATTGCGGCGATACTGGCTTTCGCCCTGCGGCCTGTATCCCGGATCGGAAAGGGCGGCGGCGAACAGTTGCAGCTGCAGTTCGAGATCATGGGTGGTGGCGGCGGCCTTCATCACGAAGCTGTCGCCTGCATCATCGATGTTCAGATCGACGCTGCGCCCGGCGAGGATCGTTTGCAGCTCGTCGGTCGAATGTTTGCCAAGCCCGCCTTCGGGAAGGGAGGATGTCATGGCGGTGGCGATGGGGGCGGCGCTGGTGTTGAGCATCTGGCCGCCATCCACATTGACCTCCACCCGGACCCGGTCTGCCTGAAGCGCGGTCTGTTTGAGGTTCAGCCGGACCCCGTTGGCGAAGACCACCTGCCTGATGCCAAGCCCTTCCTCACGCCGATCGCTGAGGACCGCTCCTTCCGGGCCGAACTGCTCATAGGCCCAGCTGCCCGGCTTCTCCGCTGCCCCGGCCTGCAGCTTTTGCTTGATGGCCTCGCGCCATGCCGTCCTGATCGCGTTCGTGCCGCCTTGCGGCTCTGTCCGTCCCTCGAAACGGATCAGCGGATCAGCGAGATCGACTGCCTCAGCCTTCATCGCTGCTACAACCGCTTGCGGCGTGATCTGGGGCAGGAAAGCTTCCAGCCGTTCGAGCGCGCTTTGCGGAGTGGAGGGCACCATGTCATTGCGCAGCAATTCGAGCACGGCGGCAAACAGCGCCCCGTTCGACCGTGTGGAGGCCGAGGCGGCCGCATTGCGGGCGGCCTCGCGGACATTGGCTGTTTGTTCGGCAATTTCGGCCTCGCTTACGCCAAACTGCATCGCCCGGCTATATTCGCGCGCAGCACTTTCCAGCCCGCGGCGCCATTCGCCATCGCCGGTATCGATAATCAGCCGGGTGGTGCGCCCGACCTTGAAAACATCGCCCGTGCCAAAGCCCGCGCCGCGAAAGGGCGGGTTTTCCTCGCGCGATATGCGCTCCAGCCTGCGGTTGACGATGGCATAGCCGATCTGGCGCAACAGGTTGCGCTGGCGTTCGGCAATGCTGTCGCTCTGGCCGAGCCATGGGCCATGCCGCGCCACGGTGATGCGTTCGGACAGGGCGGGATCGAGATAGATGGCGGTCTTGCCGCGATAGCCCGGCTCCACCGGGCCGGGGTCAGGCTTGGCGGGAAGCGGTGCGGGCGCCCAGCTGGCAAAATGATGCCGGATTGCGGCTTCCACAGCATCGGGTTCGAAATCGCCGATCACCACGATCGCGGCGTTGGCGGGCACATATTCGCGCGACCAGAAGGCGCGCAGGCTTGCGGAGCTTGCGCGCTCTATCGCTTGTTTCGTGCCGATCGGCAGGCGCATGGTGTAGTGTGCGCCGGGATTGAGAAATTTCGCCCCTGCGATGAAATTGCGCAAACCATAGGTGTTGCGGTCGCGCATTTCAGCAAGCACCACGCCGCGCTCGCGCTCCACCGCTTCGTCTGACATGGTCAGCTCGCTCGCCGTCTCGCGCATTAGCATCAAGGCTGTGTCAAGCAGGGCAGGATCGTTGCGTGGCAGGTCGAGCTTGTAGAGTGTTTGTTCGAAGCCGGTCGATGCGTTGGTGTCGGCGCCAAAGGCCAGTCCCTGCCGCTCGAGCAGGCGGACCATCTCGCCTTCGGGCACACGGGTAGAGCCATTGAAGGCCATGTGTTCGACGAAATGGGCATAGCCTTCCTCGCCATCCCTTTCCGAGAGCGAGCCGCTGCCCACTTCGAGCCGCACCAGCGCGGTCGCAGCGGGCGTGGCATTATGCCGGATGACATAGCGCAGCCCGTTTTCGAGCACGCCGAAGCGGAAGGCCGGATCGAGCGGAACGTCGCTCGCCTCGAAGGCCCATTGCGGTGCGCGAGATGCGGAGAGGGTGGCCGGTGCCGGTGCCGGTGCCGTGGCGCAGGCGGAAAGCAGCAGGGCAAGGGCGGGCAACAACAGGCGCAGATTCATCGCCCCCTTTTGCAGCAGCCTCGTTCTTTAAGCAATTGGATGTATGACGAGATCATGAGCGTCAGGATGGATCTCGTTTACAACCCCGCAGCGGGCAATTTCCGGCCAGCGCGCCTCCATGCCTTGTGCAAGGCGCTGGAAGCGGCTGGCTTTGCCCCCCGGCTTGTGGCGACAAAGCCTGAAGGCGTGGACATTGCCGAAGATGCAGAGCTGGTCTGCATTCATGGCGGCGATGGCACGGTGCGGCTGGTGGCGGACGCTTTGGGAGAGCGGGCAGCTGCGGTGCCTTTGGCGATTGCGCCAGTCGGCACGATCAATCTTCTGGCGCGCGAGCTGGGCTATTCCA
>CAZWEY010000238.1:0-3220 GCA_964632055.1 uncultured Sphingomonadaceae bacterium
GTGCGCGCCTGATCGGCGATCGAGCGGGTGATCGCCTGACGGATCCACCAAGTCGCATAGGTCGAGAACTTGTAGCCGCGGCGGTATTCGAATTTATCGACCGCCTTCATCAGGCCGATGTTGCCTTCCTGAATGAGATCGAGGAACTGAAGGCCGCGGTTGGTGTATTTCTTGGCGATGGAAATCACGAGGCGCAGATTGGCCTCGACCATTTCCTTCTTGGCGATGCGGGCCTCGCGCTCGCCCTTTTGCACCATGTTCACGATGCGGCGGAACTCATTGAGGCTCATGCCGGTGGCAGCGGCAATATCGGCGATCTCGGCGCGGATGCGATCGACCGCGTCCGCTTCCTTCTCTGCAAAGGCGGCCCATTTCTTGTCGCGCGAAGCCATCGAGGCGAGCCAGCTGTCATCCAGCTCGCGACCGACATATTCGGTGAGGAATTCGGCGCGCTTGACCTTGTGACGCTCTGCCAGGCGCAGCATCTGGCCGCCCAGTGCCGTCAGGCGGCGGTTGAAGGCGTAGAGATTGTCGACCAGGAATTCGATCTTGGAGGCGTGGAACTGGACGCTTTCCACTTCTGCGGTCAGTTCTTCACGCAGGGCCTGATATTTCTTTTCCTTGGCGGCAGGGAAATCATTGCCAATACCGAGCACATCGAGCCGCTCAGCCTGGATTTTTTCGAACTTGCGGAAGATGTCGGTGATGCGGGCAAAACGTTCAAGCGCCTCGGGCTTCAACGCAGCTTCCATCTGGGCGAGGCTCAGCGTGTTGTCGTCCTCGTCCTCTTCTTCGCGACGCCGGCTGGTGCCTTCGCCGTCTTCACCGTCTTCGTCCTCGTTCTTTTCCGGCTCTTCGTCGTCGGTGTCGTCATCTTCCTTGTAGCTCGGACCCGCGGTGTCGGCGCTGATCTCGCCGTCATCTTCCGCATCCTCGTCTTCAAGGCTTTCAGGTGCAGGGCCTTTGGAGAGCATGGCATCGAGATCCAGAATCTCGCGCAGCTGCATCTCTTCCTTATTGAGTGCTTCGGACCACTGCATGATGGCATGGAAGGTGATCGGGCTTTCGCACAGGCCCAGGATCATGGTGTCGCGCCCGGCCTCGATGCGCTTGGCGATGGCGATTTCGCCTTCGCGGCTGAGCAGTTCGACGGCGCCCATCTCGCGCAGATACATGCGCACCGGGTCGTCGGTCCGTTCGACGGTTTCCTTCTTCTTGACGGCGGCGCCGGATCGCCCGGAGCTATCGTCGTCAGAGCTTCCTGCGAGCTCCTCGGCCTCGGCCTCTGCGTCCTTTTCGGCGTCTTCTTCCTGGGTTTCCTCGTCGCTCTCGACGATGTTGACGCCCATTTCGGAAATGGCCGACATCACGTCCTCGATCTGCTCGGAGGACATCTGATCCTGCGGCAGAGCCTCGTTGAGCTCGTCATATGTGACGTAGCCACGCCTCTTGGCCCTGGCGATCAGCTTCTTGATCGTGGCCTCGTTGAGGTCGATCAGGGGTGCATCGCTGTTTTCGGTGTTTGCTTCGGACGCCATAAACTGTTTCAGTCCAATTCCTTCTGGTTCGTCCTGGAAGACGAACCCACCTTGTCTTGTGCGGCAGACGCCGCTTCGCTGGAGGCCACTTGCCCTAGTCTCCGGTCAAATTCCAGCTTTCGTTTACGCAACCGCTCCTGTTCCTGCCATGCGCCCTCCGGGTCACTGGCAAAACGGGCCGATGCAACAGCGATCGCTTCGTTCAAGGCCGGCCTTTCGACAAGCAGTGTCACGGCTTGCGCCAATGCTTCGCGGGCGCGGACAGGATCTGCATCGTCATCGAGGAACCCGAATGGCAGACTGCCCGTGTTGCCCGCACCGCTCAGCTTTTCCCATATGGGGGCCTCGCTGCCGGTTTCAAGCGCCTCTGCCGCCTCCAGCAAGGCTTCGATGCGGTTCATCGTATCCCGCTCGTCGCAATGGAACCGGGCCAGAGTATCGGCATGGCGAGGCAACTGGTCGGGAAAGCGCAAAAGTCCGGCGATAATTCCCGAGACCAGCTGATCCCGCCCACCGCCAGCGGCAAGGGTGACCAGTCGGGAGACGGTTTCAGCGGCCATGCGCGGCCGGACCATGGGGGAGCCCGGCCGCCTGTCGCTGGCGCGGGCAGCAGCAAAGGGCGGGCGCGGCGGGCGGGGGGGGAAGGCAAAAGCTGAAAAGCGGTCCATCAGTTCGCGACGATAGAGCGACCGGATATCGGGATGCTGGATGGCTTCCACATGCTCCAGCAGCCGGGCTTTGAGGCCAGCCTTGTCTTCCGGCGAGGCAAGGGGCTGGGCAGCAAGCTCGTGCTCCCAAACCGTGTCGAGCAGGGAGGCGGCGCCCTCCAGCAATGTCTCCAGCGCGGCAACGCCTTGTTGCTTGATCAGATCGTCCGGATCAAGCCCCGAAGGCAGGCGCACGATGCGCAGCGAATGACCGGGCCTGAGCAGTGGCAAAGCGCGGGAAACGGCGCGCATGGCGGCGCGCTGGCCCGCCCCATCGCCATCGAAACACAGCACCGGGAGCTCGACCAGCCGCCACAGCATCTCGATCTGCTGTTCGGTCAATGCAGTGCCAAGCGGGGCGACGGCTTCCTCTATCCCGGCCGAAGCCAGAGCGATGACATCCATATAGCCTTCGACCACCACCATGCGGCCTGATTTCCTCGCGGCCGGTCCGGCACGATGGAGGTTATAGAGCGTGCGTCCCTTGTCGAACAAAGGCGTATCGGGCGAATTGAGATATTTGGGCGCGTCGGTCTTGTCGGCGGCCAATATGCGCCCGCCAAAGGCGATCACCCGTCCGCGCGCATCGTGGATCGGGAGCATCAGCCGCCCGCGAAAACGGTCGTAAGGCTCCTTGCCTTCCACCGAGATGAGCAACCCGCCCTCGACCAGCATCGCATCGCCAAACTGGCCAAGCGCGCTTTTCAGGGCCGAGCGATTGTCAGGCGCAAAGCCGAAGCCGAAGCGTTCGACAGTCTGCGCATCGAAGCCGCGCGTGGCGAGATAGGCGCGGGCCTGCACCCCGGCGCTCTCGCGCAATTGCCGGGCGAACCAGTCTTGTGCCGCGGCCATGACATCATGCAGCCCGGCGCGCTCCTCTGCCCGTTTTGCCGCGCGCGGGTCGGGCGCGGGCAGCTCCATGCCTGCTTGTGCGGCCAGTTCCTTCACAAGGAAGAGCGTCGTGTAGGGAAAGGA
>CAZWEY010000239.1:0-3187 GCA_964632055.1 uncultured Sphingomonadaceae bacterium
CAGAAAGGTCGGGTCTTCGTGGGTCGTGGGGTGGCTGGTTTCGAAACAGCCCCCCCCACGACCCAGAAAGGTCGGGTCTTCGTGGGTCGTGGGGTGGCTGGTTTCGAAACAGCCCCCCTGATCGATCGCCACATCGACCAGAACCGCGCCGGGTTTCATGCAAGACAGCATCTCGCGGCTGACGAGCTTGGGTGCTGCAGCACCGGGGACCAGCACCGCGCCAATCACCAGCTCGGCCTCGCAGATCATCTGGGCAATGGTGGAACGGTTGGAAAAGCGCGTTTTCGCGCGCGATTCGAAATGGTTGGACAATCGCTCCAGCACATCGGCATCGCGGTCGAGAATGGTGACATCCGCCCCCATCCCCACCGCCATCTGCGCGGCATTGAAACCGACCACCCCGCCGCCGATCACCAGCACCCGGCCCGGCAGCACGCCCGGCACCCCGCCCAGCAGAACCCCGCGCCCGCCATGTGCCTTTTGCAGCGCCGTGGCGCCGGCCTGGATCGCCATGCGGCCCGCCACCTGGCTCATCGGCTTGAGGAGTGGCAGGGAGTTATTGGCGCCTGTCACCGTTTCATAGGCGATGGCGGTGACGCCCGAGGAGATGAGATCGGCGGTCTGGTCGGGATCGGGGGCGAGGTGGAGATAGGTGAACAACAGCTGGCCGGGGCGCAGTTGCGCGCGTTCGGCGGGCTGCGGTTCCTTCACCTTCACGATCATCTCGCATTCGGCAAACAGCTCTGCCGCATTCGGCCTGATTGCAGCACCCGCCGCCACATAATCGGCATCGAGCGCACCGATCCCTGCGCCTGCGCCGCTTTCCAGCCAGATTTCATGGCCCCGCCCTGTCAATTCGCGCACGCTTTCGGGCGTCAGGCCGACACGGAACTCATTGTTCTTGATCTCGCGCGGGCAGCCGATACGCATGGACATTCTCCTAGCCGATGCGGTCATCATATCCTGTTTTGCCGCAGCCGATACGATCAAAAGGGCCAAGTGACTCATGCTGTTTGATTTTTCCGCTATCTCTCCTGCCCAACGCTACAAGCTGATGGTCAATACCATCACGCCGCGCCCCATTGCCTGGGTGGTGACCATGGACAAGGCGGGCCGCCGCAATTGCGCGCCGTTCAGCTTTTTCAACGCCATGCTGTCGCGCCCGCCGCTGGTGGCGATCGGCATGGCGCCCGATCTGATGCGCGAAGGCGAGAAGGAAAAGGACTCCCTGCGCGCCATCCGCGAAACGGGCGAATTTTCCATCGCCCTGGTCGACGAGGATCATGCAGAGGCGATGAATTTGACGGCGACGGAGGCTCCGGCCGGAGTGGACGAGATTGCTCTGGGAGGGATTGCCACTCGCCCTGCCAGCCAGATCGCCCCGCCGCTGATCGACGGCGCGCCGGTGAGCTTTGAATGCAAGACTTACCAGCTTGTCGAGCCGACACCCCATGCGGCCATCGTTCTGGGCGAGATTGTCGCCATGCATATTGATGACCGTTTCGTGTCCGACGAGGATGGCAAGCTCAGGATCGATACGCCCGCCATGCAGCTCATCGCGCGCAATCATGGCGCGGGCGGCTATATCCGCAGCAGAGACCGCTTCGAGGTCAAGCGCAGGAGCTGGCCGCTGGAGGAATAGGTCAGCCTGGCAGGCTGCCCGTCTGGCGCAGCGCCTCGCCCAGCACCAGTGCGGCAGCAGAGGCAAGGTTCATCGAGCGCACTTCGGCCCGCATGGGGATGCGTATCCGGGCGTGGCACATTTCGGCGACGCTGGCAGGAACACCGGCGCTTTCCTTGCCGAACAGCAGCACATCGCCTGGATCAAAGGCGAAGTCATAGGCCGACTGGCTGGCCCTGGTGGTCAGCAGAACCAGCCGGCTGGCGCCAACCGTCTGCCTGAATGCGGCAAAGTCTGCATGGCGGGCAAATTCGACATGGTCGATATAATCCATCGCCGCGCGGCGCACCCGGCGATCGTCCCACTCGAAACCCATCGGCTCGATCAGATCCACCGCGGTCCCCATGCACGCACCCAGCCGCAGCACTGCGCCGACATTTCCGGCGATTTCGGGTTCGAACAGGGCAATGCGCATCAAAGCGGGTTGCCGTCCTTGTCGCGATAGATTTCGCGCTTGCCGACATGGTTGGCGGGGCCAACGAAGCCGTCCTGTTCCATCCGCTCGATCCATTTGGCCGCCGTGTTGTAGCCCACGCCCATCTGGCGTTGCAGCCAGCTTCCCGAAGCCTTCTGCCCTTCGAACACGATCTGGCAGGCCTGGCGATATTTGCGCTCGTCGGGGTTGTCGGACGCGGTCAGCTCATCATCGAAGCTGAAGCTGCCGTCTTCCGGTTCCTCGGTGACGGAATCGATATATTCGGGCTTGCCCTGCGCGCGCCAGTGATTGGCCACGCGCTCCACTTCCTCGTCGGAAACGAAGGGGCCATGCACACGGGTTAGCGCGCCGCTTGATGGCTTGTAGAGCATGTCGCCCTTGCCCAGCAGCTGCTCAGCACCCTGTTCGCCCAGAATGGTGCGGCTGTCGATGCGGCTGGTCACATGGAAGCTGACGCGGGTCGGCAGGTTCGCCTTGATGACGCCGGTGATGACATCGACCGAGGGACGCTGCGTTGCCATGATGAGGTGGATGCCCGCGGCGCGCGATTTCTGGGACAGGCGCTGGATAAGGACTTCGATTTCCTTGCCGACCGTGACCATGAGGTCCGCGAGTTCGTCGACGATCAGCACGATCTGGGGCAGCACCTCGTAATCGAGCTGTTCTTCCTCGAACAGTTCCTCGCCCGTGTCGGGATCGAAGCCGATCTGCACCCGGCGGCCCAGCGGCTTGCCCTTGGCGATGGCGGTCTTCACCCGCTCGTTGAAGCCGGTGAGGTTGCGCGCGCCGATCGCGCTCATCATGCGATAGCGGCGCTCCATTTCCTCGACCGCCCATTTCAGCGCGCGCACCGCCTTGGGCGGTTCGGTGACGACGGGGCTGAGGAGGTGCGGAATATCGTCGTAGCTCTTCAGCTCCAGCACCTTGGGATCGATCAGGATCAACCGGCAATCGCGCGGGGAAAGCCGATAGAGCAGCGAGAGGAGAATGGTGTTGAGGCCGACCGACTTGCCCGAACCGGTGGTGCCCGCGACCAGAAGGTGAGGCATGGCGGCAAGGTCGGCCACCAT
>CAZWEY010000240.1:0-3137 GCA_964632055.1 uncultured Sphingomonadaceae bacterium
CCTGGACCTGATCCAGGAAGGGAACATCGGCCTGATGAAGGCGGTCGATAAGTTTGAGTACCGCCGCGGTTACAAGTTCAGCACCTATGCCACCTGGTGGATCCGGCAGGCGATCACCCGGTCGATCGCCGACCAGGCCCGCACGATCCGCATCCCGGTCCATATGATCGAAACGATCAACAAGCTGGTCCGCACCAGCCGCCAGTTCCTGCACGAACAAGGCCGCGAACCCACGCCGGAGGAAATGGCCGAGCGCCTGTCCATGCCGCTGGAAAAGGTCCGCAAGGTGATGAAGATCGCCAAGGAGCCGATCTCTCTCGAAACCCCCATTGGGGACGAGGAAGACAGCCACCTGGGCGATTTCATCGAAGACAAGAACGCGGTCATCCCGGTCGATGCGGCGATCCAGGCCAATCTCAAGGAAACGGTCACCCGCGTCCTCGCCAGCCTGACCCCGCGCGAGGAACGCGTGCTGCGCATGCGCTTCGGCATCGGCATGAACACCGATCACACGCTGGAAGAAGTGGGCCAGCAGTTCTCGGTGACCCGCGAACGCATTCGCCAGATCGAGGCAAAGGCATTGAGGAAGCTCAAACATCCGAGCCGCAGCCGCAAGATGCGCTCGTTCCTCGACCAATAAACCACAAGATATGGGTGAAATGCCTTATGGTGCGGGTGGCCTTGGCCGCCCGTTCCGCCTATGGGGCCTGAACCGAATCCGACGAGCCGGGAAAAACCATGCGCATCGCCATCGCCTCCGATCACGCTGCAGTCGACCTCAAGGCGGCCTTGCGGGAATATCTCATCAGCCTCGGCCATGAAGTCGCGGACCTCGGCCCCGCAACGGCGGACCGGGTCGACTACCCTGATTACGGCTACAAGCTCGCCGCCGTCGTCGCCGATGGCACGGCGGAACGCGGCGTCGCGCTGTGTGGCAGCGGCATCGGCATCTCCATTGCCATGAACCGCAACCCGGCGGTGCGCTGCGCGCTCGTTTCCGAGCCGCTTTCCGCCGCCCTCGCCCGCGAGCACAACGATGCCAATTGCATCGCGATGGGCGCACGGCTGACAGGCGAGGACATGGCCAAGGCCTGCCTCGACGCCTTCCTTGTCACAGATTTTGCCGGCGGCCGCCACGAAGGCCGCGTCGCCAAGCTTTCCACCCCTTCCCTTTCCTGCTGAGCAGACGAGAGCAGACAATGAGCACTGATACGATGAACCGCTTCTGGAACGATACGCTGGCACAGGCCGATCCCGAGATTGCAGAGGCCATCGGCAAGGAACTGGGTCGCCAGAGGGGCAAGATCGAACTGATCGCAAGCGAAAACATCGCGAGCCGCGCGGTGCTCGAAGCAACCGGATCGGTCTTCACCAACAAATATGCCGAAGGCTATCCCGGCAAGCGCTATTATGGCGGCTGCGAATATGCCGACATCGTCGAAAACCTGGCAATCGAGCGCGCGAAGAAGCTGTTCGGCTGCGACTTCGCCAATGTGCAGCCCAATTCGGGCAGCCAGATGAACCAGGCCGTGTTCCTCGCCCTGCTGCAGCCGGGCGACACCTTCATGGGCCTAGACCTCAATTCGGGTGGCCACCTCACCCACGGCTCGCCCGTCAATATGAGCGGCAAATGGTTCAACCCGGTGCCCTATGGCGTGCGCCGCGAGGACCAGCTCATCGACATGGACGAGGTTGCCCGCCTAGCCCGCGAGAACAAGCCCAAGCTGATCATCGCCGGCGGCACCGCCTATTCGCGCATCTGGGACTTCCCCCGCTTCCGCGAAATCGCCGATGAAGTGGGCGCATACCTGCTGGTCGACATGTCGCACTTCTCCGGCCTCGTTGCCGGTGGCGCGCACCCCTCGCCCTTCCCTCATGCCCATGTCGTCACCAGCACGACCCACAAGAGCTTGCGCGGTCCGCGCTCGGGCATCATCCTTACCAATGACGAGGATCTGGCCAAGAAATTCAACAGCGCGGTGTTCCCCGGCCTTCAGGGCGGCCCGCTGATGCATGTCGTCGCCGCCAAGGCCGTTGCCTTCGGCGAGGCGCTACGCCCCGAATTCAAGGATTATGCCGCGCGCATCGTTGCCAATGCCCGCGCGCTCGCCGCAAGCCTTGAGGAAGAGGGCATCGCCATCGTTTCGGGCGGCACTGACAATCACCTGATGCTGGTGGACCTCACAGCGAAGAACGTCACCGGCAAGGCCGCCGAAAAGGGCCTCGACCGGGCCTATCTCACCTGCAACAAGAACGGCGTTCCCTTCGACACGCGCAGCCCGTTTGTCACCTCCGGCATCCGCCTTGGCACACCCGCAGGCACCACGCGGGGCTTTGGCACCGAAGAATTCCGCAAGGTCGGCAAGCTGATCGCCGAAGTGGTGGAAGGCCTGTCGCGCAATGGCGATGAAGGCGACGCGCAGGTGGAAGAAAAGGTCCGCGCCCGCGTCGAAGAACTCTGCGCCACCTTCCCCGTCTATCCGGGCATGTGATTGATGCGCTGTCCATTCTGCGCCCATGATGACAGCCAGGTGAAGGACAGCCGCCCGACGGAGGATAACACCGCCATCCGCCGCCGTCGCCAGTGCGACGGATGCGGCGCGCGCTTCACCACCTTCGAACGGGTGCAGCTGCGCGAAGTGACGGTGCTCAAAAGCGGCGGGAAGCGGGAGAACTTTGACCGCAGCAAGATCGAGCAGTCCGTTTCCCTCGCCTGCCGCAAGCGCGGGATCGCGCAGGAACGGCTCGACCAGCTCGTCTCCGGCATCCAGCGCCAGCTGGAGACCATGGGCGAAAACGAAGTCCCCGCCGCAACCATTGGCGAGATGGTGATGGACGGGCTGCGCCAGCTCGACAGCGTCGCCTATATCCGCTTCGCATCCGTCTATCGCGATTTCAGTGAAGCGCGCGATTTCGAGGAATTCGCCAGCACCGTGCGCGAGGTGGGCGGCGAGTGAACGCACCCGTCATCGTTCTGGTGCGCCCGCAGCTGGGCGAGAATATCGGCAAGGCGGCGCGCGCCATGCTCAATTTCGGCCTGACAGAGAGGCGGCTGGTCGTTCCGCGCGATGGGTGGCCCAATCCCACGGCCGGGCCCGCAGCGGCTGGGGCGGCCAGCGTGTTGGAACAGGCGAGGG
>CAZWEY010000241.1:0-3134 GCA_964632055.1 uncultured Sphingomonadaceae bacterium
GCGCATGGAACTGCGCCGTCGCTACAAGATCCAGGACGTCATCCAGCGCCGCCAGGTGCTGCTGGTCCAGGTCGTCAAGGAAGAGCGCGGCAACAAGGGTGCTGCGCTCACCACCTATCTCAGCCTGGCCGGCCGCTATTGCGTGCTGATGCCCAATTCCAGCCATGGCGGCGGCATTTCGCGCAAGATTTCAAGCGTAGCCGACCGCAAGCGGCTGAAGCAGATCGTTTCGGAAATGAGCCTGCCCAAATCCATGGGCTGCATCGTGCGTACCGCCGGGCTTCAGCGCACCAAGACCGAGATCAAGCGTGACTTCGACTATCTCGCGCGCCTGTGGGACGAGATCCGCGAGACCACGCTCAAATCGTCTGCCCCGGCGCTGATTCATTCCGACAGCGACCTCATCAAGCGGGCGATACGCGACATCTATAATCGCGAGATCGAGGAAGTGGTGGTGGAAGGCGAGGATGGCTATCGCGCCGCCCGCGAATTCATGAAGCTGCTGATGCCCAGCCATGCGCGCCGGGTAAAACAATATGCCGACCCGGTGCCACTGTTCCAGCGCTATGGCGCCGAAGACCAGCTCTCCGCGATGTATGATCCGGTAGTCCAGCTCAAGAGCGGCGGCTATCTGGTGATCAACCCGACCGAGGCACTGGTGTCGATCGACATCAACTCCGGCCGTTCCACCAAGGAACACGGGATCGAGCAGACCGCGCTCAACACCAATCTCGAAGCCGCGCGCGAAATCGCCCGTCAGCTGCGCCTGCGCGACATGGCCGGCCTCGTCGTTATCGACTTCATCGACATGGAATATAATTCCAACATCCGCAAAGTCGAAAAGGCGCTCAAGGATGCGCTGAAAAATGACCGGGCGCGCATCCAGGTCGGCCGTATCTCCAGCTTCGGCCTGATGGAAATGAGCCGCCAGCGTCTGCGCACCGGCGTTCTGGAAGCCAGCACCCGCTCCTGCCCGCATTGCGACGGCACCGGGCTTGTCCGCACCGCGTCGAGCGCAGGCCTTTCGGCCCTGCGCCAGATCGAGGACGAAGCCGCCAAGGGCAAGGGTTCGCTCATCACGCTCTACGCCTCGACCGAGGCCGCGGTCTATCTGCTCAACTCCAAGCGCGCCGATCTTGCCGAGATCGAAGAACGTTATGGCGTGCGTGTCGAAGTTTTGCCGGAAGGTGAGAATGAAGGCGCCAAGATGCGCATCGCCAGTTCCGGCCCCGCTCCGACAATAGTGCCCCGCTTCGAGCCGATCGTGCTCGAGGAGGATGAAGAAGACCTGAGCGAATATGAGGACGAGGACGCGGAAGACGCTGAAGCGGCGGATCGCCAGGAAGACAATGGCGAACGGCGCGGCAAGAAGCGTCGCCGTCGTCGCGGCGGCCGCAATCGCAACCGCGACGAACGCGACGCTGACGAGCCCTCAGAGGGCAATGAGACGGACAGCGAAGAGGATGGCGACGAACCCCAAGATGCGGCCAGCGAAGGCGAGGAAAGCCCTCGCAAGAAACGTCGCCGTCGCCGGGGTGGCCGCAATCGCAGGCGCAATGGCGAAATGGTCGAGGGCGAAGTAGGCTCCGAAGAGGGAGAGCCTGCTGATGAGGCTCAAGAAGCATCACCGGCTGAAACTGATGCCGCCCAGCCCGCGGATCAGGCGGAGGCCGCTCCGGTTGAGGAAGAAGCACCGGCCAAGCCCAAGCGCCGTTCACGCGCCAAGAAGGCCGAGCCTGCTGCCGAACCGGAAGCCACAGAGGCTGATGCAGAAGTGGCCCCGGCTGAAGATGTCCCGGCTGAAGATGTCCCGGCCGAAGAGGCGCCGGCCAAGCCCAAGCGTCGTTCGCGCGCCAAGAAGGCCGAGCCTGCTGCCGAGCCGGAAGCAGGCGATACTGTCGCGGAGGCTGACGCTGAACCAGCCCCTGCCGATGAAGCGCCGGCCAAGCCCAAGCGCCGCTCGCGCGCCAAGAAAGCCGAACCTGCTGCCGATCCCGAAACGACAGCGGCTGTTCCGGCTCAGGCCGAAGCCTCGCCAAGCGAAGGCGCTTCGGACGGAGCCCCCCGCCGCGGCTGGTGGCAGCGCACATTCGGCGAATAAGCCGAACCGGTTTTAGCGAATACAGGAAGGGCTCCGTTCAGGTTGAACGGAGCCTTTTCCTATCCGGCCTTGATGGCCTCGCCCCACTCCATCCAGCTGGCGAATTTGGGCATTTTGGGCATATAGCCCTGATCGATCGGGGTGACGGTAAAGCCTGCGCCGGCAACGCTGCTCTTGACCGGCCGGGTGAGATGACACCCGCCCATCAAGACTTTCCAGGTCGGTTCGATCCGGTGCTGCCATTTCTGGACCTTCGCTTCGGGCGCCAGTCCATGTTCCAGAAACAGGAAAGTTCCGCCCGGTTTCAGAATGCGGCGCAACTCGCGCAGAACCTGTTTGTCATCCTGCACAGAGCACAAGGTATAGGTCGCAACGACCGTGTCGAAACTCTCGTCTTCAAAGGGGATCGCCTCGCCAATACCCTGGCGAATATCTGCATCCCAGCCCTTCAGCTTCGCTTGTTCGCGGGCATAATCGAGCAGCTTGCCCGAGGGATCTATGCCGGAAAAACCGGTCACTCTCTCGCGATCATAGAATTGCTGGTTCAAGCCGCCGCCACAGCCAATCTCGAAGACGCGGCCATGCGCACGAGGCACCACCTGGGCCCTGCGCTCCGCAACTGCCGGGTTGGCGCAGCCAATCTTGATAATGCGCGGCACGACATGATCGTCATACCAGGTCTTCAATCCCATGAGACATCCCCTTTTCCTGTGGTCATAGTAGATCGGAGGTGGAAAAAGGAAACTGGAATTCGTCTTCCCGCAAGGGTGGGCTTGCCCCTTGCGCTCAATTCGCTAGAAGCCCGGCACAGGCTGAACGCGCCAATAGGGATCACGATGGCTACCTTTACCCTCCCCAAGAACAGCAAGATCACTTCCAAGGGCAATGTCCACAAGGCGGACGGCGCCACCAGGATCAAGAAGTTCAAGGTTTACCGCTACGATCCCGACAGCGGCAGCAACCCGCGCTACGACACTTTCGAGATAGATCTCGACAATTGCGGGCCCATGGTGCTCGACGCGCTGATCAAGAT
>CAZWEY010000242.1:0-3064 GCA_964632055.1 uncultured Sphingomonadaceae bacterium
GGGATGTGGGTGGCGCTTGGCTCCCTCGCGGTGCGTCGGCCCGACGGGAGGCTCGCCAACCGTTCGCTGCTGATTGCGCCCGATGGCATGGTCGCCGCGCGCTATGACAAGATCCACATGTTCGATGTCAGCCTTTCAACCGGCGAGAGCTGGCGCGAATCGGCGGCTTACGAGCCGGGCTCGGCAGTCGTTACGGCACAGACCCCGCTGGGGTTGCTGGGCCTGGCGATCTGCTATGACATCCGTTTCCCGGCCTTTTTCGCCGAGCTTGGCGACCGCCATTGCGACGCCATAGCCATTCCCGCCGCTTTCACCGTGCCCACAGGCGAAGCCCATTGGCATCTGCTGCAAAGGGCAAGGGCGGTAGAGGCCAGCGCCTATGTCATTGCGGCAGCGCAAGTGGGGGTGCATGCGGATGGGCGTCAGACCTATGGTCATAGCCTGGTGGTCGATCCATGGGGCGATATCGTGCTCGATATGGGGGGTGAACGGCCGGGCCTTGGCTTTGCCGAGATCAGTGTGGAGCGAACGGCCGAGGTGCGCGCCCAACTGCCAAGCCTTGCCAATCGCCGCGAGATTCCTAAATCAGCAAGACCATGATCGTTTTCGACCTTAGCTGTCCTGTCGGCCACCGATTCGAGGGGTGGTTTGGCTCGTCTGCCGATTTTTCCTCTCAGACGGAGCGTGGATTGGTGACTTGCCCGCAATGCGGCTCGTCCGAAATCGCCAAGGCGCCTATGGCCCCGGCCGTGCCGCGCAAGGGCAATCAACTGGCTGGTCTGACCTCAGATGCAACCAATGCCGATGCGCTGCCTGCCGAAATGCCGCCGGAAGTGGCCAAAGCCTTGCAGGAAATGGCCCGCCAGCAGGCCAAGGCTCTTGAAAAATCCCAGTGGGTTGGAGGCGACTTTGCAGAGCAGTCGCGAGCCATGCATTATGGCGAGAGCAAGCAGCGCATGATCCATGGTCAGGCAACGATGGAGGAGGCGAGGGACCTGCATGAAGAGGGCATCCCGGTTGCGCCGATATTGTTTCCGATCGCGCCGCCCGACGACATCAATTGATTGCCCTTCTGCCCGACCGCTTCTAAACGAGCCTCTGCGCGCGCCCGTAGCTCAGCAGGATAGAGCACCAGATTCCTAATCTGGGGGCCACAGGTTCGAATCCTGTCGGGCGCACCATCTCTTGCCGCTTTCAGGCGGCGGAAAAGGCACAAGCCTGCCTGGCCCGGAGCCTGCCCTTCTCAGAGATAAAAGCTGCGTTCCTCAGGCCAGTGGGTCAGATATTCGTCAAACAGGCGCTGGTTGCTTGCACGATAGCGCTCGCGCATCTGCTGGCGCTGTTCGGCTGAGTAAAGCTCGGCCTTGGGGTGGGTGGCGGTGGAATAGTTTTCCTGAAGGAAGCGACGCAGCACATCCTTGCCGTCCTTGTCGAGCAGCGGGTTGATCGCACGAGCGATCTTCAAAGCTTCTCCCGAATAGCTGCGATTGGCACCGCGAGACCGGTCGCTGTCATCGGGCACGGTGAATTTCTCGGGATGATTGATGCCGCATGCGCCCAGAAAGTGCTGGTAAAACTTTTCCGAGCCCAGCCTGCGCACCGATTCATAGGGTATGGCAGTCACATTTTCGCGCCCTACGACCGCGGCCATATCGTCCAGCACGCGGTCCCAGGAATAATCGACCTTCTCCTGCCGGTTGGCATATTGTTCGAAGGTGAAGGTCCGGCCCAGATGCATGAATTGCATGAACAGCGATTCGATATAGTCGGGCTGGGCGCGGGTGTAGAGAAGAACGCGCAGCCTTGCCGAGCCGGCCAGCTCCTTGACATAGCCGAGCGCGGGGCCTGCCTTGGAGAAAAAACCCTCATCAGCAATGCGGTGGATCATGTCTTCATTCGTGAAAAGCACGCGCTTGCGCTTGTTGGTGAGCATGTTTTCAAAATTGGCGCGTCCGGCCTGCCTGTCTGGCTCGCGCCCTTCGATCAGGGCGATAATGCCATCGTGGAAGGCTGATTTCATGATCTGGCGGCGATAGACAACCGAAAGGCCCGCCTCGCGCAATGCGGCATTCTGTTCACGCGCCACGGTCTGGAGGAAGGAGGAGGCTGTCTTGTGAGCCCCTACATGCAGGATAATTTCCCAGCCCTCGGTCATGCAGTTTTCCGTCCCTTTATATTCTCGACTTGTCGGACCACTAGCCGCAATGATTGCCGCCGGAAAGCCTCGTGTTCGGCTGGTGCCTGATGCCAGGCCTGTCGTTGACGCCCCTTCGGTATATCACTAGGGAAAGCCCCTCAAATGCAGTTTCGGAGGTGGGGAAATCCTTTCCTGGGGTTCCATATTGGACAGGCTGGTTCGACCGCGTTCCGGCCCATGGTCGGTTAGCGCCGCAGGTGCCGGCAGCATCCGTCGCAACCGCGAGGATTGCCTCTCTGCCTCCCTCCAGCTCGATGGCCGGTCCTCGGTCTATTATACGCTGTTTGGTGCCTCCGGCGATTTTGCGCAGCTGGGCGAGGGCGAAGGCCATGCACTCGAACCGGGCACAGCGCTCGCAATCGATCTTGATGTGAAGGCAACCGGCACTGCGCAAGCTGCATTGATGGTGCTGGAATTCAACGAAGATGGCGAGAGGATCGGAACCCGTCGCGCCCGGGCAGGGCGCAGCCTGCTTTATCCCTGGGACCCTGAAGTGGCGCGCTTCGTCGTTTCCATCCGGTGTTGGGGCAAGGGTACGCTTCAGCTGAAATCAGTGCGTGTGCGGACTGATCCCGATTTTTATGCAAGCCTTGCGCGCCATCGTTTCGGAGCAAGCGATTGCGTGCTTGTCCCGGTCGGAGACTTGTCACCTACTGTGAAGATTGCCGCAAATGGCTCGCGCAGCTTTGTCTTTCCCGAGGTGCCCGCCGGAGAATGGCAGGTTCAGATACAGCACAAGGATGGTTTCTTTCAGGAAGACCGCCGCAGCCTGGTGGGGCGCGTCGCTTTGGCGGGCGTCGAGACACACAGAGGGCTTTCTGGCGAGCTGGGCCTTGCCCGATGTTCGCGCGGGCATCCCTTTTCCTA
>CAZWEY010000243.1:0-3017 GCA_964632055.1 uncultured Sphingomonadaceae bacterium
AGGATCTGCGCACGCGGGCGAAGTTCATCCGCATCACCAATGCAGGCCTTTCCGAAAGCCATGTGCATGATGTCTCGATCACCCGCGAGGCGCCGAATTATCCGACGCGCTGAGCCATGACGCCTGCTGCACGCGTGCAGGCGGCAATCGAGCTGCTCGATGCGATCATTGCCGCCGCGCGTGACAATGGCCCCTCTGCCGACAGGCTGGTTGCCGAGGGGCTTCGTGCCCGCCGCTATGCAGGTTCCAAGGACCGCCGCGCGATCCGCGAGCTGATCTATCGCGCGATCCGGGCCTGCGGGCCGGTTCCGGCCAGCGGTCGCGCCGCCATGCTGCGTCTGGCCGAAGAGGATGCGGATCTGGCGGATCTGTTCGATGGTTCTGCTCATGGCCCGGCGCCAGTCGTCCCCGGAGAACAGGCCGCAAAAGGCGGGATCGCGCCAGACTGGCTGGCAGAGGCGCTGGCGCAATCGGGCATTTCCGGCGATGAGGCGCAGGCCCTGCTTGAACGTGCCCCGCTTGATATCCGCATCAACCGGCTGAAGCCGGGAGAGCCCGATCTTCCGATGCCGGGCGATCCGGTTGCGGCTTCCCACGCTTTGCGTTTCCCGTCGGGATCGCCCGTGGAACAATGGCCTGCTTTTGTCGAAGGGCATATCGAGATCCAGGATGCAGGCTCGCAACTGGCCTGCGAGGCTGTGGAGGCAAGGCCGGGCGAGTTGATTATCGATCTGTGCGCCGGGGCAGGGGGCAAAAGCCTGGCGCTTGCAGCCGCGATGCAAGGGCAAGGCGAGCTGATCGCCTGCGACACGGACCGCGCGCGCCTGTCGCGCCTTGGCCCGCGCGCGCAAAGGGCGGGGGCCTCTTTCATAAAGACCTGCCTGCTCGATCCCAATCGCGAGGCGGAAACGCTGGCCGAATGGGCGGGCAGGGCCGATGCGGTGCTGGTCGATGCGCCTTGTTCGGGCACGGGAACATGGCGGCGCAATCCCGAAGGGCGCTGGCGGTTAAGCCCTGACCAGATCGCGCGCTATGCCGCGATCCAGCAGCGGCTGCTTGGAGTGGCGGCCGGGCTGGTGCGCCCCGGCGGCAGGCTGATCTTCGTGACCTGTTCGCTGCTGGACGAGGAGGGCGCAGCGCAGGCGGCCGCATTTCTTGCTTCTCACCCCGGCTGGCAGTCGGAAATTTCGGCCTTGCCTGCCGGTCGACCGCGCGGCGCGGGTATTCGCCTGACCCCGCACCATGATCAGACCGATGGATTTTTCATCGCAGCATTCGGCAGGCCATGGTAAGGCCATGCAAATGGCCGACCATGAACCCAGCCATGCGCCTGCCCTGAAGGAGAAACTCATGCGCCATGCCCCTGCAGCTGTTGCACTCAGCCTGCTGGTCGCGGTGAGCTCCAGCATGGGCCAAAGTGCCCCGCGTTTGCCCGATCCGCGCGCTGCCGCCCTGCTCGAGCAGGGCAATGCGGCTCTCGCAGGAGGCGAGGTGCAGGGTGCAATCGACGCCTTTGAAGCCGCCCTGGCCATGGATCCGGGCCATGTCCCGACGCTCTTTGCACTGGCCCAAGCAGCGCGTGCCGACGGGCTTCAGGGCAAGGCGATCCATTATTACCGGGAAGCTCTGGAGCGCGACCCCGACAATCTGGTTGCGATTTCAGGCGAAGGGCAGGCCCTGTTCGAAAAGGGCGCCGTGGAAAAAGCGCGGCGCAACCTCGCCCGGCTCGAGGCCTTGTGCGGCACATCCTGCCCGGAAGCCCGATCACTGGCCAATCTGATCATTGCCGGGCCAAAGCAGCCTGTCCTGACTGCAGAAGCAGGCGCGAGCCAACCAGAAGTCACACAGAACTGATCTCAGAGCAGGGCCGCGGCAACGGCCCCGGCAATCACAGCAATGAGCGAAACTCTGTCAGCACGGCTTCGTAGATCGCTTGCTTGAAGGGGATGATGAGCGCGGGCAGCTCGTCAGGTTTCACCCATTTCCAGGCGCAGAATTCCGCCGGATCATGAGCTTCGAGGTTGATATCGCTGTCGTTGCCCAGAAAGCGGATCAGGAACCAGGTCTGGCGCTGGCCAAGATAGCGGCCATCCCATAGCTTGCCCGCCAGCTCTTCCGGAAGGTCATAATAAAGCTCGCTTTTCGTGCGCGCGATGATCTCCACCTTGTCCGCAGCTATTCCCGTTTCCTCGGCCAGCTCGCGCAGGGCCGCAGCATCCAGCGCCTCGCCATCGTCGATGCCGCCCTGGGGCATCTGCCACCAAGCGCTGTCCTTCGCGTCGATGCGTTTACCCACGAATACCTCGTTACTGGCGTTCACAAGCATCAGCCCGGCACAGGGGCGGTAAAGCGATGGTTCAGGTTGACTATACAAGTTTGTCATTTACGGATCGCAAAATTGATTCCCACAACTGCTTTGTTGACTCGCAGAAAATCTATATTGCGGTCGGCTCAGGGGATGCATAGTCAAAAAGAACACCGGGGCGATTATGCGCCTCATGTCAGACAAGGACGACAAAGAATGGCAACTCTCGTGGCCGAAACCGAGGCCCGGCAGAAATCCCCTGAGGCCGTGGTGGTCCGTTTTGCGGGCGATTCGGGCGATGGTATGCAGCTCACCGGCGGGCAGTTCACCCTTTCGACCGCTCTTGCTGGCAATGCATTGGCCACTTTCCCGGATTTCCCTGCTGAAATCCGTGCGCCGCAAGGAACGCTGTTCGGCGTCTCTGCCTTCCAGATCGATTCCGGCACTACCGAGATCACCACGGCGGGCGATGCCCCCGATGTGCTGGTGGCGATGAACCCTGCGGCGCTGAAGGTGAATCTTTCGGCTTTGAAACCCGGCGGCCTGATCATTGCCGATACGGGTGAATTCAACGCCCGTAATCTCGACAAGGCCAAATATGCCGCAAATCCGATCGAGGATGGCAGCCTCGCCAAGTGGGACGTGCTGGCCTTCGACATTTCCGCGCTGACTGTTCAGGCGGTCAAGCCCTTCGGCCTGGGCAACAAGGAAG
>CAZWEY010000244.1:0-2998 GCA_964632055.1 uncultured Sphingomonadaceae bacterium
TGCCGCCCGAGGCGATCTGGGCCTGACAAGCAGAACGGAGAGGAAGCATGTACAAAATCACCCTTGCGCAGGCCAATGCGCTGATCGAGGCGGGCGTCGCGGAGGCGGCCCGCCAGTCCTTCAAGCCGCTCACCTTCGGCGTGTTCGATCCGGGCGGCAATCTCGTCGCGCTGCAGCGCCAGGACGGCGCCCCGATGATCGGGACCAGGGTCGTGGCTGGCAAGGCTGGAGGCGCGCTGGCGCTGGGCGTATCCAGCCGCACAGTGGGTGAAATGCATCTTGCCCGTCCGCATGTTCTGGGGGCAATCGCCAGCCTTGCCGATAATGGCATGGTGCCGGCCGCCGGTGCGCTTCTGGTCAAGGATGAGGCGGGGCAGGTCATTGGCGCCATGGCCGCTTCGGGCGATACTTCGGACAATGACGAGCTTGCCGTCGAGGCAGCAATCAGGGCGGTCGGCCTGCAAGCGGGTTGAGAGGGGGAATTGCGATGCGTTTTCACGTCAGCTGCGCGTGCGGCGCTGTCCAGGCCGAGGTTTCGGGAGATCCGGTGATGCAGGTCTATTGCCATTGCGGCGATTGCCGCGACTGGCTGGGCGCCCCGGTTCATGCGGCCACTGTCTGGCCCAAGGACCAGGTGCGCTACACCAAGGGCGCCGACAACATCACCACCTATGCCCGCACTGAAAACAGCCTGCGCCGCTCGTGCAAGAGCTGCGGCAGCGCGGTTCTGGTGGACCATCCCTCAGCGGGCGTCGTCGATGTTCTTGCCTCCCGGCTTCAAGGCTTCGCCTTCGAGCCTTCAATCCATGTATTTTACGGCGAACGCATGATCGACATGCCTGATGATTTGCCCAAATTCGTCAACCTGCCCAAGGAAGCGGGCGGGGACGGAAGACTCGCCTGACTGTGGTGATCGGCTGAAAAGGAGAGCGCCATGACAGCAAAGACAGCGGAGCAGGTCGTCCGCGAAACCTATGACGCGGTCGAGCGGACGGGCAGCATCGACGAATTTCTCAAGACCTTCGCGGACGATGCGGTGCTCGAGGAATCGGCATGGCTGCCTTACGCTGGAAGTTACAGGGGCAAAGCCGCAATCAAGCAGGCGGTCGAGCAGATCATGACGCATCACTGGCGCGATTTCGATGCCAGGGTGAACAGCTATACCGCCGATGCGGAGCTGGTGTCCGTCGACCTGACCCTTACCGCAACGGGTAACAAGACCGGCAAGCGGGTGAGCTTCACGGTCCTCGAATTGTGGCGGGTGGAAAATGGCAAGGTGACCTGGGTTCGTCCGATCTATGGCGATTACGCCAAGGTCAGGGAAGCGCTGGACCTCGCCTGAGGCTCATTTCCAGGGCTGGATGCGGCTGTTGTCCTCTATCATCCAGCCCGGCTCCACCGGCGCTGCAAACCATACCCGCACAATGGTCTCGCTGATCTTCCAGCCATCGGCAGTCCTGCGATATTTCTCCTCGAAGCGGGCGGCCACCATCAGGCTCTCGCCTTCCTTGCCATAGCGCGCATCGAGATAGGCGAGGCCCGTGGCTTCGTCGCCATGCACCTCGACGAGGTGATTATGGATGAACTGCTTGACGATTTCGACATTGGCCGGGAGCGAGCGATACATCGCATCGATCTGTGCGGTGCCATCCGCCCTGGCGATCGGTCCGAAATCGAGATGAGCGTCGGGCGTGTAAAGGCTTGCCACCCGGTCGAACTGTTCCTCGTTGATGTAGCGGTGATACATCATGCGCAAACGCTTGATTTCCTGAATATCCTCCAGGTGGCGCAGACGCGTATCAAGGCTTTTCAGACTGAGTTCCGACATGATGCCTCTCCGTTTCCATGCAGTGGTGTGCCCAGAATTGCATGCATTTGCAATTGAACTTCCGGCTCTTTGTCATTGCATTGGGACACGAAATCCTCACATGCTGATAGACGATGCTGCGCCAGTATGAACTTGTAGAAAGGGTGAAGGCCTACGATCCGGATGCGGACGAGGCGATGCTGAACCGCGCCTATGTTTATACCGTGCAAAAGCACGGCGCGCAGAAACGGGCGAGCGGCGACCCCTATTTCAGCCATCCGGTCGAAGTGGCTGGCCTGATGACCGACCTCAAGCTCGATCAGGAAACGATCATCACCGCCCTGTTGCATGACACGGTGGAGGACACGCTGGCAACGATCGAGGAGGTCGAAAAGCTGTTCGGCCCCGATGTCGCCCGGCTGGTCAATGGCGTCACCAAACTCTCCAAGATCGAGGTGATGACCGAAAGCGAGCGCGCGGCAGAAAATCTCCGCAAGTTCTTTCTTGCGATGAGCGAGGACCTGCGCGTTCTTCTCGTCAAGCTGGCGGATCGGCTGCACAATATGCGCACGCTCCACTTCATCAAGAGCGAGGAAAAGCGCCGCTGTATCGCTCGCGAGACGATGGATATCTATGCCCCGCTGGCAGAGCGGGTGGGCATGTATGAATATATGCGCGAGATGCAACTGCTCGCTTTCGAACAGCTCGAACCCGAAGGCTATGCCACCATTACTGGCAGGCTTGCCCAGATCCGCAACCAGGAAGGCGGGCAGGTCGATGCCATCGCCCTTGCCATCAAACAGGCACTGGCCGAGGCCGGGCTGAACGTGGAGGTTTCGGGGCGGGAAAAGCACCCCTATTCGATCTGGCGCAAGATGGCCGAACGCCACGTCAGTTTCGAACAGATCACCGACATCATGGCTTTCCGTGTGCTGACCGACAATGAGGAAGATTGCTACAAGGCGCTGGGCATATTGCACACTACCTGGCAGATGATCCCCGGCCGCTTCAAGGATTACATCTCCACCCCCAAGACCAATGGCTATCGCAGCCTGCACACTGCGCTCATCTATGAAAATTCGATGCGCATGGAGGTGCAGATCCGCAGCCAGAACACGCACCGCACCAACGAGTTCGGGCTGGCGGCGCATTGGGCCTACAAGCAGCAGGACAAGCCTGACGGGCAGGTCG
>CAZWEY010000245.1:0-2989 GCA_964632055.1 uncultured Sphingomonadaceae bacterium
GCAAAGGGCGCGCCGGGGCTAGCCGCGACGGAGCGGAAGCCGGGGGCAAGCTGCGTCACCTTGTCGCCATGGCTCATCCACACCTGATGGCTTTCGCCTTGCTGCCACAGTCCGTCAAACAGCGCACAGCCGTCCGCAATCTCGATGAAGGCGCGGCCGAACTCTCCCGCATCGCCCGCCAGAACCTCGCCGCCCAGCTGCTGCATCAAGGCCTGCTGGCCATAGCAGATGCCAAGCATCGGCAGGCCGCTTTCCAGAATGACTTGCGGGATGCGCGGGCCGTTTGCGTCCGTGACGGAGGCCGGGCCGCCAGACAGGATGATACCCTTGGGCCGCATCCGGTGGAACGCGGCTTCGGCGGCTGAAAAGGGTGCTATTTCGGAATAGACCCCTGCTTCGCGCACGCGCCGTGCGATAAGCTGGGTCACCTGGCTGCCGAAATCGACGATAAGGATGGAATCGGGGAGATGTGCTGCGTCCATCCCTGCCCGTTATGCCCGCGCGCGCCGGGTGTCCAGCATCGCGCCGGGCTTCCCCCACAAGGCTTGCCGGGCTAGGGCGTTTTCTCATGGAACACCAAGCCCCCATCGCGCCCTCGCTGCTGGCGCTTTTGCCGCTTTATGGCGGGCTGGTGCTGCTGACCGGATTTCTCGGCAACAAGCAGATCGACCTTGGCCCCTTTGCCATGGAGCTGGGGCTACTGGCCTATACGGGTGTCATCGCGCTTTCTTCCGCCATTGCCGAGCTGCACGGGCAGCGTCTTGCCAACCGGCTGGTCCTGTTCGGTTTTCTGCCGAGCCTCGCTGCCATGGTGCTGATCGCGCTGGTGCTGGCCCTGCCCTATTCGGCGCGCATGGCGCCGGAACGGGTGGAAGCCTTTGCGATCATTTTCGCGCAAAGCCCGCGCATCATGCTGGCGGGCATTGCGGCCTATTTCGTCTCGGTGTTCCTCAATCTGCGGATATTCTCCATGCTTGGCAGCGCGGGCGGGGCGATGCTGCGCGGCGCGCTGGCTTCTGCTGGCGCGCAGAGCATCGATGGATTGATTTTCGTCACCATTGCCTTTCTAGGCGTCTTTCCGATTCTCCCGATTCTGGCGGGGCAGATTCTGGCCAAACTCGTGCTGAGTTTCACGATGGTGCCCCTGCTCATCCGGATCGCCATTGCTGCAGGCAGAAAACTCGATGAGGAGTGAAGCCATGAGTTCCGATAAGGCGATGCTCGCCAAGGCCGAAACGCTGATCGAGGCGCTGCCCTATTTCCAGCGCTATGCCGGGCGCACTTTCGTGGTCAAATATGGCGGCCATGCGATGGGCGATCCGGAAGCCGCGCGCGATTTCGCCGAGGACATCGTGCTGCTGAAGGCGGTCGGCATCAATCCGGTGGTGGTGCATGGCGGCGGCCCGCAGATCGGCGCGATGCTGAAAAAGCTGGGTGTGGAGTCGAAATTCGTCGACGGGCTTCGTGTCACCGACAAGGCGACAGCCGAGGTGGCCGAGATGGTCTTGTCAGGTGCCATCAACAAGGAGCTGGTCGGCTGGATCGCGCAAGCTGGCGGCAAGGCGATCGGCATTTCCGGCAAGGATGGCGGGCTGGTCAGGGCGACCAAGGTCCAGCGCACCATGAAAGACCCCGACAGCAATATCGAACAGGCGGTGGATCTCGGTTTCGTCGGCGAGCCGACTCATGTCGACACCAGCGTGCTCGAAACGATTAGCAAGGCAGGGATGATCCCGGTCGTCGCCCCCATCGGCGTGGGCGAGGATGGCGCGACATACAATATCAATGCCGACACCATGGCGGGCGCCATTGCAGGCGCCCTGGGTGCTGCGCGCCTGCTGCTGCTCACCGATGTCGCGGGCGTGCTCGACAAGGACAAGAACCTGCTGACCGATCTGACGCCCGCCGATATCAGCGGGCTGCGCGCCGATGGCACGATTACCGGCGGCATGATCCCCAAGCTCGAAACCTGCGTTCATGCGGTCGAGGCAGGCTGCGAGGCGGCGGTGGTGCTGGATGGCCGGGTGGGCCATGCCATGCTGCTCGAATTCTTCACCTCGCGCGGGGCGGGAACGCTGATCAAGGCCGGATAATATCGGGCAAAGCCTGCTCGTGCCCGGTTGATCCGCCGGGCCTCGCTGCGCTAACTGGGCCCGATATTCCTATCGAGGAAAGGCCTACCGGTGCTTCTCTACACTCTGGTCGAAATCATCGGCTATCTCATCAATATTGTCGTGATGCTGGTGATCGTGCAATTCGTGATGAGCCTGCTCATCTCGTTCAACGTCGTGAACATGCACAATGATTTCGTGGCGGCGATCTGGAAGGCGGTGAATGCCATCCTCGACCCGATGCTTCAGCCGATCCGGCGGCATATGCCAGACACCGGCATGCTGGACCTTTCGCCCATGGTGCTGATCATCGTGCTGCAGATTGCACGCATCATCCTCTCCAACATGGCGGTAGCGGCCCTGTGAGCGATACCATTGACGGCAAGGCCTTTGCCGAAACATTGCGCGAGAAAATCGCGGTTCTGGCCGGATCTTTTGAGGCAAAATCCGGCCGCAAGGCGGGCCTCGCCGTGGTGCTGGTGGGCGAAGATCCGGCCAGCCAGGTCTATGTCCGCTCCAAGGGCAAGCAGACTGTCGCTTGCGGCATGGCAAGCTTCGAACACAAGCTGCCCGCAGATACACCCGAAGCTGATCTCCTCGCCGTGGTCGAACGGCTCAATGCCGATCCGGCGGTCGACGGCATTCTCGTCCAGCTGCCCCTGCCCGCTCATCTCGACGAGCAGAAAGTGATCGCCACGATCAACCCCGACAAGGACGTCGACGGCTTCCACGTCATCAATGCAGGCCGTCTTGCGGTGGGCCAGCCGGGCTTTGTCCCCTGCACGCCGCTCGGCTGCCTGATGCTGCTGAGAGACCGGCTGGGCGATCTTTCGGGCCTTGATGCGGTGGTCATCGGCCGCTCCAACATTGTCGGCAAG
>CAZWEY010000246.1:0-2987 GCA_964632055.1 uncultured Sphingomonadaceae bacterium
ATACGGCGTGGCTTCCGGCCTCGACATCGACAAGTTCGCCGGGCGCCTAAGCTTCTTCTTCGCCATCGGCATGAACTTCTTCATGGAAGTCGCCAAGCTGCGCGCCGCGCGCGTGCTGTGGCACCGGGTGATGACCAAGCTTGGCGCGCAGGATGAACGCTCCAAGATGCTGCGCACGCACTGCCAGACCTCGGGCGTCTCCCTGACGGAGCAGGACCCCTACAACAACGTCATCCGCACCACGATCGAAGCGATGGCCGCGATGTTGGGCGGCACCCAGTCGCTTCACACCAATGCGCTCGACGAAGCGATCGCGCTGCCGACCGATTTCTCGGCCCGCATCGCCCGCAACACCCAGATTGTCATCCAGGAAGAAACCGGGATGACCAAGGTGGTCGATCCGCTGGGCGGCTCCTATTATATCGAAGCGCTGACTTCCGAACTTGTCGACAAGGCCTGGGAAATCATCGAGCGCGTCGAGGCCGAAGGCGGCATGGCGAAGGCCGTGGCCGCTGGCTGGCCCAAGGCGATGATCGAGGAAGCCGCTGCCGGCCGGCAGGCTCGCGTCGACAAGGGCGAGGATGTCATCGTCGGCGTCAACAAATATCGCCTCGCCAATGAAGACCAGATCGAAACGCTGGAAGTGGACAACGCCAAGGTCCGCGAAGGCCAGATTGCTCGCCTGAAGCAGACCCGCGCCAATCGCAACGAGGCCAAGTGCCAGGCCGCGCTGAAGGCCCTGGCCGATGGCGCTGCGGGTGATGGCAATCTCCTCGAACTTGCCGTGGAAGCCGCTCGCCAGCGCGCCACGTTGGGCGAAATCTCCGATGCTATGGAGAGCGTGTTCGGCCGTTACGACACCATGCCGCGTCCGGTGAAGGGCGTTTACGGCTCTGCCTATGCTGCCGACGCGCGCTACAAGGCCGTTGTCGAAGGTGTCGAGGCCGTTGGGCGTCGCCTGGGTCGCGCGCCCAAGATGATGGTCGCCAAGATGGGTCAGGACGGCCATGATCGCGGCGCGAATGTGATCGCTTCGGCATTCTCGGACATGGGCTTTGATATCGTCTCAGGCCCCCTGTTCCAGACCCCGGCGGAATCGCTTGAGATGGCGCTTGCCAACAATGTCGACGTGATCGGCGCAAGCTCGCTTGCCGCCGGACACAAGACGCTGATCCCCGAATTGATTCGCCTCTTGAAGGAAGCAGGCCGCAGCGACATCAAGGTCACTGCAGGCGGCGTCATCCCGCCGCAGGACTATGATTTCCTGCGTGAAGCAGGCGTGCAGGGCATCTACGGCCCCGGCTCGAACGTGGTCGAATGCGCGGCCGATGTGCTACGCCTGCTCGGCCACAACATGCCGCCTGCAGGCGAGGAACTGGAGGCAGCGGAGTGAGCCAGCCCCGCACCGATTGGACGCGCGAGGAGATCGCCGATCTCTTTGCGCTGCCGTTCACCGAGCTGGTGTTCCGTGCGGCCGATGTCCACCGCGCCAACCATCCCGCGAACGAGGTGCAACTCTCGACGCTGCTCTCGATCAAGACCGGCGGCTGCGCGGAGGATTGCGGCTATTGTTCGCAGTCGGTGAAGGCGGACAGCGGGATCAAGGCCACCAAGCTGATGGAAGTGCAACAGGTGCTGCAATCGGCGGCGCAGGCCAAGGATAACGGCTCCAGCCGTTTCTGCATGGGAGCTGCATGGCGCAACCCCAAGGACCGCGACATGCCCGCCATCATCGAGATGGTGAAGGGCGTGCGCGCCATGGGCCTTGAAACCTGCATGACGCTGGGGATGCTGACGCCGCAACAGGCCGATATGCTATCGGACGCGGGCCTCGACTACTATAATCACAATGTCGACACCTCGCCCGAACGCTATGGCGACATCATCACCACCCGCACGATGGAGGACCGGCTGGAAACCCTCTCCAATGTGCGCATGGCGGGGATTAATGTCTGTTCCGGCGGGATCGTCGGCATGGGCGAAACGCGCGAGGACCGCGTCGGCTTCGTTCATACGCTGGCGACACTGCCCAGCCACCCGCAATCGGTGCCGGTGAACGCACTGGTCCCGGTCAAGGGGACGGTCTTGGGCGACATGCTGGCCGATACGCCGATGGCCCAGATCGACGATATAGAGTTCGTCCGCACCGTCGCCGTCGCGCGCATTTGTATGCCGCAATCGATGGTGCGCCTCTCTGCGGGCCGCGAGAGCATGAGCGAGATGACGCAGGCGATGTGCTTCCTTGCAGGCGCGAATTCGATCTTCACCGGCGACAAGCTGCTGACCGCGCCCAATGCGGGCGACGACAGCGACGCGGCGATGTTCGCGCGACTGGGGCTGAAGGCGATGGCCGTGGCGAAGACGGCGAGTGAGTTCGACGCGGAACGCATGCCCGCTGGCTGCGCGAAGCTGGAGGCGGCGGAGTGAGGCGATGGGCAGCGCTGCTGCTCGTTTCGGTTTTCGGAACCCTGGCGCTGCTGTTTGGAAATTTGGGTTGGAATGCAGTTCCTCGCAATGTCTGTAAATGGCGTATCGAGGATTTTTGTTCGGACTACGGGGCCTATTACTGGGGTTTCAGTGTCCTGTCGGTTTTGGGGTTGCTGGTGGTTATCAGCCGTCTTGGTAAAGGTGTTTGAATGTTCAAGAAAATCCTCATTGCAAACCGTGGCGAGATCGCCTGCCGTGTCATCAAGACGGCGCGCCGCATGGGCATCCAGACGGTGGCGGTCTATTCTGATGCCGATGCCCGCGCGCCCTTCGTCCAGATGGCGGACGAGGCCGTGCATATCGGACCGGCTCCGGCGGCGGAAAGCTATCTGATCGCTGACAAGATCATCGCGGCCTGCAAGCAGACCGGTGCCGAAGCGGTGCATCCGGGCTATGGTTTCCTCTCGGAACGCACGACCTTTGCCGAGCAGCTCGCCGCAGAGGGCATCGAGTTCATCGGCCCGCCGGTGAATGCCATTGCCGCCATGGGCGACAAGATC
>CAZWEY010000247.1:0-2986 GCA_964632055.1 uncultured Sphingomonadaceae bacterium
AATAGAAAGACCAGCGAAATCCTTCGCAGAGTCTTAGGGCTGTACTTGCCCATGCTCGGGAGCACGTATGGTAGGCGCCGCGTGACAGCTAGCTTGGACGCGACAATAATTATTGTCAGACCGACGGACTGCTGCAAATTTGTCATGAGCACTGCAAATTGATAAGCAAAGTCCATGAGCCCTTCGTCCCGGAACAGCTGACCTAGCAGTAGGCGAAATAGCTCCACTGGCAGCATGCAAATGACGACTAGGCTGACCGGATTGATCAAGTCTTGGTCGAGCAGCCGACGACTCCACCAAATTGGCGCCAGGATGAGACCAATGGCGACAGCAAGATTGAGGGTGTATAGGATTTCCACGACTAGCACCTCGAGGTCGATAGGGTATCCGCGCTCTGGATGGGCTTGCCAAGGCGCAAGACGTCTTTCACCATGTTCCATACGTCGGCAACGGGCACGGCCTCAACGCACGGCACCTTGCCTTGCACGGCGGGGAAAGGGCAGGCACCGGTGCAGCCGAAACAATCCATGCGGTGATAGACCGCGCGCGCCTGGAGACCTTCAGGGAGGATGTCCTGCGGATAGGGTATGAAGCGGCCGAAGCTGCCGCCCCACATCACGCAGATCGAGTCGCTACGAGTGGCAACGGCGATGTGCATTCCAGCACTGTCGTTTCCGATCACTAGGCGCGCGTTGCGGATGACTTCCGCCAAGCCCGGCAATGAGGTTTCTCCGGCCATATTGCGGCCTTCGCAGGTCCGAGCAAGTTCCTCACAGAGCGCGCGCTCGGATGAGCTGCCCGAGATCACGATCTCGAAGCCTTGCGCGCGTAGTCTTTTCGCGATTTCGCCGAAGCGCTCGATCGGCCAAGCCTTGCCGCTCCAGGAGCCGCCGGGAATGAAGAGCACATAGCTGCCCGTGGGCGGCAGCGCGGGCGAGATCGCGGTCTCGATTCGGGAAATCGTGGCGACCAATGCGTCCTGAGATCCTCCCAGGGACTGGACGAAGCTGGCGTTAATCTCCGCCTCGCAGGCCGTGCGGGCGTGCCCGGACGCCGACACTTTGGGACCGGCAGAAATCACTTGCGAGTAGCCAGTGTTAAGAAGACGCCGGAGCCATGCCGCCAGTCGGCGCTTCGATCTGTAGCCCTTATTTGCAATACGTACCGGCGCACCAGACCCGAAAGCGAACGTGTCGTTGCCGTCGCCCGGAATGCGTGAATAGGTCGGTGAGATCAGTGTCCCTAACTGGAGGCTGCGCACCTGTCGGAGCATGGAGAGTCGATAGCGCAGGCTGGTAGGAAACCGGTTGGTGTCGACAGCGATGACCTGATCCACCGGCAGCAGGCTCGCAGCCCAACTTGCCCACAGAGAATTGGCAACTAGCACGATGTGTTTCTTCCCCTCAGCGCGCAAATGGGAGATCAGCGACTGTGCTGATGGCAGCCATACAACGAAATCGCCTATGGCATCGAGCCGGACAATGCCGGCCGAATCGGTTTGCGCACGTTTGTTCGCAGGAAGCGTTAGCAGGCAGATATCGATCAGCAGCTTACTGATGAAGAGAGGCGCCCCCATGGGGATGTTAGTCAAAATAAGAATCTTCTCTTACTGCGTCTTGTCGAGCAAGAACTCGTGATTCTCGAAACGGCTCAGGTAACCGAAGAGCTTGACCAACTGGGCGTAACGGCGGAACCCCAGCATTCGCGCAGACATGCGAAGCACCCGTCCGACTAGTCTCAGCTTGCCCGGCAGATTCGAGACGGTAGCCTTCGAGTAGTTCGTGGTGACCGCCGAACTGTGGTCCAGTAGATTGCCATCCCGTAGGGCTGCGAAGAATGGCTGACCGCTTGAGAAGGGCTGGGTGATAGCCTTCTTCTTTGACTGTACGCGGTACAGGCGGCGATGAGGCTTGGCGATTGGCGTGCCGTTGTCGAAGGTGTTGAAGGCGTAGGGGATCGCGATGTAGTGAACGTAGCCGTTGGCGTGGACGTCTTGCCGGTATTCGCTGGCCAGCCTGGACAGCAGAGGGCTGGCATAAGCCTGTTGGCGATCCAGTGGAACCCCCTTATTGAACAACTCACCCTTGAAGTCGAAGCCGGAGAAGTGGAAGAAGATCAAGGGATCCGGACCCGCGAAGTAGATGCCGTCCTGCTGCGTCAGCTTGCGCTCAATCAGATTCCAATGCGCCACGTTCGCGCCGTAGTGGCGGATCACTTGCAAATCTTCACCAAATAACGCGGGCGCATAGTCCATCCACTTCTGGTCGGTGTGCAGACCATCGGTATGGTCGGAATAGCAGTATTCGCGCAGGCGGGCATCCCACCAGTCAAGTACTCGGGAGCTAGCTGCAGTGCGGCGGACAGCGCAGTAGCCCAAATTGAAGATGCCTTCCCAGAGATGATGGTACTCTTGGTAGGGGTTGTCGTCGGCCACGCGACCTTCGAGCAAATGCGGTGCTAAGTAGAGCGTCTTCTGTGGACTACCTTCGGTTATTACATCAAGCCGGCTGTACAGGCGCGTGTCTGGATCCATGTAGTGGATCAGGCCGGTGTCGGGCTCGTGGTCAAAGATGTGTTTGAAGACCGCCGGCTTGAACGACGTACAGAACTCGGTGACGTCGTACTTGAACGACATGTCTACGAACTTCTCGGCAGGCAGGACTTCTCGTGCATCCAGCAGTTGGTGGTTCGGAGACAGTTTGGGCGAGATACCATCCAGGCCATCGGCGACACAGATGGTGAAGCGCGCCTCAGGATGGAATCGCGCGACCGACTCGCCGAGCGTTAGTGCAAGGCTCAGATAATTTCGAGCCGTAATTGTAAAAATGTGAATCAAAATTTTATTCCTGCTCAACGAGCGTTGATTTTTCGCGCGGCGTACGATAGTTCTATTATTGAAAAAATATTTTTTTTTAAATTGAAAATCATCTCAATTAAATTATAAATTGCGGTCAAAAAGGTATGACCGAATGCGTTGCGCGCGATT
>CAZWEY010000248.1:0-2979 GCA_964632055.1 uncultured Sphingomonadaceae bacterium
ATCTCGTCGGGCGCGCGGCCGGAAGGTCGCATGAACTAGCCTTTCAAATGAATATTGAGCGCCCCTACCGCCAAGCAGCCCAACTGACAATGATCCGGCAGCATGGAACAGCTGGCAAGATTGACAAGTGCCCCATTGCACTGGAACAGATCAACCCCAGATGAGAGCCATGCCGACACCGCCTATCACCGACCTGACCGAGCGCGCCCGCGAGATTTTCCGGCATGTGGTCGAGGGCTATCTGGCTTCGGGCGAACCGGTTGGTTCCAAGGCGCTGGCAAATGAGCGGGGCATCAACCTCTCACCGGCCTCGATCCGATCGGTGCTGCACGATCTGGAATTGCTTGGCCTGCTGGCAGCCCCTCATACCAGCGCGGGCCGCATGCCGACCGATATGGGGCTGAGACTGTTTGTTGATGGAATGATGCAGGTGGCCGAGCCCAGCGCGCAGGAACGCGCGGCGATCGAGCAACGCCTGTCACGGCCCGGCCCGATAGATCAGGTGCTGGAGGCGGCGAGCGCCGCGCTTTCGGACATTTCCGCTGGCGCTGGCATGGTCATGGTGCCGCGACGAGAGCCACGGCTGAGCCAGATGACGCTGGTTCCGCTCTCACCGGGCAAGGCGCTGGTGGTGCTGGTGGGTGAAGACGGAGCCATCGAAAACCGCCTGATGGATTTACCCCCCGGCCTTCCGGCCAGCGCATTGGAACAGGCTTCCAATTATATTACCGCACGTCTCAATGGACGCAGCCTGGCAGAAGCCGGCGCCCAGATGCGCGTCGAGCTGGAGTCAGGCCGCTCCGCGCTGGATGCAGCCAGCCGGTCGCTGGTGGAAAACGGGTTGGCAGTATGGAGCGAGGATGCCGCGCGCAGGCCGGTGCTCATCGTGCGCGGTCAGGCGCGGCTGATCGATGAAACCGCCCTGATGGACATAGAGCGGGTGCGCCTGCTGCTGGAGGATATCGAGAGCAAGCAATCCATCGCCGATCTGCTGGAAAGCGCACGCGAGGCAGAAGCCACGCGTATCTTCATCGGCTCGGAAAACCGGCTCTTCGCTCTTTCAGGGTCTTCCGTCATCGCATCTCCTTGCCGTGACGGGGAAGGGCGAGTGGTCGGCGTTGTAGGCGTAATCGGGCCGACCCGGTTGAATTACGCGCGCATAGTCCCCATGGTGGATTTCACCGCCCGAAGCCTGGGCAAACTTTTCAGATAGCCGGAACATTGAATATCATGATGGATGACAAGACGGGCACGCAGGACGAGGCGGTTGCCGAGGAGTTGAACGGCGTTCCCGAAGACATGATCGAGCAGGACGAAACTGGCGACGATATTGCCGCACAGCTTGCAGCCGAAATCGAGACGCTGAAGCAGGATGTGCTCTATGCCAAGGCGGAAACCCAGAACGTTCGCCGCAGGCTGGAGAAGGATGTGGCCGATGCACGTGCTTATGCAGCGACCGGCTTTGCACGCGACATTCTCTCGGTATCAGACAATCTTTCCCGTGCTTTGGAGGCCATTCCTGCCGAATTGCGTGAAGATGAGAAGATGAAGAATCTCGTCGCCGGGATCGAGGCGACCGCTCGCGAGATCGACAAGGTTTTTGCATCCCATGGCATCAGCCGCATTGCTGCCATGGGCCTGCCGATGGACCCGAACCAGCATCAGGCGATGATGGAAGTGCCTTCTGCCGAGGCCGAACCTGGCACTGTTCTGCAGGAATTGCAGGCAGGATACATGATCAAGGACCGGCTGCTCAGGCCCGCGATGGTGGCAGTGGCGAAGAAGCCGGACTGATCGGCATCAGCGCATCCAGTTCGGCAAGGGCGGCTGCACCGCTAGGGCTGGCGCCCTGACTCAGCAAGAACCAGTGTCGCACGATCTCGGCCTGCTGCTCGACACCATAGCGGGTGAGCGGCTTGCCCGGTTCCAGCGTATATTCATAGCGGCTGAAGGGGTGGCGGCGCAGCAGGACGTAAAGCGCCCCCCTTGTTTGCACCTGCCAGACATGTGTCATTTCATGGATGAACAGGCCCTGCAGGCTCAGCCTCGCCCGGCTGAAATCCTCGCAGTATAGCGCGCCTTCCGGGTGGAAGTGGATATGCCCAAGCGGCGCCATGGCTATGTTGGCGGGCTGGAACGGAAACCATTTGCGTCGCTTCAACCGAATCCGAGAATAATCGATCGCATCGCCAAAGACGCTGCGAGCCAGCTCGACTTCGCCAGATGTGAGCGCCCTCTCGCCGCCGGCGGGGCAGGAGAGGGCCTGCTCGCTCAGTTGGAGCCCGGAGGCTGGATTTTCGCGCTGGTGCTCAGCTTGTCGCCCCCTGCAAAGGTAAGGGTGATTTCTGTCTCGCCCCCCGCTTCAAGACCGGCATCAAGCTCCATTGCCATGACATGCTTGCCGCCCGGCTCAAATTTGACGGTTTCGCCCTTGGGCAGGTTGACGAAAGGCGCGGGATACATCTGCGTCACCCCATTTTGCGTGGTCGTGTCATGCATCATCGCCTCCTTGGCGCCCGCAACCTCGACCTTGCGCAGCGTGGCATAATCGGTCCCGCCATAAGTGATATCGAAATAGACCACGCCCGGATTGCCCTTGACGGCCGGCAGAACCAATCGGGCATTTTCAACCGTGACGCCGGGCATGCCTTCGGGCGCGACAGCTTGTTCCGGCTGTTTCTCGCAGGCAGACAGGCCAAGGACGGATAATGCGAGCGCCGCACTCGCAAAAAGGGCGGATTTCATGTGCTTCTTCCCCCGTTAATGTATCTTTTCCAGACATGGGAAAGGTTACAGTGCCTGATCCCTTGTGCCAAGCAAAACCGCACCTATATCGCCATCCGAAAGAACCGCCGAGCCGCTTTGCCCATCGGGGAAGCGCACAGTGCGGTGTCCACTTTGAAGCAGGATGGGGTTATAATGGCTAAAGTAATCGGTATCGACCTTGGCACCACCAACAGCTGTGTTGCCGTGATGGAC
>CAZWEY010000249.1:0-2965 GCA_964632055.1 uncultured Sphingomonadaceae bacterium
GAGGTCGGCGCGAACCTGTTGTTCGGCAAAGAGCGTCATGTCGGTCATCGACGAATCCTTATCCCTAGAAGTGATCGACTCACCGGCTAACCGCGAAGGAAGCCTGTAGGAAAACGAAAAGAACATTAAGAGAACATAGAGGAGGGAGCGAATCGGCTTCCTTCAGTGATTCGCGCAAATTCCGGCCGCATTTGCGCGTATCACGGCACGCTTCGCTCAGATGCCGGCACAGTCGGCGCTGCTCCGCGATCAGCCTGCGCGAATCCCGGCCAGCGCACCTCCCGATGTCGCTTTTTGCTTGGCCGGCAGCCCCAAAATCCAATTCCCGATTTCCTACATCCCTGCTCCGGGGAGAGGAAAGAACATACAGCGAACGCATCGCTGGCTGATGTTCAATCCCTCGGAGTTTTCATCCATGACCACCAAGACTGCCCTTCCGGCCCAGCAGCGCACGACCAACCGTGCTCGCGGCCGCGACTACATTCTTCCCGCCTGCGTGGCGCTGGCCTGCGCCGGTGCCGCCTTTGCCGGCGCCGACACCACCTTCGATCCCGCGCTGACGAAGTTCACCGACTTCCTCGAAGGCTCCGGCGGCAAGATCATCACCGTGCTCAGCCTCGCGGGCGGTCTGATCGGCCTTGCCTCCGGGCGCTTCTCGCTTGGCCAGGTCGCAGTCCCGGTCGGCGTCGGGATCGGTGTCGGCACCGGCGTGCCGATCGTCACCTCGGTCGTGACCGCGGTCATCTGATCAGCGGATCCGGTCACGACAGGAGGGCGGCATGGCCGACAGGTACCTTGTTCCACGGCGGCTCGACGACCCGGAGCTCATCGGCTTCTGGACCATCGACGAGTTTGCAGGGATTCTCATTCCCTTCGCCTGGGGCATTCTCTCGCAGCATATCTTCATCGGTATCGGCCTGGCCGCCGGGGCCTGGCTTGCCTTGCGGAAGGCAAAGGCACGCGGCGCCGGTTCGGCACTGGTGCATGCTGCGTACTGGTACCTGCCCGGGAGCTTTCTCGGGCTGAAGGCCACGCCGCCCTCCCATTGCCGCCTGTTGGCGGGCTGAGGGAGGCGACTCATGCGAGCAGAATTCGCGCACGAACAGGCGCAGACTTACCTGCGGCAACGCAACCGCTTTGCCGTGCTGGCAGGTGTCCTTGGCCTCACCACGCTGGTCAGCCTCGGCGCGGCGGTCACCCGCGACGAGCAGGTGGTGCTGGTCCCGATCACCGCCGAGCGGATCACCGTCTCGAGCGGCGGGATCGACGCGCCCTACCTCGAGCTCGTCACCCGCGACACGGCGCTGATGCTCCTCAACCGGGCACCCGAAAGCCTCGATTACTGGATGGCGAACATCCTGAAGCTCGCCGATCCCGCCGCGCACGGCCGCCTCAAGGCCGAGCTCGTCAGAATCGTCGAGGAACAGCGCGGCTCGGACATCAGCCAGGCCTTCGTGATCGCGGAAATGCATGTCGATCCCAAGGCCCTGACCTCGACCGTCACCGGCACGCTCAAGACCTTTGTCGGCGCGCAGGTGATCGCGAGCCAGCGCCGCTCCTTCCGTTTCCGCTGGTCGAAGCGTGGTCTCAGCGTCGCGCTCGCCGGTTTCGAGCAACTTCCCACCGACAAGGAGGAACCCGGCCAATGAGCCTTCTCCCATCTCCCCTCGCTGCTGCGCTTGCCGGAACCGGCCTTGCCTGGTTCGCGATCGGCGCGACAAGGCGCCCCGATCCAGGGCTCAAGCTGACCGGCCTCGCTGTGCTCGCCTTCGCGCTCGCGCCGGTCCCGGCGCATGCCGATCAGTTCGTCGAAGCCGCTGACAATGCGACCATCGACTGCGAGCTCGCCCGCGGCGAACTCACCCGGATTGCGCTCATCGATGATGGCTTCGCCAATGTCTCGAAGATCGCGAGCGGCTTTCCCTACAACGACTTCCAGGTGACACACGAGCCGGTGCGCGGAGACATCTATATCTCCGTGCCCCCGCAATTTGCCGCTGCCCGGGTCAGCTTCTTTGCGACCAGCAAGGCAGGCTACGTCTACAAGTTCGCCTGCCGCCTCGGCGGCGAGGAAGCGACCCAGCTCTTCATCACCAATCCCGCGCTCGCTAAAGCCGCGGCTACCGAATGGGAGACCGAGACCGGGCCCGAGGACGCCGCCATCCGCCTGATCGAGGCGATGGCGAGCGATGCCGTCCTGCCCGGATTCACTGCCCGTGCTGAACTCTCCGCACCGCGCCGCACCGGCGGGATCGAGGTCCAGCTGGTCGCCGAATACCAGGGCGATGAACTTACCGGACAGCGTTTCCTCGTACGCAACCTCGGCAAAGAGAGCCTTGCGCTTGGCTCCGAGCGAGAGGGTCCCGCAGGCGCGCTCGCCTTTGCCTATGGCCGCGATGCACTCGCTCCCGGTGAAGCGACCAGTGCCTTCCTTGTCTTTGCCAGGGGAGGGCTCGACTGATGGCCGAGGCAACACAGAAGGACACCGAGAAGAGGCCTCTGCCGGGCTCGCCCGAAGCGCGCGAAAGCGGACGGCGCAACCTCAATTCGCAGATCGCGCAGCGCCAGAAGATGCTGCTCGCCGGGATCGGGGCCATCGCGCTCATCGGCGGCGGCATGTTCATCTTCGGCGGCGACGGCGACGAGGGCGGCACCGAAGCTAACGGTGCGGCGACGATCGACACCGGCGGCCTCGTCAATCGCAACCTCTCGCAGCGCGAATTCGTTGCGAGCTACGGCAACCGGCTCGATGCACAGGGTCGTGCGATCAAGGATCTGCAGCAAGCCCAGCTCCCACGCCCCGAGATCGAACAGGAACTCGAAGCGCTGCGCAGCGAGAACGCGCAGATGCGCTCCGACGGCCAGGCGGCGATCGACGCGATCTCGGCCGAGAATGCCAATCTGCGGTCACAGCTCAGCGACGCTGCGAAAGCGCCGGCCGCCGCGCCGCCGCTGCCACCGCCAC
>CAZWEY010000250.1:0-2957 GCA_964632055.1 uncultured Sphingomonadaceae bacterium
ACCGCCGCCGAACTGCCGCCCGAAGAACCGCCCGGCGCAAGCGCTGCGGTATCGCCAGCCCGCCGCCAGGGCGAAATGACATTGCCAAAGGCGCTGGTCTCGTTGGAGGAGCCCATTGCGAACTGGTCGAGGTTCAGCTTGCCGAGCATCCCCGCGCCCGCATCCCACAGTTTCTGCGAAACGGTCGATTCATAGCGCGGCGCAAAGCCTTCGAGGATATGGCTGGCGGCGGTGGTCTGCACGCCATGCGTGGCGAACAGATCCTTCATGCCGATGGGAACGCCGGCCATTGTGCCCAGAGGCTTTCCGGCGGCGCGGTCCGCATCGACCTTTGCAGCCGCCTCCAGCGCCTTTTCCGGCGTGGTGACGATGAAGGCGTTAAGGTCGCTTGCCGCAGCGACGGCGGCGTTGAAGGCGCCTGCCACTTCTGTTGCGGTGAAATCACCCTTGGCCACGCCATCGCGGATCGCGGCAACGCCAAGTTCGGTCAGGTCGGTCATTTATTCGATCACCTTGGGCACGCAGAAAAAGCCATGTTCGGCCACGGGTGCATTCGCCAGCACATCATCACGCCGGTCGCCGCCGGTCAGCGGATCGGCATTCACCACATCGGCGCGCAGGCGCAAATGGTTGGGAATGACCGCGGTCATCGGTTCGATGCCGGTGACATCCACTTCGCCCAGCTGCTCCACGAAGCCGAGGATCTGGTTCAGTTCGGGCACCATCGCCTCTGCTTCCGCATCGCTCATCGCGATACGGGCGAGGCTGGCGATCTTCGCCACGGTCGCCTTGTCGACAGACATTCTGCGTGCCTCGCTTACTGGCCGGGCATCGGCGGCATGGGCATCGGGGGCTGACCCTTGCCGCCGCCTTGCTGCTGCATCTGCATCATCTGCTGCATCTGCTGCATACGGGCAAAATCCTCGCCCGATATGAAATCGAGCAGCTCGACCTCGAACACCAGATCGCTATGAGCGGGGATCACCACTTCGCCGGTTTGCGGGTTGGCCTTGGCTTCGGCGCCATAGCCCTTGGCCGAGGGAATCTCGAGGCGATATTTGCCGCCTTTCTTCATCTTGAGCAGGCCCTCGGCGAAGCCGGGGATCATCTGATCCAGCGGCAAGGGCGCGCGATCGCCCTTGTCGAAAACTTTGCCATTGGCGAGCTTGCCGACATAATTGACCAGCACGACATCGCTTGCGGTTGGCGAAGCACCCTTGCCAGCCGAAATTTCAGTCACCTCGACGCCGCCGGGAATGGCAGCCCAGGCAAGCCCCGCGCCCGCCAGCGCCAGCGCGGCAACGCCGAGCCACAATTTGGGCAGCGACCCTTTGGCGATAGGCAGGAGAGGAACACGCGTGACTTCGGTCATGGTCGAAAACCTTTCGGTGGGATTGCGAAACGCAAAAGGGCGCGGAATCTTGTCCGCGCCCTCTTGGCTTATCGTCAGGCGAGGATCAAGCTTACTTGATGCCGTCGCGCTCTTGGCGCTTGCGCTCCATCTTGCGGGCGCGGCGGACAGCTGCGGCCTTTTCGCGGGCGCGCTTTTCCGACGGCTTCTCGAAGTGGCGGCGCAGCTTCATTTCGCGATAGACGCCCTCGCGCTGCAGCTTCTTCTTGAGCGCGCGGAGAGCCTGGTCGACATTGTTTTCGCGAACGATGATCTGCATAAATTCCGTTACCTCAACAGCCATGGGCGACTGCCCACACTGGTGGGATACGCCTTTCTCGAATCAATGAACTAAAGCGCCGAATCCGAAAGGAAACGGCTCGAATGGCCGCGCCCCTAGCCCAATGTGCCAGCCATGGCAAGGCTTTCGCCGCAGGACGCGCAACTCGGCGATGGCAAATGCGCCGCGCTGCGTCTAAGGCTGGCGGCCATGATCACCCCTTCTTCTGTTCCGGGCCCCCTGCTGGCCACCGCTTTCGTGGCTCTTGGCGGCGCGGCCGGTTCGGCCCTGCGTTTCCTTGTCGGTCGTGGCTTCGTGCAATGGCTTGGCCCCAATCGGGCCACCGCCTTTCCCTGGGCGACACTTTCGGTCAATGTTGCCGGCAGCCTGGCGATGGGCCTGCTGGTCGGATGGCTTGCCCGTCATGGCACGGGCGGCGAGAGCACGCGCCTGCTGCTGGGCGTGGGTCTGCTGGGCGGATTCACCACCTTTTCCTCCTTCAGCATGGAAGTGGTGCTGCTGATCGAACGCGGCGCCATCGGCTGGGCCGCATTCTATGCCATGGTTTCGCTGGCCGCCGGAGTGGCTGCGATGATGGCCGGGCTGATGCTGATGCGGGGTGTGGCATGAGCGCGGAGCGTTCAGGCGATGATGCGAGGGTCCGCCAGTTCACCGTGGCAAGCGACGATGACGGCGTCAGGCTCGATCGCTGGTTCAAACGCCATCTGCCGCAAATCGGCTTTGCCACGATC
Source organism: uncultured Sphingomonadaceae bacterium (assembly GCA_964632055.1). Classification (GTDB taxonomy): domain Bacteria; phylum Pseudomonadota; class Alphaproteobacteria; order Sphingomonadales; family Sphingomonadaceae; genus CANJYE01. The sequence goes on from CAZWEY010000250.1 coordinate 2,423, forward strand.
TCGCGCTGGGCGCGCACAGGGCAAATCCGGGTGGACGGCAAGCGCGCAAAACCGGAAGACCGCCTGGAAACGGGCCAGAGCCTGCGCGTGCCTCCCGGCGGAGAGCCGGACAAGGCGAAGCCCGCGCGGCGCGAGCTGACCGAGGCCGAGCTGGAGCTGGCCGACAGCATGGTCATCACGCAAGACCGCGCGGCCATTGTGCTCAACAAGCCTCCCGGCCTGGCCACGCAAGGCGGCAGCGGCACCTTTGCCCATGTTGACGGCCTGCTCGATGCCTTTGCCTCTGACGGCCCCCGCCCGCGCCTCGTCCACCGGCTCGACAAGGATACTTCCGGCGTCTTGCTGATCGCCCGCACACCGGGCAGTGCAGCGTTCTTTTCGAAGCGGTTTTCGGGCCGCTCGGCAAAAAAAATATACTGGGCGCTGGTGGTCGGCGTGCCCGAACCCAATCAGGGCACGATTGACGCACCACTGGCCAAGCAGCCGGGCACAGGCGGCGAGAAAATGTGCGTCGACCGCGAAAATGGCCAACCTG
>CAZWEY010000251.1:0-2950 GCA_964632055.1 uncultured Sphingomonadaceae bacterium
GCTCTTTGCCGCACAGCTCGTAACAGTTGCCGCGATAGGTGCCAATTTTTTCTGCCTTGAACCAGGTGTCGCGCACAAAACCGGGAATCGCGTCTTGCTTGACGCCCAGCGCAGGCACGCCCCAGGCCAGTGCCAGCGCCCGGGCAGCGGCAAGGCCGATGCGCGCCCCGGTAAAGCTTCCCGGACCGAGCGAGACCGCGATCCTGTCGGCCTGGCCCCGGCCCGGCAATTGGGCGATCAGCGGGACAAGCCTCTCGGCATGGCCGCGCCCCAGCATTTCGAAAGACCCGGCCAGCAGATCGTCGCCCTGAAACAGGGCAACCGAGCAAGCCTCGGTCGCGCAATCGATGACCAGCGTCTTCATCGGATCATCGGATCATCGGCAGGGCTGCATCTCAGGCGGCGCGCACTTCGGTCACTTCGGGAACATAGTGCTTGAGCAGCGCCTCGATGCCCTGCTTGAGAGTTGCCGAGGAGGACGGACAGCCCGAACAGGCGCCCTGCATGGCCAGATAGACCACGCCCTGCCGGAAGCCGCGATAGACGATGTCGCCGCCATCACCGGCCACGGCGGGTCGCACGCGGGTTTCCAGCAATTCGTGGATCTGGGCGATGACATCGGCATCGGCCGGGTCGTCGTCTGTCGCCGCTTCTTCGGCCGGAACCGCGATGCCACCTGCATCGCCGCCCGCAAAGAGCGGGGCTTGCGATATGAAATGATCGAGCAGGATCGCTACCACCTGCGGTTTCAGATCGGCCCAGTTCACCCCCGGACCTGCAGTGACGGAAATGAAATCGGCGCCGAAGAAGACGCCTGTCACATCGCCCAGATCGAACAGGGCGCTGGCCAGCGGCGAGGCTGCGGCAGCTTCTTCGCTGGCAAATTCGCGGGTGCCTGCCGCCATGACCTGCTGTCCGGGAAGGAATTTGAGGGTGGCGGGGTTGGGCGTGGTTTCGGTTTCGATATACATGATGCATCCCATGTAGGAGCAGCGCCGCTATCCCGCAATATGCGCTCCATATGCCACATGGGCCGGGCACATCGCGGCAGAAAACAGCCGCGCCGAACTTGCGTCAAGGCCGCTCGCCATGCAGACCGGCAATTGCCTATGCGAATCAATCAGGTGTTTCCATGAATCTTCTCGCCTCCCGCAGCCAGTTGCGCGCGAGCATGTTGCGCTGGTCCCTTCTGCTTGTTCCGGCCGTTGTGCTGCTCGGTTTCCTCTCGGGGCTGTTTGCCGGCAGCGGGCCGCAAAATCCCTGGTTCGCATCGCTTGCAAAGCCTGCAATGTATCCTTCGCCTGCCCTTTTCCCGATCGTCTGGACCTTGCTCTATGTCATGATGGGGCTGGCCGCCGCGCTGGTCTGTTCGGCATGGGGCGCGCGCGGGCGTGGCGTTGCGATCATCGTCTTTGCGTTGCAGCTTGCGGTCAATCTGGCCTGGTCGCCGGTGTTTTTCGGAAGCCATCAGATCACGGCCGCACTGGTGGTTATCCTGCTGCTCGATGCGCTGGTGCTGCTCTGCGTGATGCTGTTCTGGCGCGTGCGCTGGCTGGCGGGCGCGCTGCTGTTGCCCTATCTCGGCTGGATCGTGTTCGCGACGGTTCTGAACTGGCAATTTCTGGAACTCAACCCGGATGCCGATGGCCGTGAAGCCAGTGGCGCTGCCCAGCGGATCGCCCTATAGGGCGTATTGCCGGATAAGCTCTGGCCCTGACAAGCTCTTGTCTTGTCAGGGCTGCAAGGACATGGACAGATCATGCAAAGCGAAAACCCACTTGTCGCCGATTTCCTGAAGCTGGTTAATGGCGCCGCCGGTACGTTTGCGGGCATGACCCGCGAAGCGCGCGATGGTGCGCGTGAACGGATGCGCGAGGCCTTGGGCGGGATGGATTTCGTCTCCCGCGAGGAATTCGACGCGGTCAAGGACATGGCCGCCCGCGCGCGCGAGGAAAATGAGAAGCTGTCCGAGCGGATTGCAGCTCTGGAAGCAAAGCTCTCCAAGTAAGGCTCGACACAGGCGGGTATGGGCGGCATCGCTTGCCCCATGCATATCCGTTCCTCCGCCATTGTCTGTTCGGCCCGTGCGCATGGCGAGACTGCGGTTGTTGCGCGCCTTCTGACCCGCAAGCATGGGCTGGTGGCGGCCTATGTGGCAGGTGGCAGGGGGCGCAATCTCCGGCCGGTGGTCATTCCCGGCAATATTGTCGCTGCCGAACTGCGCGCCCGCGCCGAGGCGCAGCTGCCCTTTGCGAAGCTGGAGCTGATAGAGAGCCGCGGCCCGTGGCTGGGTGAACCGCTTCCCGCCGCTGCGATCGGCTGGGCCTGCGCGCTTGTCGCGACCGCATTGCCAGAGCGCCATGCCTATCCCTCGTTGCATGATGCGCTTTCGGCCTTGCTCGATGCGATCTGCCATGCCCCTTCGGCGCGCGGCTGGGCAGGCGCGATGGTGGCCTATGAGGCGCTGGTGCTGCGCGAGCTGGGCTATGGCGGTTCAATGCCGCCGCTTGACGGGGAATGGGGCGATATTCTGGCCCGGTTCGACCGGATGGGCGATGATCTGGAGCACTACCTGCTTGCCGAGAGGCGCGGCGATGTTATGGGCGCACGGGCAATGTTGCGCGACCGGCTGGGCCGGATCGGCGCCTGAATTGGATAAAGGGTTGATTATGAAGGTTGCGGTTCTGGCGGGTGACGGTATTGGCCCGGAAATCATGGCAGAGGGCTTGCGCCTGCTCGATGCGCTCGGCATCTCCGGCATGGAGAGGAAGGCGGTCGATGTGGGCGGTATTGCCTACAAGAACCACGGCCATCCCCTGCCGGAAGAAACGCTGCGCGTGGCCAGGCAAGCGGATGCGGTGCTGTTTGGCGCGGTGGGCGATCCCGATTGCGACACTCTGGAGCGCCATCTGCGCCCGGAACAGGCGATCCTTGGCCTGCGCAAGGAGCT
>CAZWEY010000252.1:0-2944 GCA_964632055.1 uncultured Sphingomonadaceae bacterium
GACCGCCTCAAACTCCATCGTCGCCTTGTCGGTCTCGATCTCGGCCAGGATGTCACCGCTCTTTACGGTGTCGCCTTCCTTGACGAGCCACTTGGCCAGGGTCCCCTCTTCCATCGTCGGGGACAGGGCGGGCATCTTCAGTTCAATGCTCATCAGTAGCTCTCCACCAGCACGTCGGTGTAGAGGTCGGTCATATCCGGCTCCGGCGAATTTTCTGCAAAATCAGCGGATTCGGCCACGATGCTGCGAATTCGCTTGTCGATTTCCTTGATCCGGTCCTCGGCCACGCCGCGGGCCAGCAGTTCGGCCTTGGCGCCCTCGATCGGATCATGCTTGTCGCGCATTACCGACCCTAAGCGTTACGACGATGATCGGCGTAAGCTGTTTTACGAGCATCTTGAGATCATTCTTAAAGCTTGGGACAACGATACTTTCTCGCACAAGGGCGATTTCTGGACTATTCCAGCGCCAAAGACTGCTTGGCCGGGGCAGCGGATGAGCCGTGAAATGGGTGGGCGTAGTTTAGACGCAGACGGAAATCTTGTCGAAGTCGGTGTCGCGCCAGCGATGTACAATCGCAAGCGTCCTTTGATGTTCGAGCCATTCTCGGTGAGCCACAGTTCCATCGAAACGGCGGCGTCGAATGGCTTGGTCCCTATCGGGATCATGTGTGATCCCAAAATTGTGTCTGAGCAACTCGATGCGGCTCAGCGAGGATGGGAGAAGGCCGGGGTTAGCACTAAGCGAGGCGAAAAGGTCGGCTTTGCTCGTTACATGATCGTGGGCGAAACAGACGAAGAAGCGATGGAATTCGCTGAGCTTGCCATGTTTGAGTGGACCTATTTCTTCGCTCAATTCGGCTTTAACGCTGTGCTGGCCCGGGAAGGCGAAGACTGGAAGAGCATTCCGTCAACCATTCCGGAATTTATTAAGCGCGGCATTCTCTTCTGCGGCAGCCCGGACACCGTCAACAGGCAACTCGAAGTTGCGCTGAAAAATATGCCGGTTGAGTACCTTTGGCTGTTTACGGCCAACGGCTTGCTGCCTCAGCATATGATGATGAAGCATCTCGACCTTATGTCGCGAAAGGTGTTGCCCAACTTTACGGACAAGATCGGTCCGAATGTGCACCGCAAAGCTGCCGCCTGACAGGAGCGACACTGATGGATTTCATGAGCCTGTGCCCGGGCGAGCATGACGCGATCATCGATCAGGACGTGTGGGATGCCGTGCGGACCATCCTGACGGAAAGCCCGCGCGTTCGCGCCAATCGCTCGCGCGCCAACACACCGGCCTTGTTGAAGGGGCTGCTGTGGGGGGCAGATGGGGCGGCATTCTCTCCTTCCCACACCCGCAAGAACGGCAAGCTCTATCGCTACTATGTCAGCCAGACGCTGCTCCGCCACGGGGCAGGTTCCTGCACGGTCGGGCGTGTGTCGGCGGCAGAGATCGAAGGGACGGTGGTCGACCAGCTTCGCGCGGTATTCCGGCAGCCCGAGATCATCGTCGGCGCATGGAAGAGCGGCGTGAAGCATGCACGGGGGATGACCGAGGCGCAGGCCCGCGATGCACTGACCAGCCTCGACCCCATGTGGGATGAGCTGTTCCCTGCAGAGCAGGCCCGCATCGTGCAGTTGTTGGTTGATCGGATCATTGTCGGAAGCGCAGGACTGGATGTCCGGCTACGGGTCGATGGACTGGGGGCGCTGGTCCGTGAACTGCAAGCGCCGGAACTGGAGGCAGCCGCATGAGCGCGCTGGCCTCGGGGTCGCAGACCATATCGATCCATGTTCCCTTTCAGATCACGAGGCGCGGCGGTCGCAAGGAAATGGTCCTGCCGGCGGGCTCGCATCCCCAGCGTCCGCGCACCGACAATACGGTGGTCAAGGCTTTGGGTCGCGCATTTCGCTGGAAGCGTATGCTTGAAGCCGGATCCTACTCAAGCGTGACCGAACTGGCGGAGAAGGAAGGGATCGGCATGAGCTACCTGACCCGCGTCCTGCGCATGACGCTACTCGCCCCAGACATCATCGAGGCTATCCTCGATGGCAGGCAAGGCGACGGGATCGACCTGACCACACTGGCCAACCCATTCCCCTTCGAGTGGGAGGCACATCTCATTCGAGCATTAATCGAAATCGAGGATCGACATCTCATTCTTCACAGTCGGGGCGGTAGCACGGGAGGTAGGCCGGAACGGAACCCTGATTACCGCCTGGCGTTTGATGCCATTTTCGATCGCTTGCACCCTCAGCGGAATTTCATCGAGCGTGTTATCCTGGATAGCCGTAAGGCTCGTCAGTCTGGCGGGGACACTGTCTTGGCGGAGGCTTCTGATTTCGCACGATTTGAGCTTGATGACATCAAGCGTCAGATTCGGAAGAAGGGTCGGGATTTCGGACGGTCGCCCAGCGCTGCTCCAAACCAAGGGAATTCCACCAAGCAGCTCCGTTTTGACGTGGTGCTGGATAAAGACGAATTGATTCGTCAGCTCGATGCAGTGTTGGTCGATGCTCGGGAGTTCGTAGGGGCCAAAGCAAGCGGTGACGCAGCTTACGATCCCGAAAACGGCGCGCACAACGAGCCTGTCGTTCCTCCAACTGAAGATGATAAATCTTGGGCCGAAGGCAGTCCCAAAAGAGCGGCGCACCTTCGCCGAGAACGTAAAGCCGGTTTGGCGAAGCTGAAAAAAGACGCGATGCTGGCTCGGCACGGTTACTTGTTTTGCGAGAGGTGCGGGATTGTCCCGATCAAGGAACTGGGCGCCCATGGCGATGCCGTGATCGAGGTGCACCACACGATACCTGTCGCGACGATGTCAGATGGCCACGAGACCAAGCTGGATGACCTCGAGTGAACACGCCTATTACGCGCAAGCTGCGCTGCGCGGTCTACACGCGCAAATCATCGGAAGAAGGGCTCGAGCAGGAGTTCAACTCGCTCC
>CAZWEY010000253.1:0-2936 GCA_964632055.1 uncultured Sphingomonadaceae bacterium
GCGGCCTTCGGGCGTGGAGTTGTCCGCCAGCGGATCGGATTCGGCCATGCCGGTGGGGGTCAGCATGCGATAGGGCTTCCAGCCGCAGACCTGCTGCAGATGGTTGACTACCCGGCCAGCGCGCCGCTCGCTCAGGATCTGGTTATATTCCTCGCTGCCGTCGGAATCGGTATAGCCGACAACCAGCATCATGGCATTGTCCATCGCGTCAGCCTGGCTGGCAGCCGAGCACAGATCGATCTTGGCGCGAGGCGAGAGCACCGCCTTGCCGCTGTCGAAATAGACATTGGTGGTGCCCTTGATGTTGTATTGGTCGATATCGGCCATGCGACCGCGCAGGGCTTCGGTCGCGGCGGTCTGCTCGGCAAAGCCTTGCGCGGTGCCGCGGCGGATCATGGCAGCGGTCTTGAAATCGCTGTTCTTGAAGCGGATCTGGCTGGCGACCAGCCCGTTCGACCATTGCACGGTCTTGACGCTGATCGGCAGGCCATTGATCAGGGAATCCGCAGCAAGCGAGCTTTTGCCTATGCCGAACAGGCCCTTGCTGGCCTTGATTTCGGTTCCCTGGCTGATGGCCACGGTGGTGGATGTGCCGTCTTCTGCGGTCACCTGGATCCGGTCGCCGCGCCGCGCCGAGATGAAGCCATCGAGTTCGGGCCCGGCTTCCATGCCGGAAAGATCGGCTGGCGGGGTGCCATAGACCGTGGTCATGACATCGCTTTCGCCCGGCAGTTCGGCCTGGGCCAGAACGACTCCGGGAAGCGCCATGCCGGAGAGGGCGACCAGGAGAAATGCTCCTTGTCTGCGGGAAATGACATTCATGATACTACTCCTCAGGATCACACGAGATGGCACTCGGTGTTCGCGTCAAACTGTCTGGCGCATGAACATGCGCGCGAGGTGCCGGTTTGGCGGTCAGGCCGGGCACAGGGTGCGGCGAACCGATGCCCATGCAGGGGCAGAGCATTAGAGTCTGGGGAGCCTCAAACCAAGCCCAAAACGCGCCATGGCTGGGGATGGAGGGTCAGGATTCGACCGATTGCGCAGGGCTGGCCCGCTCCAATCTCAAACAATCCAGTATCTTGGCACCGGCCATGAACACCGCCCCGGTACAGGCCAGAAAAAGCAGCTTGCCGCCCATACCGGGGTAAGTGCGCAAATAGACCTGCCCGCGTTCCGCCGCGCCAAGGCCAAGCGCATAGATGATCGCATAGGCCTCGAACCGGGTCTTGACGACAAACAGCCTTCCAATCCTGCGCAGCATACCCACTCCAATATCTTAATGCTTCTTTTCGCAACCTTCATGCCAATCCTTATTGACTAAGGGTTGCAATGGTTAATGGAAGCAGTGCCTGTAAGGCCTGCCGACAGCTGTTCAGCCTGCGCTCGCACCTTTTGCGCCGATCTGCCGCGCCAGAGCCATGAACTCGTCCACACTCAGCGTTTCGGCGCGGCGTTGCGGGTCAATGCCCAGCGCATCGAGCGCAGCGAGCGCACCGGGCAGCGATTTGAGGCTCTGGCGCAGCATCTTGCGGCGTTGGCCAAAGGCGGCTTCGGTGAGACGTTCGAGCAAGCGCGCAGAAACACCGTCAGCCATGGCCGAAGGCGTGACATGGACAATGGCCGACATCACCTTGGGCGGCGGGGTAAAAGCGCTGCGGTGGACCTTCATCGCCAGCTTTGCACTCGAACGCCACTGCGCCAGAACGGCCAGCCTGCCATAAGTGGAGGTGCCCGGCGTTGCGGTGATGCGCTGCGCCACTTCCTGCTGGAACATCAGCGTGAGCGACTGCCATTGCGGCGGCCATTCCTCGCCCGAAAGCCAGCCGGTGAACAGCGCCGTGCCGACATTATAAGGCAGGTTGGCAACGACATGGAATGGTCCTTCCATGCAAGCCGTGCCAAGTTTGAGCGCATCGCCCTCGATCACCCTAAGCTGGCCCGGATAGGCCTGCGCCACTTCCTCCAGCGCGGGCAGGCAGCGGCGATCCATCTCGATCGCAGTGACCCTTGCGCCGGCCCTCAGCAAGGCGCGGGTCAGCCCGCCGGGACCAGGCCCCACTTCGAGCACATCCCTGCCATCGAGCGGGCCGGGAATGGCAGCGATCCGGTCGAGCAATTGTTCGTCGAACAGGAAATTCTGCCCCAGCGCCTTTGATGCACTGAGCCCGTGGCGCGCAATCACTTCGCGCAAAGGTGGAAGCGTCATGGGGCGCTCTGCTTCAATGTGGCTCGCCTTGCCGCCGCTTCTCCGGCCATGCGCAGAGCGGCGATCATGGCGCCGGGATTGGCCTGCCCCTTGCCGGCAAGGGCAAAGGCGGTGCCATGGTCGGGCGAGGTGCGGATGATTGGCAGGCCCAGCGTGGTGTTGACGCCTTCGTCGAAATGGAGCGCCTTGATCGGGATCAGCGCCTGGTCGTGATACATGCAGATGGCGACATCATAGCTGTCGCGCGCATGAGCGGCAAACAGCGCATCGGCGGGATGAGGGCCGCTGGCATCGATCCCTTCTGCCTGAAGGGTGGCGATGGCGGGGGCAAGGATGGTCTGGTCCTCGTTGCCGAACTGGCCGTTTTCGCCGGCATGGGGGTTGAGCGCGGCAATGGCGATGCGCGCGCGTTCAATCCCGAAATCGCGGTTGAGCGCGCTGGCCACGATGCGGGTGCGGCGGCAGATCAGATCGGCGGTAATCAGCTGGGGCACATCGGCAAGCGCGACATGGACGGTGAGAGGGACGGTGCGCAGGCCGGGCCCGGCCAGCATCATCACCGCATCCTCTTCCGCTACGCTACAGGCTGTCGCGACAAATTCCGTCTGACCGGGGTGGGCAAAGCCGATTTCGGCCAGCCTTGCCTTGGCGATGGGCGCGGTCACCAGCGCGCCCGCTGCGCCATCAAGGGCAAGCCTGCAGGCTGTCTGCAACGATTCCAGAGCCA
>CAZWEY010000254.1:0-2929 GCA_964632055.1 uncultured Sphingomonadaceae bacterium
GTCCGGATAGGACGCTGCCCATTGCAGCACTTGCATCCCGCCCATCGAACCGCCAACCGCCGCGTGCAGCGCATCGATCTCCAGATGATCGAGCAGTTCGATCTGGGCACGCACCATGTCGCGGATGGTGATGACCGGAAAACGCATCGCCCATGGCTTGCCATCGCCCGCCTCGCTCGATGGGCCGGTGGAGCCCATGCAGCTGCCCAGCACATTGGCGCAGATGACGAAGAAGCGATCGGTATCCATCGGCTTGCCCGGCCCCACCATGCGTTCCCACCAGCCCGGCTTGCCGGTGATTGGATGCGGACTGGCGACATGCTGATCGCCGGTCAGCGCATGAAAGACTAGGATGGCGTTGGATTTTCCGGCATTCAGCTCGCCATAGGTTTCATAGGCGACATCGACATGCTCCAGCGCCTGTCCGCTGTCGAGCGGCAGGGCTTGGGGCAGGCGCAGCACGCTGCTGCAGGTCGAGGCGATGGTCTGTGTCATATGCCCGGTTCAGTTGGGCGAGCGACGCGCCCGTGTCAATTGGCGCTTGGGACGATCAGCAGACTGTCCTTATCGCGCAAAGGCGGCTATGCGCCGCTCCATGGTTCATTCCACGTCCAAGCATCCTGTCGCCAAGCCCTGGATCGAGGCGATCCATGCCTATGTTCCCGGCAAGTCAAAGGCCAGCGACGGGCGCGAGCTTGTCAAGCTTTCAGCCAATGAAAACCCGCTTGGAACCAGCCCCGCCGCCCTGGCGGCAAGGGGTGCTGCGCAAGCGGCTGCACTCTATCCCGACCCGGATTCGACCCGGTTGCGCGAAGCGATCGGCACGGTGCACGGGCTGGACCCGGCGCGGATCGTTTGCGGCACGGGCTCCGACGAATTGCTGAACCTTGCAGCGCAAGCCTATGCCGGTCCGGGCGACGAGGTGATCTATGTGCGCTATGGCTTTTCGGTCTATGACATTGCTGCGCGGCGCTGCGCCGCGACGCCTGTCGTGGCTAATGATGCCGCTTATGGCACCGATGTCGATGCGCTGCTGGCGCTGGTGAACGAGAAAACCCGCGTCGTCTTCCTTGCCAATCCCAATAATCCCACCGGCACCTTTCTGGGCCGCGAGGACATCGCCCGGCTTCATGCGGCGCTGCCTTCTGACGTGCTGTTCGTGCTCGATCAGGCCTATGCCGAATATCTGCTCCCGCAGGACGATGATGGCGGGCTGGAACTGGCCGCTGCCCATCAAAACGTTCTCGTCACCCGCACCTTTTCCAAAATTTACGGGCTTGCTGGCGAACGCATCGGCTGGGCAACAGGGGCGGCGCATCTTGTCGCCAGCCTCAACCGCATTCGCGGCCCCTTCAATGTCAGCGCCACCGGGCAGGCCATGGCCATTGCCGCGCTGCAGGATCAGGATTTCGTCGCAAGCTCGCGCGATCACAATCTGGCCGAACGCGCCCGTTTTGTCGAAGCCCTCGAAGCTCTCGGCAATCATGGTCTGCGCTGCGTTCCGAGCAAGGCCAATTTCGTGCTGATCCTGTTCGAAGGCGCGCTGAGCGCCGAGGCCGCCCATCAAGGCCTGATGGAGCGCGGCTATGCGACCCGCTGGCTACCGGGCCAGGGGCTGCCGCAAGCGCTGCGCATCACCATCGGCACGCCCGAGCAGATGGATGATATAGCACGGGGCCTGCGCGAAATGGCGGAAACCGCACAATGAGCTTTCGCCACGTCGCGATCATCGGGCTGGGCCTGCTGGGCGGCTCGATCGGTCTTGCGGTGCAGCGCCACCTGCCCGGCGTCCGGACGAGCGCCTTCGATGCCGATCCGGCTGTGCGCCAGCGCGCGCGCGAACGCGGTCTGGCCCAAACCATATGCGACACCGCGGCAGAAGCGACAGAAGGAGCCGACCTCGTCATCCTGTGCGTGCCGGTTGGCGCGATGACGCAGGCTGCGCAAGCCATGGCGCCGGGCCTGGCAGATGGTGTGGTCATCAGCGATGTCGGTTCTTCGAAGCAGACCGTGGCCCGCGCACTAGCTGAAGCCTTGCCCGGACACACGATCATCCCGGCCCACCCGGTTGCCGGAACCGAGCATAGCGGGCCGGATGCCGGCTTTGCCACATTGTTTCACAATCGCTGGTGCATCCTGACACCGCCAGACGGCAGCACGTGCCCCGATACCGAAAGACTGGGCGAGTTCTGGTCTATGCTCGGCGCACGCGTGGAGGTGATGAGCGCGGAGCATCACGATCTGGTGCTGGCGGTGACCAGCCATATCCCGCATCTCATCGCCTATACCATCGTTGGCACCGCGTCCGACCTTGAGGATGTCACGCAGGGCGAAGTGATCAAATATTCCGCGGGCGGTTTCCGCGATTTCACCCGCATTGCCGCATCCGACCCGACCATGTGGCGCGATATCTTCCTCACCAACCGCGATGCGGTGCTGGAGATGCTGGAGCGGTTTTCAGCCGATCTCGAACAATTGCGCCAGGCGATCATCGCAGGTGATGGCGAGGGGCTGTTCGATGCCTTCACCCGCACCCGCGCCATTCGCCGCTCGATCATCGAAATGGGCCAGGACGACGCACGGCCCGATTTCGGGCGCGGCGATCACGAAGGCTGATCCGCTCAGGGCCGGTTCAACAGATTGATGGCTTCAGCCACCCGCGCTTCGATTTCCTCGCGGGGCAGGCCAGCCGGGATGGGTTCGCCGATCTGCATGATGATGGTGCCCGGCTTTTTCCAGAGGCGCTGATAGAGCAGGCCGCTGTTGACCGCGACCGGGACAACCGGAAGATTGAGCATCTTGTAAAGCCCGGAAAAGCCCGATTGCAGCGGGGCCTGCGTTCCATGGGCGATGCGCGTGCCTTCGGGGAAGATCGCCAGCGGCCTCCCGCTCGCGCTATAGGATCGCGCCGCTGCCAGCATCGCGCGCA
>CAZWEY010000255.1:0-2885 GCA_964632055.1 uncultured Sphingomonadaceae bacterium
GCTTCCGCCTGCCCAGCTGCATCGACAACCGCCCGCTGCGCTTCAACGAATGGGATGCGATGCGCCCTCAGACGGTTGCCGTTTCGGCGACGCCCGGCGGCTGGGAAATGGAGCAGACCGGCGGCGTCTTTGCCGAACAGGTGATCCGGCCCACAGGGCTGATCGATCCGCCCGTCACTATCCGCCCGGTCGAAGACCAGGTGCAGGATTGCATCAACGAATGCCGCGAGACGGCGCAGAAGGGCTATCGCACGCTGGTCACCACGCTGACCAAGCGCATGGCCGAAGACCTGACAGAATTCATGCATGAGGCGGGGCTTCGCGTCCGCTACATGCATTCCGACGTCGAGACACTGGAACGCATCGAGCTGATCCGCGATTTGCGGCTCGGCGTCTATGATGTGCTGGTGGGCATCAACCTGCTGCGCGAAGGGCTGGATATCCCGGAATGCGGCCTTGTCTGCATTCTCGATGCCGACAAGGAAGGTTTCCTGCGCTCTGAAACCTCCCTTATCCAGACGATCGGGCGCGCTGCGCGCAATGTCGATGGCAGGGTGATCCTCTATGCCGACCGCATGACCGGCAGCATGGAGCGCGCGCTGGCCGAAACCGACCGCCGCCGCGAAAAACAGCGCGCTTATAATGAAGACCATGGCATCACGCCCGAAACCATCAAGCGCGGCATTGCCGACATCATCGCCGACACCGCCAGCCGCGACGGGGTGGTGGTGGAACTGGAAGACGATGCGAACACCCATCTCGTCGGCCATAATCTGCGCAGCTATATCGACGACCTTGAAAAGCGCATGCGCGAAGCCGCCGCCGACCTGGAATTCGAGGAAGCAGGCCGCTTGCGCGACGAGATCAGAAGGCTGGAAGCCGACGAGCTGGGCATCCCCGATAACGAAAAGAAAGCGCCACTGGTCGGGCGCAGCAATGAAGGCAAACCCGGCACCCGCAAGATGAGATTTGGAAAGACACAGAAGAAATGGGGGCGGTAGTCATTTCGGTTGCAAATCCAGTCACACTGTCCTATATGAAGGACACGTCATTCAGGTTCCGCCTCCTGTAAAACGGCGAGTTTAGACGTCGAGCCGCGTGGATCGCGAGACATCTCTAACTCGCAATTTGCATCTGGAGTGATCCTATGAATGGCCGTTTGAAGCCGTCTACTTTACCAAGTGGCACGGTTGAAGTTGTCGAAACCAAACAATTCCGGAGCTGGCTTTATGGCCTCAGCGATCGGAAAAGTCGGTTGCGAATTGTTGATCGGTTGCGCCGTCTCGCCAATGGCAATGCCGGTGATAGCAAGTCTGTTGGCGACGGGGTGCAGGAACTTAGGCTGCATTTTGGACCCGGCTTTCGTGTTTACTACATATGGCGGGCTGATGTATTGATCATCCTGCTCAATGGCGGAGACAAGAGCACGCAAAGCCGCGATATCGCCAAGGCCAAGCTGCTCGCCAAGGAAGCAAATGATGTCATTGAAGGTTTACCCCTTTGACCCGGCTCACCACCTCGAAACAGAGGAGGACATCCTCTATTATCTCGAAGCGGCGATGGAAGGTAACGATGCGAAGCACATTGCCAGCGCGCTGGGGGACGTCGCCCGATCCAAGGGCATGACAATACTCGCAAAAAAAGCCGGCCTTGGCAGGCAAGCACTATACAATGCGCTATCTGAAAACGGAAATCCCACGCTAGAAACATTGCTTGCTGTGCTCGGCGCACTGGGGCTGCAGCTTACTGTCCAGCCTCGCGCCGCCTGAATACCGCCGCGATGCGCCACGTCCCTGAGGTTACGCTCCTCCTTTTCCTTGCCGCCTGTGGCCAGTCCTCCAGCCAGCCATCGGGGGCGCCGGTCGAACGGCTGGCGCTGGACCGGGTGGAGGCCAGCCCCGGCATCAGCCAGTCGCCCGACACTGAGGACGCGTTCTGGCAGGAGCTGCCATCGGGCAAGGCCCTTTCCTTCGGCAAGGCCGGGGATACCCCCCTCCTCACCATCTCCTGCGAAGTGCCGTCAGCAGCTCAGCCTGCAATGCGGCTGGTGCGCCATGTTGCGGCCGATCCCGGCGCCAGGGCGTTGATGGCGGTGATCGGCAATGGGCGTGTGCTCAGGGCCAAGGCCGATGCAACCCGGCACACAGGCCAATGGCGCTGGGAAGCCCTTGTGCCTGCGGCAGACCCGCATCTCGATGTGCTGGATGGAACCCGCGCTATCGAAGTGACCCTGCCGGGCGGCGGCACATTTGAGGCCCCAGCTTCGCCTGAACTTGCCCGGCTTCACGCAGCTTGCCTTGCGCTGCTCACTCCGCCTGAGGAGCCTGACGCGCCAGACGCAGCAACGCATCGGGAGCGAGCAGCTGGTTGAGATGCTCCGGCTCTCTGCCCGGCCGATACCATAGATAGAGCGGCACACCGGCGGCACCCTGCCGGGTGAGAAAGCGGGTCAGGGCAGGATCGCGTTGTGTCCAGTCGCCCTTGAGCACAATAACGCCAGCTCTGGCGAAAGCATCGCGCACCGCCTCGCGTTCGATCGCCACACGCTCGTTCACCTTGCAGGTGATGCACCAATCGGCGGTGAACCAGACGAAAACCGGCCTGCCGCTGGCCCGCGCGCTGGCCAGAGCCGCCTCGCTGAAGGGGGAGGACTTTATCACGCCCCCCTGCGCTGCTGCCGGCGGCTCGATCCGTTCGGGCCAGCCGAGAAAAGCCACGCCGCCGATCAGCACCGCGCCAAGCGCAAGCAGGCCATGCACTCTGCCTGCTTTGCGCTGTTTGCGCCCGGCAAGCGCCAGCATGGCCAGCAACAATACTGCCAGCGCACAGCACAGAAACAGCAGCCCTGCCCCGCCCAGCCGCCAGACCAGCCAGCCCAGCGCCAC
>CAZWEY010000256.1:0-2885 GCA_964632055.1 uncultured Sphingomonadaceae bacterium
GCGCGGAATTCGCGCGGGGGGACTTCGTCCTTGTTCTTCTTTTTCTTGCGGTATTCCTCCTCGACCTTCCATTCGATCGGCAGGCCGTGGCAATCCCAGCCGGGGACGTAAGGCGCGTCCTTGCCGAGCAGCGTTTGCGTTCGCACCACCATATCCTTGATGATATGGTTCAGCGCATGGCCGATATGCATGTCGCCATTGGCGTAGGGCGGACCATCATGAAGAATGAATTTTTCGCGGCCCGCGCGCGCTTCGCGGATCCGGGCGTAGAGGTCCATCTCCTGCCAGCGGGCAAGGATGCCCGGCTCCTTGGCGGGCAGGCCTGCCTTCATGGGGAAATCGGTCTTCGGCAGGAAGACGGTGTCTCTGTAGTCGGGCGCGTCGCTCATGCGGAGCCGCTTAGGAGTTTCCTTGCCTTCTCGCAATCCTTCGCCATCTGCGCCATCAGCGCGTCGAGTCCGTCGAATTTCTGCTCAGGCCGCAGGAAATGGCGGAAGGCCACCTCGATCTCCTGCCCGTAAAGGTCGCCTGTAAAGTCGAAGAAATGCGGTTCCAGCAGCTCCTTGGGCGGATCGAAGGTCGGGCGGATGCCGATATTGGCTGCGCCCTGCAGCACCTGGCCCGTGGCGATCACATGGCCGGTCACCGCATAGATGCCGTAATGCGGGCGCAGATAATCCCCCAGCGCGAGGTTCGCGGTGGGAAAGCCGATGGTGCGACCCACCTTGTCGCCATGCTGCACAACCCCGCGAATGGCGAAGGGGCGGGTGAGCAGGCGCGTGGCCGTTTCGCAGTCGCCCTCCCGCAGCGCATTCCTGATCCGGCTGGAGGAGACGACCTCTCCCGCTTCCGCGATCGGCCCCACGGTGCGCACGCCGAAGCCATATTGCCGGCCCAGTTCGGACAGCAGGGTGATGTTGCCGCTGCGGCCCTTGGCGAAGGAGAAATCTTCGCCCGTAACGATGCCTGCGGCGCCGATCCGCTCCTTCATGGTGCCAAGCGCAAAGCCTTCTGCCGTAGTGTTCGCCAGAGCCTCGTCGAAATGGAACACCAGCATGGCGTCTGCGCCTGCAGCATGGAACAGTTCGGCGCGCTGATCGAGCGTGGTCAGCTCGAACGGGGCGACATCGGGCTTGAAATGATGCACCGGATGCGGATCGAACGTGCCGACGATGAGCGGACGGCCTTCGCTTCTCGCCCAGCCCTTCGCCTGACGGACGACTGCCTGATGGCCGATATGAAACCCGTCGAAATTGCCCAGCGCGACAATCGCGCCCCGCAAGGCATCAGGCACTCTTTCGCGGTGATCAAGTCGGGTCACGGATGCGAACGCTCCAGTGTGACGAAGGAATAGGCCGGAGTTTCTCCTAGCGCGGGATGATCTTCGCGCAAGCTCTCGCGCCAGCCATCCCCCATTGCGGGCAGCATGGTGTCGCCCTCGATTTCGGCGTGGACCTCGGTCAGTTCCACCCTGTCTGCAAGCGGGGCGAACAGCGCATAGATTTCCGCACCGCCGATGATCGCGACCTCGCCAACACCAGCAAGGTCAAGGGCTTCCTGCATATTGCGCGCCACCTCTGCGCCCGGCGCGCTCCATTCGGGATCGCGGGTCAGCACGATATGGCGGCGGCCGGGCAAGAGGCCGGGCAGGCTGGCGAAGGTCTTGCGTCCCATCACCATCGGTTTTCCCATAGTGAGAGTCTTGAACCGCTTGAGGTCGGCAGGGATGCGCCAGGGCAGCGCGTTGCCCTTGCCGATCACGCCATTGCTCGCGCGGGCGACGATGAGGAAGATGGTCTGGCTCATAGGGTGACGCGCGTCACATGGCCCATCTTGCGGTCCGCGCGCACTTCCGCCTTGCCATAGAGGTGGAGGTGGTTGCAGGGATCGCAAAGGATTTCTGCTGCTGCCAGCACGTCATCGCCGATGAGGTTGCGCATCGCGATATGGCCAGCCGTCAGCGCAGTATCGCCCAGCGGCATTCCGGCGACGGCGCGGATGTGGTTTTCGAATTGCGAGGTGCGGGCGCCCTCGATGGTCCAGTGCCCGGAATTGTGGACGCGCGGGGCCATCTCGTTGAAAACGGGGCCATCGGCGGTGGCGAAGAATTCGAGCGTCAACACGCCGACATGGCCGAGCGCCGCGGCGATCTGGCTCGCCAGTGCGCGGGCCGCCTCGACCTGTTCGTCGATGATCGGGCTGGCGGGCAGGGTGGAGGTGGCGAGGATGCCTTTTTCATGGACATTTTCCGCGCTGTCCCAGAAGCGGATCTCGCTATCCATGCCGCGCACGAGAATGACTGAGAACTCTGCCTCGAACCGCACGAAGCCCTCGTAGATCAGCGGGCTTTCCGGCAGGCGGATCGCATCGGCATCGCGCGCCGAATCGATGCGCCACTGGCCCTTGCCGTCATAGCCGTCGCGCCTTGTCTTGAGGATGCCGGGGGTGCCGATGCGTTCGATCGCATCGGCAAGGTCTTGTGCCGAATCGACCGCCATGAAGGGTGCGGGCCTGCCGCCCAGATCGGTCACGAAATTCTTCTCGCTCAGCCGGTCCTGCGCCACTTCCAGCGCTTTCAGCGGCGGGTTCAGCTTTGGCGTTGCAAGGGCGGCGAGCGGGCCGACCGGCACGTTCTCGAACTCGTAGGTGATCGCATCGCAAGATTCGGCGAAACGGGCCAGCGCCTCTGCATCGTGCCAGGGCGAGCAGGTAAAGGCGGCGCTCACCTCGGCGGCGACGCTGTCGCGTTCGGGGGCGTAAATATGGCACTTGAGGCCTAATTGCGCGGCCGCCATGGCCATCATCCGGCCCAGCTGTCCGCCGCCAAGAATGCCGATGGTCGCGCCGGGTTGCAGCATCGGCCTGCCCTCAGCCGTCGGCGGGGG
>CAZWEY010000257.1:0-2833 GCA_964632055.1 uncultured Sphingomonadaceae bacterium
ATGGGCGGTGCCGCACATGCTCTGGCGCTGGCCTCTTTGGTGATGGAATCCCGCCTCAATGTCCGCCTTTCCCTGCTCATCCCGGCGGTGGAAAATGCGATAGCGGGCAATGCTTTCCGCCCCGGCGACGTGCTGCGCTCGCGCAAGGGGCTGAGCGTGGAAATCGGCAATACCGATGCTGAAGGCCGCCTGATTCTGGCCGATGCGCTGGCCCGCGCCAGCGACGACCAGCCCGAACTGATGATCGATTTCGCAACGCTGACAGGCGCTGCCAGAGTGGCATTGGGGCCGGACCTCCCCGCCCTGTTCACCCGCAACGACGCAACGGCCGAAGCCATACTTGCCGCAGGCCGCGCCTTTGACGATGAATGTTGGCGCCTGCCGCTGCATTCCGCTTATGCCGATTATCTCAAATCGGACATCGCCGACCTGAACAATTCAGCCGACAATTCCTATGCTGGCGCAACCGTGGCCGGCTTATTCCTTGACCGGTTCGTCGGCGAGGGGCTGGACTGGGCGCATTTCGACACTTTCGCCTGGCGTCCGGTCGCCAAGCCCGGTCGCCCCAAGGGCGGCGATGCGCTGGGCCTGCGCGCGGCATGGCACATGGTGAAAGGCCGGTTCGGGGGCTAAGTGCTGCCTGCAAACCTTGCCCCCGGTCGAAAGCACGGCTAATCGCGCGCTTCCATATTAAGCGCTGGAGGTTTTCCATCTTGCTCGCCGGTCAGGTTCCCCAAGGTCCGTTCGCATTGTCAGGACCGAACGAAAAGCTCGATCCGGCAGTCTGGCCGGTTCGCGGCGACCTGGCGCATATCGCGCTCGCAGGAAGGCTGTTCGTGCCGCATTATGCCGTGCCGCAGCCGCGCAAGGCCAAGGTGGACAGCACTTGCCTGCGCGCCGGACCCGATCTTGCGGCTGTCAGCCTTCTGGAGCTGGCGCAAGGCCAGTCCTTCGACGTGCTCGACATTCAGGGCGAATGGGCATGGGGCATCATGAACGGGCTGGAAGGGCCGGTCGGCTATATCAGGGCCGACCAGCTGGAGCAGCCAGAGCAATGACCCAAAGCGTGTTCATCGATGGTGCGGCCGGCACCACCGGGCTGGAAATCGCCGACCGGCTTTCAGCCCGCAGCGAGTTCGAGCTCCTGATTCTTGACGATGCCAGCCGCAAATCCTCTTCCGCGCGCAAGGAAGCGCTGCATGCGGCGGATTTTGCGGTGCTGTGCCTGCATGATGATGCCGCCATCGAAGCGGCCGAAATGGCGCAAGGCAGCAAGGTGCGGATCATCGACGCATCGAGCGCGCATCGTGTGGCTCCGGGCTGGACCTATGGCTTTCCCGAACTGACCGGCCGCGATGCCGTGGCCGGTGCCGGGAGGGTAAGCAATCCCGGCTGCTACCCCACCGGTTTCCTCGCCCTTGTCGCCCCGCTGGTGCGCGCGGGCCTGCTTCCGGCCGACTGGCCCTATACTGTCAACGCGGTGTCGGGCTATTCGGGCGGCGGCAAGGCCTTGATCGAACGGTTCGAGAATGACGGCGACATCGCTTTTCGCGATTACGGGCTGGCGCTCGGCCACAAGCACCTGCCCGAAATGCAGCGTCATGCCGGCCTTGCCCATGCGCCCGTCTTCGCGCCCGCAGTCATCCCCGCTCATCGCGGCATGGTGGTGGAAGTGCCCTTGCCGCTGGCGGCGATGCCTGGCGCAGCCTCTCCCGATGCGCTGCGCGAGGCCCTTGCCCGCTTCTATGAGGCAAGCGCCATCGTCACGGTCACCTCGGCCACGCCCGACGAAATCCTTCTGAGGCGCAGCCGCGCGCCTTCCGACCGGCTTGAATTGTCGGTGTTCGGAGCAAAGGACGGATCGCAGGCGCGGCTTGTTGCCGTGCTCGACAATCTCGGCAAGGGGGCGAGCGGGGCCGCGGTGCAATCGCTCAACCTGATGGCCGGGCTGCCCGAAACCGCCGGACTCATCCTCTAATTCTGCTCGCGAATCGGGCAGATGCTGCCCATTCTTTAGGCATGTGCCCAGGGATCCATGCGGAAACCCCCGGATTCCTCGCCATTGGCCATGCCGATGGTGCCCGCATTCTGGACTTTCCGGGGCCTTGCAGATGGCCTAGTGCTCGGCAGTAAAGCTGGCATGATTCTTGATGGACAGGCCATGCCACAGTTAGCCGGGGTATTGTGCCCCAATGCATCGTGAGGGCATTGAAGACGTGAAAAAGATCGAAGCCATCATCAAGCCGTTCAAGCTCGACGAGGTGAAGGAAGCGCTTCACGAAATCGGCGTATCGGGCATCACCGTGCTCGAAGCAAAGGGTTTCGGCCGCCAGAAAGGCCACACCGAACTCTATCGCGGTGCCGAATATGTCGTCGACTTCCTGCCCAAGGTGAAGCTCGAAGTCGTCGTGAGCGATGATCTGGCTGAAAAGACGGTGGAGGCGATTGCCGCTGCTGCGCAAACCGGTCGCATCGGCGATGGCAAGATCTTCATCTCCACCATCGACAGCGCCCTGCGCATCCGCACAGGCGAACGCGACAACGAAGCGATCTAAACAGGCAATACAGGAATTGGCCGCTCATCCCGGCAGGGGGCGCGGTCCGGGTTTAACTGCACGAAAAGGGAACGACCGAAATGGCCAGTGCAAAGGATATCGTCAAAAGGATCAAGGACGAGGAGATCGAATGGATTGATCTTCGTTTCACCGACCCCAAGGGCAAGTGGCAGCACCTGACCATGGTCGCCAGCGTGCTCGTCTAAGATCAGCTGTAAGAAGCCCGGACGTTCGACGGCGCGGCGATGGAAGTCGTGAAGGCGATCAATGAAGCCGAC
>CAZWEY010000258.1:0-2763 GCA_964632055.1 uncultured Sphingomonadaceae bacterium
CTGGCGCAGCGGGCCATATCCATGCGGCTGGAAGAAGGCGATGACGCGGCCCGGATGGCTTTTCAGCGTTCTGAGCGTCGCCGCGCATTTTTCCGGGTTATGGCCGAAATCGTCGATCACCGTGATGCCGGAAGGGCTGGTGCCGATGATGTCGAAGCGCCGCGCAAGGCCCGCATAGCCCGCAAGCGCGGCCACCGCGTCAGCCACGGGAACGCCCGCGGCCACCGCCCCGGCAATGGCGGCCAGCGCGTTTGACAGATTGTGACGCCCCGGCACCGCCAGCATCAGAGGATATTCCTTGCCGTCATGCCGGTCGATCACCAGCGCTGCCTGCCGGGTCGGCCCATCGGCAATCGAGCCGGGAACCACGCCGATCTGGGCCTTTTCCTGTTCAATCCCGAAAGTCAGCGCTTGGGCGGCATGGGGCAGCAGGGCGAGCGCCTCGGCATCGTCCGCATTGATAGCGCAGGTTTCGCTTGCGGACAGAAATCCGCCGAACAGCGCGCGCAATTCCTCCATCGACTTGTGATCGAGGCTCACATTGAGCAGCACCGAAACGCGCGGGCGATAAAGCGCGATGGAGCCGTCGCTTTCGTCCACTTCGGAAACGAAAACCTGCCCCTGGCCGACCCGCGCAGAGGCGAAGGGGGCATCGGGGCTGACGAAGTTCTTCATCACCGCGCCGTTCATGATGGTCGGGTCGCGGCCGGTTGCGGTCATGATCCAGCCCAGCATTCCCGTGACGGTCGATTTGCCGCTTGTCCCGCCAATGGCGATGCCGCCGCCGCTGGCGTTGAACATTGCCGCGAGCAGTTCGGCCCGGCTCATCCGCGCGCAGCCCAGTTCCTTGGCCCGGACCATTTCGGGCACCGTATCCTCGACCGCGGCAGAGGCGACGAGGATTTGCGAGGAACTGGTTATGCCGCTGCCATCTTGTGGAAACAGGGCGATCCCCTGCGCCTCCAGCCAGGCGAACTTCTCTGGCGTCCGGCCCTGATCATAACTGCGGTCGGAACCTGCGACCTGCGCCCCTTGTCCACGCAGGATAAGAGCCAGCGGCAGCATGCCTGAGCCGCCTAGCCCGCAGAAGAACCAGGGATGGGAAGTGATGTCCGATGTCATGGGCATGCGGTATGCGGTTGTGCTTCACAACACAACATCGCTAGGAGAGAGCGTGACCAAACGCATCGCCATCTGTGCCCCCGCAACGCCGATAACCGCCGAGGATGCGGAGCGTGTGTTGGCGCTTGCGAATGCCGAGTTCCCGGCGCTCGATCTGGTCTTTCACCCGCAATGCTCTCTGGAAGAGGGCCACTTCGCCGGATCGGATGACGCGAGGCTGGACGCATTCCTCGAATGCGCCAGAGATGCTGCGAATGATGCCGTGTGGTTCGCGCGGGGCGGCTATGGCTCCAATCGCATCGCCGAAGCGGCCATTGCAGGGCTTGGCCCGGAGGCGCGGGGCAAGGCGTTCCTTGGTTATTCCGATGGCGGTTATCTGCTCGCGGCCCTTTATCGCGCCGGGATTGGCAAGCCGGTCCATGCCCCGATGCCGGTCGATATCAGGCGCGAGGGCGGCGATGCTGCTGTGCGGCGTGTGCTGGCCTGGCTGTGCGGTGACATGTCGGGCCTTGAGCCTTCGCTCGATGAACGCCCGACGGCCGCCTTCAACCTGATGACGCTGGGCATGCTGGCCGGAACCCCGCTGATGCCCGATCTCTCCGGCCATGTGGTGATGGTCGAGGAGGTGTCTGAGCATCTCTACGCCATTGACAGGCTCTTCTTTCACCTGATGCCGGCTCTCAAGGGCATTGCCGGATTGCGGCTGGGACGGTGCAGCGAGATTCCCGAAAACGACCGGCCCTTTGGCGCATCGGTCGAGGACATGGCCCGTTACTGGTGCGAGCAGGCGGGCATTCCGTTTCTGGGATGTGCCGATATCGGCCATGATGCTGCCAACAGGATTGTGCCTTTCGGGCTTGCCTCTGCGCCCGCCCCTTCCTAACCGGCGCGCCAGCAGGGAGAAGTTAGCAATGAGAGCATTCGTTTTTCCGGGTCAGGGCAGCCAGAAGGTCGGCATGGGCGCGGAACTGGCCGTCGCCAGCCCCGCTGCGCGCGAGGTGTTTCAGGAAGTGGACGACGCGCTGGGCCAGAACCTCAGCCGCATCATGCGCGAAGGGCCGGAGTACGAACTGACGCTGACCGCCAACGCCCAGCCCGCGATCATGGCCCACGCCATCGCCGTGCTGCGGGTGCTGGAGAAAGAAGGCGGCATCTCGATCGCTGACAAGGGCGATTATGTCGCGGGTCATAGCCTCGGCGAATATACCGCATTGTGCGCCGTGGGCGGTTTCTCGCTGGCTGACACTGCGCGGCTTTTGAAGCTTCGCGGTACCGCCATGCAGGCCGCGGTTCCGGTAGGCGAGGGCGCGATGTGCGCGCTTCTGGGCGCCGACATCGAAAAGGCGCAAGGCTTGGCCGATGCAGCGGCGCAGGGCGAGGTCTGCACTGTTGCCAATGACAATGATCCGACGCAGGTCGTGCTTTCGGGCCATGCCGGGGCGATTGGCCGCGCGGTCGAACTGGTCAAGGATTTCGGCATCAAGCGCGGTGTGTTGCTGCCGGTTTCCGCGCCGTTTCACTGCCCGCTGATGGGCCCTGCCGCCGAAGCGATGGCTGAGGCGCTGGCCAAAACCCCGGTGCAGGCGCTGCGCCTGCCCGTTTTTGCCAACGTCACCGCCGCTGCGGTCAGCGACCCTGCCG
>CAZWEY010000259.1:0-2757 GCA_964632055.1 uncultured Sphingomonadaceae bacterium
CGCCGACCGGGCATCGGCCCACGCCGCCGCATCGCCGCCATTTTCGGGCAAGCACTCGTAAGGCGCCGGTTCCAAGCCGCTCAAGTCCGTCGGGGCGCCCGATTTCCCCAGCAATGTTTCCGTAAGCCGCTTGATCTCCCCCAGGTCGATCTCGCCAGCCTCTTCCAGCAGCTGGGCCCGCCCCGCAGCATCAAGCCGGTCCCAAAAGGTGAAGAGATGGCCTTGGCCGGCCTGTCCGAATGTGGAGATCAAGGGATGAGTTGCCATGGCGAGAAAACGAACGAGTTACTCCAGGATACGAAAAATGTATTCGTCGGGTTTGGCGTAACCGAGGCGCTGCCGAATCACGCGCTCAACATAGGTCGGGTCGGTGCGGAGGCGCTCGAGAATCCGTTCCTGGTCCTTGAGCCGTTGCTCGGCGTCGGCGAGTTTTTGGCGGATCGCCCGCTCCTGCTCGCGCAGATTTTCGTATTCCTGCTGCGCCTGCCAGAAAAACACGCCTGACGCCACGGCCACGCCCAGAAACAGGGCCAGATAAACCGTGATGACGAGCCGGCGGAAATTCACGGCACCATGCAGGCAAATCGGGCCAATCCTGTAAATTATCTCTGTAAACTTTTTGCCCGTTGGTTTTTGCGTGCCTTTCGGCCGTGTTGCCACACAGTGTCATCTCTCATGTATCGGGCGTTTTACGGGCTTCGGGAAATGCCTTTCAACATCACGCCCGACCCCAAATTCCTTTACCTCAGCCCGACCCACCAGGAAGCCCTGCAACACCTGAAATATGGTGTGCAGGAGTGGAAAGGTTTCATCGTCCTCGTCGGCGAGGTGGGCTGCGGCAAGACCACCCTGTGCCGCCGGTTCCTCACCGAGATCGATAACGACCGGTTTGACACCGCCCTGATTCTCAATCCCCGGGTCACGGAAACCCAAATGCTGAAGGCCATCTTGACCGAGCTGGGCGAAACCAAGCTCGCCCGCAGCCAGGTCGATCTCGTGGCCCAGATGAACCGCGTCCTGCTGGAACGCATCGAGCAGGGCCGCGACCGCTGCCGGTCTTCGAAATTGAAGGCATCGCCGAGAACACCCAGCGCCGTCGGCTCAGCGTGAAGCCCGGCCTGACCTGTCTCTGGCAAATCCGCGGTCGCAACGAAATCACCAGCTTCGACGACTGGGTGCAACTCGACTTCCAATACATCGAATAGTGGTCTCTGTGGCTCGACCTCAAGATTCTCGTCGCCACGCTGCCCGTCCCGATCTTCGGCCGCGGCGGCCGATAAGCCCAATCAGGGTTAACACGGAGGGCCAAGAGCACACAGAGTTCAGAGCTATACCTCTGCGACCTCCGCGTTCTCTGTGTTAACAATCTTCGTCCTACATCCCCGATTGGACATACGGCTCGATCGCGCGGAACCCAGGCTGGCTGCACAGCCGATCGCGCACCACCGCTGACTCGCACAGGTAAAGCGCGTAGCCGCCGAAACCGCCGCCACAGTATTTCCGCGCGAGCACGCCGGCGCCACCGTCAGGCAACGCCTCCATCGCCTCGCCAATTTGCACCTGATACGAACCGTCGACCGCCCGGGCCAAGCCCGTGAGATCAGACGCCCACACCGCATCACGCGCCATGCGACCGGCGGCTGAAA
The DNA here is from genome assembly GCA_964632055.1 of uncultured Sphingomonadaceae bacterium. Taxonomy (GTDB): domain Bacteria; phylum Pseudomonadota; class Alphaproteobacteria; order Sphingomonadales; family Sphingomonadaceae; genus CANJYE01. The sequence continues at coordinate 1,647 of CAZWEY010000259.1, forward strand.
TTCCATCATAGTCGCGTAGCTTTGCCACCACGCCGGGCGTATGATGCGATTGGCCGGTCCAAAACAAAGCCATGCGTCCACGCAAAAAGTCCGCGTTGTGCTTTAGCTCCAAGACCGGCCGGGCACCACTGCGCCATACACACAGGCCGGTTTCTGCGATCACGGCGGGATCCTGCCAGCCCACACCCAGATCGAGTTCGGCATCCACGCCATTCTTGCCGTTGAGCAAGGCCCAGGCGCCACTGCCGCCCAAGCCGGCGTTGCGCTCGTAAGGCCAGGCGCGCAGCGAAACGGTCGGCGAGATGGCGCAATTCACGACATACGCTCCCTCCCGCGCAAATTTCGGCACGTCCAGCCAGCCGCCGGCAAAATCCACTCGCAATGGCGCTTCTTGCGGGGCCCGGATGTAACGGACGATCTCGGTCGTGGAGATCGGCGGAAACTCCGGCGGGGTTTTTGGCAAAACGACATACTCGGCGCCCACCTCGGCGCAAAGCGCGCGCTTCAGCGGACCGTATTTGTCGTCCTCCGTCACCGCCAGCACGGCGGGTCGAATCCGGAGAAAATGCTCGCGAAAATCAATGCCCTCGTCGAGTCCGTCGCCCACGACCACCTCGTCAACGCAGCGCAGATTCGCCAGCAAGGCGCGCTTGTGTTCGTCCGGCAGAGAACTCTTGCGATGTTTGTGAATCCACAGCACTTCCGCCGACGCAAAACAGACCGTCAGAAAATCCCCCAAGGCCCGGGCCTCACGGAAAAACTGAATGTGGCCCGCATGGATGATGTCGTAGCAGCCGGAGACGAAAATCTTGCGCATAGGGTTGGTCGTCGGAGTCCTGAGTCCATGGGCCTTACGCCTGAGCGCAAACCCATTATTTTCGCTCGGCAAACCAGCGATTCACACCCGCCAAGTTCCGCGTATTCAACACATGATCCTTCACCAACCAGCCCTTGCGTGCCGAGTTCACACCGGCTGCGACGTGGTGGAGGCTGTCCGTCTCGTGAGCGTCCGGGTTGATTGCGCAGAGCAGCCCCTTGTCCGCAGCCTTGCGCCACAGGCGCCAATCCATGTCGAGCCGCCACGGGCTGGCGTTGAGCTCGATGATGACTT
>CAZWEY010000260.1:0-2732 GCA_964632055.1 uncultured Sphingomonadaceae bacterium
GGGTTCACATGGTCGGGGGTCACCGGGGAGACCCCGCCCCAGTCGTTTACGCCCGCGCGCAACAGCGCCGCCAGCTCCTCGGGCCGGTGGAGGTTGGGCGGTGCCTGGATGGTCATCTGCGGCCCCAGGATCAATCGGGCAACCGCGATCGTCCAGAGATGCTCCTCAAGCGACGGCTCAGGATGATCGGCCATCCGCGTGCCCGGCTTGGCGCGGAAGTTCTGGATGATCACTTCCTGGATGTGGCCATGCGCGCGGTGCAGGTCGCGGATCGCGACCAATGCCTCGACCCGCTCAGCGCGGGTCTCGCCGATGCCGATCAGCAGCCCGGTGGTGAACGGTACGCCTGCCCGTCCTGCCGCGGCAATCGCCGCCAGCCGGCGTGTCGGCAGCTTGTCCGGCGAGCCATAGTGGGCCCCGCCCTTGGCCGACAAGCGATCCGAGGTCGTCTCCAGCATCAGCCCCATCGAAGCAGAAACCGGACGGAGCGCGGCATAGTCTGCATCGTCCATCAACCCGGGGTTGAGGTGCGGGAGCAGGCCGGTCTCGGCCAGCACGGCTTCGGCCATCTCGCGCAGATAGGACAAGGTCGTCGGGTGGCCCAGACCGGCAAGCGCCTCACGCGCCGCGCCGTAGCGCGCCTCCGGACGATCTCCCAGTGTGAACAGCGCCTCCCGGCATCCCGCCGCCACACCCGCGCGCGCGATCGCCAGCACCTCGTCGCGCGATAGATAGGCTTGGCCGATCTTCCGCGGCGTCGCAGCGAAGGTGCAATAATGGCAAACGTCCCGGCACAAATGCGTCAGCGGGATGAACACCTTGCGCGAATAGGTGACGATAGCGCCCGGCCCGGCCAGGGTCATCGACTCGGCTTGGGCAATCAAGCGCGGCAGAGCCAGATTACCCAATGACTTGGACAATGACTCGAATGTGTGGACGTCTTCGTTCTCGCCGACATGAGCGTGCATCGACGGCACCATGCAGACGTTTTCCGAGACATGCTGTGGGTCGAAAGTGAGCGGCTCAAACGGTATGTCGGTGGACATCGAAAGGCGCTCCAGAATTGTTTGAACCGTTTACGACCTTTGGTCGGCAAGTATCGCCCACCCTATGGTCGAACATAGGGCACCAATGGAAAGAATTCGCTTGCCGATCAAACGACGCTTCTCGCCGAATTCCTCCAGACGCACCGACCTGAAAAACAGTATTTGTGATCGAAAGCCTACTCATATAGCCACTTGAGCAGGGCAGGATGCCAGCACGCCCAGCCCCGTCGCTCCTGTAACGCCGCAAGTGTCCGAGCTCGCTTGGCGCCTCCAAGAAATGCGCTCATCAATGCAGGAATTTCCCACCTGATGAACATATTTCGGTCGTCTCGCAAGTCCTTTGCCAAATGGGGGGTTGGTAAGAGTGTTCGTTGACGAATCGCATTCCGCGCACTTTCACCATTAATCCCGATCCATCATTCCGGTCGCTCCGTGCGACAGGGCAATCCAGTCAGCTCGCCGCCTTCAGGTGGGCAACGACATAGCGACATAAATCTTCCAGTTGATCGGGTGAGTCGATAAACTGGTCGGGCTTGAACAGGAATGTCGTTGAACCGTGCTCGACTTGGTTAGGGATGGCTTTCAATGCCTGATCGATATCGGCCGGACCTGTCGCGGATTTGAATTCGCCGTGAATAAAGCCGATAAAATCCAGCGTTTTGGGATCGCGGCCTGCTTCCGCCATTGCTTCGTTGATCCGTGCCATATCTTCATGTGGCAGCAGGCTGAGCGGTGCGAAGGCATCGCCATATTTAGCAATCCGGCGCAGCGCCGCCGGGTGCAGTTTGTCACCGGCGATCCAAATTTCCGGCCCTTCAGGCCGCCAAGGCTTCGGTTCGAAATAAACCTCGTCGAAGCTGTAATGCTCGCCCGCATGGGACGCTGGCGTTTCCGCCCAGACCTTGTGCCAGATTTCCAGATGTTCATCGAGCATTTTACCGCGCTTGTCGAACGGAACACCCAGCGCGCGATATTCTTCTTCCTGCCAGCCGACGGTTGGAGTGACGGCAAAACGGCCCTGAGAAAACAGATCAAGTGTTGCCAGTTGTTTGGCCATGGACAGGGGGTGATGGAGCGGCGGGATCACGGCAAAGGCCATCACTTTTATGCGGGTTGTGATCGCTGCCATTGCTGCCAGCAGCATCAGCGAACTGGGATGGGGCGTTAGCGGGCTCTGGTTCCCGGGCATATGAAATTCGCGGGGATTGAATTTCAGACCCCCCATTCCGCATGATGGTCCCATAACAATATGTTCGCTTAATGCGACATAATCGATGCCCGCATCTTCGGCGATTTTTGCAGCATTGACGATTTTTGGGAGTTCGCGACCAGAATAGATTTCCCAATTCTCGTCCATCAGCAAAATTGACTTTAAGGCCATTCAGTATACTCCTCGTCATATTGTTTTTAATTAACATATACTGTGTGATTAGGTAATTTATGTATTATCTTATCTGGGCTATCAATCCTGTTCTTTAATAGCATATATTAAAGAACAGGATTTTCAACCAGTCAATTATTCAAACCTGAAACCCAATGTGACACCATAAGTCGCCGGGCGACCAGCAAGCCGTGCGGAAGAATCGTTCGATGGAATGACTGCGGTCCAGTAATATTTGTCGAAAATATTTTTGCCCCAGATCATTACTTTCCACTGGCCGTCGGGGGCTTCATACCCCAATCGTG
>CAZWEY010000261.1:0-2724 GCA_964632055.1 uncultured Sphingomonadaceae bacterium
GCGCGGCGACATCCTGACACGTGGCAAGCTCAGCGATGCGACTGTCCAGACCATCAGGGTGGCGGCATTGGATGAGCAGGCATGCGCAAAGCCGATCTCCTCGGAGTGCGCGGAGGCCTTGGCTACCGTGACGGGGGTCGCCACGGATAGACGCCTGGCTGCACTGTCCGAACTATGGCTGGCGCAGGCTCAGGCCATGAAGCCCGGCTCAGCGCAGCAAGCCGCCTGGCTTGAGACGATTCGCTATGCCTATGCTTATCTGTTCCTTGGTGACCATACTCCGGGAGAGCGGGCCTTCGAGGATCGCCAGACCCAAGTGCGGGATTGGTATAACTATGCCGTCGAGCATGCGGCCACCGGCATGTTCGAAGTTCGGCAACAAATGCCGACGCAGTTGCCCGACCAGACCAGTTGGAACATTGCAGGCTGGGAACTGAAGCTGGATATGCGCGGCGCGCGCTTACCGGGCAGTACGGCGGTGCCAGCCGAACTCCTGCCAGCCTCGTCCCTGTCTTTCCGTGGATTGCGTAGCCTCTACCGGCGCGACGGCTTTGGCGCCGAGCTTGTGGCGGTCATTCCGGACGAGTCCCTGAGCGCCGCCCCAACTCGGGGTGGTCGCCCAGCGGCAAAACATGATCAGCAACCGCTGCCCTGGAGCGAGATGCCCGCGCCGTCCATGACGGTTCTGCTGCATCCCGACGGAGACAACTTGGACAGCGTGCTGCATGCTCGTACAGCCCGTCTGACGGTGCATGACCCCTATGTGGAATCGGCCATTATGCTGCGCGGCCAACGTGTGCCGCTGGCGGCCAATTTCACGGCCGGCTATGGCGTATGGCTGGCCCGTGCCAATTTCAACCGCCAGTCGCTGCGCAGCCTGCTCGGGCGCGAGGGTGGCATCGACCGCCCGCACGTCTACTTGATGCAGCCCTACGATCCGAACAGGCGGATCATCGTCATGCTGCACGGACTGGCCAGCAGCCCTGAAGCCTGGGTGGAACTCGCCAACGAAATCCTGGGCGATGAGGCCCTGCGCCAGCATTACCAGATCTGGCAGGTCTACTACCCGACCAACATGCCAGTCGCGTTGAACCACGCCATGATTCGCAGGGCGCTCGGGGATACGCTGACGCATTTCGACCCATCCGGCCAAGCGCCGGCGTCGTCCGACCTCGTGCTGGTGGGGCATAGCATGGGCGGGGTCATCGCGCGGTTGATGGTGTCGTCAACCGATCAATCGCTGGTGCAATTGGCTGCGGATCACAGTCGGTTGACGCCGCAGCAGATCAGGCGCATTGATCCCATGTTGCGCTTCGAGCCCTTCCCGAATGTCAGCAGTGCCATCTTCATCGCGGCGCCTCATCGGGGCACATCGGTCGCGGGTGGACGCCTGGGGCGCTGGATGGCGGGATTTATCCGCTTTCCCATTACGGTGCTCGAAGAACTCGCCCACACGCTGGTGCCCGATGCGGCTGCCAGCAGCCATGAAAGCCTGGGGCATATCCCCAATAGCGTCGACAATCTCGACGAAAACGATCCATTCGTGCGCACGGCTGCGGACTTTCCCATCTCTACCCAGGTGCGCTATCACTCGATCGTGGCCCAGGCCAATGCCGAAGTGGCCCTCGCTGATTCCGATGATGGTCTCGTGCCTTACCGCAGCGCTCATCTTCCCGGGGCGCAATCCGAGAAAATCATCATTTCAGGACACAGCGTGCAACAGAGCGCGGCGGCAGTGCTGGAAATCCAGCGCATTCTGAGAGAGGACATTGCTCTGCGGGAAGCGCATTTCATGCAGCCATAGACAACTGCCATCTGCTGTACGCAGCCGAGCTGATTTGGGCAAGCTTCTATCTTTCAGATGGGCGTAGTGCACTCCTCTGTAATGCGTAGGTCGTAGGTTCGATTCCTATTTCCGGCACCAGATTTAAGCTAACAAGCTGTAAGAGGACAGGGTAGGTGGTCTGCGCTAACAACCATTCACGGTATTGCTCTGTCCTCTGAACATCCCCGCCACACAAGAGCGAAACCTGCGCGTAGTGCCCCTGCGCTTTCAAGGTTTCGGCAATCGGCCCCCACCATTCATTTGGCTGAGCCAGGGCGGCCTCATGATCCGCCTCGCCCACCCATGCGACAAAAAATTCCGACTGCCATTGCGCCGGTTTTTCAAGCGTATTCACCATCCATCTCCTCAACCATCAGCGGCAGGTCAGATCACTGCGCTGCGCCATCGCCGCAGTATCACCTGCTTGGATGACGACCACGCCGGGAATGGTCGTGCTCTCCACCATGATTCGGGTGGGCGCTGCCGCTTGCATGACCACACACTCATCCGGGTGGATCCACAGCTAGTTAATAGATCAGGCCGCCTCCGAACCCGCCGCCGCTCCATGCCCGCTTGTGGCCGAGAGCAGTCTCCGGCTGACATGCCTGCGACCGTCGGCTCTCGCTGCGTAGCAGTCATAGAGTCCTGGAGGTTGAACGGCAGCAATAGGTGGCCGAATTGAATGCAAATCGTTGATGAGTTTGGGATGGAAATCGGTGGAGGGCTTGTTGTGCGAACGCCTAGTGGGTTTGCTCCAAAATACTCATCCGGGTGCCCACTTGGCTTCCGGGCAATGGTCGCCACTGCCAATGAAACGCAACAGCCCTACTCTGTTAATCGCAACACCAGTCAACGACTTCCTTCTCAAAGGAAACGCAACAGTAGCCTGGTGCACTTAA
>CAZWEY010000262.1:0-2706 GCA_964632055.1 uncultured Sphingomonadaceae bacterium
GGCCGCTGACTGTTTGCACCACCGGCGGCCATGGACAATGGTTCGTCCAGCGCTTCGATGCGCGCGGCCTGCCCGAAGATGATCTTGCCTCTTGCGAGCCCGCCGATGCCATTGCCGCCTGCACCAGCGAATGGGTGGCTGGAAGCCGGGCCAGCGAGATGGTGGAAGCCATGGGCCGTGGCACGGCGCTGGCGCTGTGGCCCGATGCCCGTGCATTCATCCATCTGCCCGAAACCCTGCTGCAAACCGCACTCAGCCCGATCTACGGCCGCAAGCCCGATGCACAGCTGCCCGCGGCATGACGGTACCCGATTGCGACATTGACCGGATCATGGAGGTCATGCAGCAGGCCTTCGACCCGGCCTATGGCGAGGCATGGAACCGTCGTCAGCTGGTCGATGCCCTGCTCATGCCATCGACCAGCTACGCCCTGATAGACCGCAACGGGCAAATGCCCGGGGAAGGAATCAGGGCATCGGGTTTCACCTTGTCGCGCCATATTCTTGACGAGGAAGAATTGCTGCTGATTGCGGTCAATCCAGCCGAGCGTGGCCAGGGTCTTGGCCGCAAACTTCTGGACAACTTTATTGCCTCTGCACGATCGCGAGGCATCAGGAATATCTTTCTGGAGATGCGCGAGGGTAATCCGGCTGAAAAATTATATTGCTCGGCCGGGTTCGCGCCTGTTGGCATCAGACCCGGATATTATCCCGGATCGCATGGCAAAAGGCTGGATGCGATCAGCTTCGTGCTCAATATTTGAAAATCGTAGTTCAATCAGGCCAGCCTTAAAAGATGGTTGCTCGAATATGTTCAGCCCCCTTCCTGTTTCCCTTGCAATTACATGAATTTCACCTAAACGGGCGCACAGGCTGATACATGAATAGCGTTGAAGACGAAGCAGCCATTCCATGGAGACGATAAAATGGACAGCCCGCAGATCGACATGACCGAAACATTGATTACTCTGACCTCCGACATTGTTGCGGCCCATGTCAGCAACAATAACGTCGCGGTTGAAGATGTCCCTGTGCTCATCCAGAACGTTTACAATGCGCTTGCCAATGTCGGCAGCACGGCGCCGGTGGCAGAATCCCGGCCCGAACCGGCCGTCTCGATCCGCGCCTCGGTCAAGAAAGATCATCTCGTCTGCCTCGAAGACGGCAAGAAGATGAAAATGCTCAAGCGGCACCTGATGACCGACCACGGCATGACGCCGGAAGAATACCGCGCGCGCTGGGGTCTTGCGGCCGACTATCCGATGGTCGCGCCCGACTATGCGGAAACCCGCCGCGATCTTGCCAAGAAGATCGGCCTTGGCCGCAAGCCGGGCCAGAAGCGCGGCCGCCGCAAGGCCGCTGCCAAGGCCTGACACCCCCCTGTTTCTGTCAGCTTGAAAAAACGCCCTGCCACACTCATAGTGGCAGGGCGTTTTTGCTATTGAGGTTCTCTTGCAACAGTCGATCGATATAGAGCAGCTTTGCGCCGAGCGGGGGCTGAGGATCACAGACCAGCGCCGCACCATTGCCAAGGTGCTGTCGGAAGCGACCGACCATCCCGATGTCGAGAAGCTCTATGAACGCGCTTCGGCCATCGATCCGCATATCTCGATCGCCACGGTCTATCGCACCGTGCGCCTGTTCGAGGAGGCGGGCATTCTCGACCGTCATGATTTCGGCGATGGCCGCGCCCGCTATGAGGCGGCCCCCGAAGCCCATCACGATCATCTGATCGACGTGGAGAGCGGCAAGGTCATCGAATTTGTCGATCCCGAACTGGAAGCCCTGCAACGCCAGATTGCCGAGCGCCTGGGCTATCGCCTGGTCGATCACCGCATGGAGCTTTACGGCGTGCGGATCGACCGGGAAGGCTGATGTCGCCTGCAGGCTGGTTGCGTGCCGCGCTGCGCGCGATCGCCATGCTGGCCTGGCTCGCTGTTTGCCTTTTTGCCGACGGCTTTTCCCGGCTTCTGCACCGCAAGCGCCGCTGGCCGCGCCGGTTCCACGCCGGGCTGTGCCGGATCATCGGACTTTCCGTCTCTTGCCATGGCGCCATGGCGCAAGGGCGGGTGCTGTTTCTCGCCAATCATGTGAGCTGGCTCGATATTCCGGCGCTCGCCGCCCGCACCGGCACCGCCTTTGTCGCTCATGACGGGTTAGGCAGCGTGCCCTTGGTTCGCCAGCTTTGCGCCCTGGCCGATACGGTTTTCGTCGCCCGCCATCGCCGCTCCAGCGTGCATGGCCAGATCGCCGCCGTGCGCAAGGCGCTGGCCGAGCTGGGCGCGCTGGCGCTTTTTCCCGAAGGCACCACCAGCGATGGAACGGGATTGCTGCCATTCAAATCGGCGCTGCTTTCTGCGGTCGAACCTCTGCCCGACGATATTGCCGTTCAGCCGGTCCTGTTCGTCTATCGCGACAGCGCGGCGATTGCCTGGGTGGGCGAGGAGCATGGGCTGGCCAATTTCATCAGGATTCTGGGCCGGAAAAAACCGGTGGAGCTGGCCCTGCATTTCCTCGCGCCGCTGGAAGGATCGACGCTGGCCAATCGCAAAACCATTGCGGCGGGCGCACGACAAGCCATGCTCGATGCCCAACCCCTTCACCCCGGCCCGGTTTTGCCCTAACGGCGCTGGCCATGACAACCTCCGCCCATCCCCGCACCTATCGCGTCAAGAGCTTCGGCTGCCAGATGAACGTCTATGATGGC
>CAZWEY010000263.1:0-2693 GCA_964632055.1 uncultured Sphingomonadaceae bacterium
CTGGTGCTGGTGCTGGTGCTGGTGCTGGTGCTGGTGCTGGTGCTGGTGCTGGTGCACCGCCCCCATTTTGAACAAGCGGGGGCTTTGTGGCAAAACCTGTCCAAAGAAACCAAGCAACCATCAACAGCGTCAAGACTGCTGCGCCGAACCAAAGGAGCCATTGAGCCCGACTAGCTCGGTTGGTGCTTGCAGCATTAGAGCCTTGACTTTGTATGCCGGTAGAGTTCGAAACGCTGGACGTTGCAGCTGCTGGCGTGGCGTTGAGAAAGCCATCGAGGGGCGGTGCATCGACAACCAAGTTGACGGGTTTGAGTCGGGGGAAGCTGATGACTTTCCAATCCGGCTCATAGGATGACACCTCTATTGGGTCCGCCTCTGGGACCACCGCTAGCAGGCGTAATTCGGACAAACTGAACTTTTCCCGCAATCGAGCTAGCATTCCCATCAGTTCTCGCCAGTCGGGTAGTGTGCCATCAACCAACCAAATCAGTTGAGGTTCAGTACCTTGTCGCTGGCTCCGCGCTTCCACAAGAGACTGAAGCTCCATGAGCATGGCATCAACAGATTGAATGTTTGGCGTGTGTACGCCATCAAAGCCAAAAGCTGGGAGCGAGATGCTCAGTTCATCCATGACCTGGCGATGCAGCTCTAGGGGCACATGCATCACACAGTGAGACTGGCCGGACAGGTCGCCGGCGATTTGATGAAGATCGATCATGTGTTAAATCGTGGAAGCATTCATATGATTAAAGCCTACCACGCCTTATCCAGACTTTCTACATCGTGCTGAAACCAATGGGCCCCGTTTGCTGCCACCAATCAAGAATTATTTTTCCGCCTTTACCAAGCTGCTATCAATTATCTTGGGTGGAAGAACTGTAATTGAGATTCGCCGGTTTAACGCACTTTTGGGGTCCGAGGGTACGGAAGGCACGCTGTCGCCGTAACCAATGACTTGGGAAATTCGCTCAGCCGTCACATTTTGCGCAACCAGCTCACGTCGAGCAGCATTGGCGCGCTCCGTCGAAAGCTCCCAGTTGCTGTAGCCCTGGATGCCTCCTGCAAAGGGCTGTGCATCCGTGTAGCCTTCGATTTTCAACTTGTGCGTGGGACATATATTGGTAACCAGCGCGATTTTTTCAAACTGCAGCTTGGCAAAATTTGACAGTTTCGCACTGCCGGACTGGAACATAGGACCGCTGGTATCCAATAGAGTCAAACGCAATCCTTCGATTGAATATTCAATTTGAATGGCATTTTTCTCACCTCTTTTTGTGCTTTCCACAATTTGCTCATTGAGAGCTGCGGCCAGTGGCTTTAGGCACGACACATCCAACTTTTCACGCTCTGATACCAAGTCAAACAGCATGATCCACACCACGATGAAAAAGGCCATCATCACAGTTACAAAATCCGCGTAGACCAGTTTCCACGTCCCGTGTGGCGCCGATTTCCCAGCCCGATCTCGTTGTCGACCAATACGCTTGCGCGGTAGCGCGAGCTTTTGTTCCTCACGAATAGATTGATCGGCCATTATTTACGCAAGTTATCGTTGGCCGTATGTCGAACACTTGTTTCAAGTTCCGACATGCTCGGACGTTGGTCGCTGAAAAACACCTTGCGACCGTATTCAACAGCCACAAGCGGAGAAAACCCATGCAGGTTGGCGAATAGGATCTCTCGCAGTGCCTCAAACGGTTTCAGCTCTTCCTCTGCACGCTGTTCGAGGATTTGCGCGACTGGCATAAATAGGGCGTATGCCGAAAAAACGCCAAATAAAGTTCCGACCAGTGCGGACCCAATATCAGCGCCTATCTGCCCTGGGGTACGCCCCTCCGATATCCCTCCAAGCGTATGGATGACGCCGAAAATAGCGGCCACAATACCAAAAGCTGGCATGCTGTCAGCCAGTTTTAAGAGGCTGTGTGCAGGTGCTTGACGCTCCTGAGCTAGTACTTCAATTTCCTGAGTCATCACTGCCTCGAGTTGTGCTGCAGTGAGTGAGCCGTCAAGCATCATGCGAAGGTAGTCAGTCAAAAATTCCATCAACCGACTGTTCTGCAATACCATTGGGAAACGTTGAAACAACGGGCTGTTATGGGGGGCTTCAATGTCTCCCTCAATGGAAAGTACACCGTTGACACGTATTTGTTGCAGCAATTGAAACATCAAGCTCAATAGCTCCGAATTGGCTTGACTGGAAGCATGACGCTTTCTTGAAAAAATCGATGCGAAAGCGCTGCCAATATTTCGAAGGTAGCGGATTTTGTTAGAGGCAATCAGGGTGCCTAATGCGGCGCCAAAAATCACTAAAAACTCTTCGGGCACAAAAAGCTGCTCTGGGTGACCTCCAAGCCAAACAAAGCCACCTAATGCGCTTCCAAATGCAATCAACCAACCGAGTGGAATATTCATAGTCGTTCAAATAAAGTGTTTTGTCCTAATTTGGCCATGATGGCTTGGGCGGCCTGTAGCAGTGCATTTGCTTTGACCAAATTGGCGGATGCTTCCGCTATATCGGTATCCAAAAGAGTACTACGTGCCAACTCCGCGTTCATTTTCTGCGTTTCAGCCAGTTGGGTCGCGGCCTCGAGGCGGTTGCTGATGACGCCCGCGGCAATGTGCGCCTGCGTAACCTGGTTTCTGGCGTCTTCCATGTAGGCCAAATCATCTGCGGTCGGTTTGAGACCATT
>CAZWEY010000264.1:0-2640 GCA_964632055.1 uncultured Sphingomonadaceae bacterium
TCCCGTTATTTTCCGAAAGAGGTTCTACTTTCTTAATTGTGCCCCGGCGAGCGAAATCCGCATCGCCGGGCGCGCTCAGCGCGCGCCGGGCGTCGGCAGATGCTCTCCCGCGCCATTGGCCATCGCGATCTCGTACATCCGGTTGCAGTCGCGATATTCACCGCAGGGCTTGCCCGCGCTGTCCACATCAGCCACGCCGCCCTCATAAAGCACGAAATAAATGACGCCTTCGGGGCCGACCTTGCGCGACGGGGCGGGACCGCCCTGATCGAGGTAGTGCCGCCATCCACCGCCGGATAGGTATCGATAACATAAGGGGACAAGTCGCTGGCAAGGAGTAGAGTAATGCCGAATTGGCCAGTTCCGACGCATCGGCAAAACGGCCAATCGGGGTGGAGGTAACGACCAGCGGGATCAGTTCCGGCGACAGATTGTCCGTCATTTCGGTGCGCGTTGGCCCGGGACAGATCGCATTTACCCGGATGCCCTGTTCGGCGAATTCCGGCACGGTTGTGCGAGTGAGCATCAGCACCGCTTGGGTACGCAATAGGCCGGCATCTTGCGAAACCCGACCAGGCTGCGGTCGAGGGGGTGTTGATAATCGACCCACCGTCGTTCCAGAGCATTTCGGGAATCGCATGTTAGAGGCCCGAGACCAGGTGGCCGCCGTCAACGCAGACGACCGCCCCTGTCATATAAGCGCTTGCGGGGGAGGCGAGCAGCATCAGCGGCCCGTCCAGATCGGCCAGTTCGGCCAGCCGACGCTGCGGTATGCGGTTGATCATCGCCTTGCCCGCGTCGCTCTCCCAGAACTCGGCATTAAGCTCCGTGCGCACATATCCGGGGGCCAGCGCGTTCACCCGGATGCCGTATCGCGCCCATTCGAGGGCAAGGCATTTGGTCAACTGAATCACGCCTGCCTTCGACACCGCATAGGAGGTGACATATCCCGCCTGCCTGATGCCGAGAATCGACGCAACATTGACGATTGCGCCTGGCGCACCGCGCGCAACCAACCCCTTGCCGACCAGTTGCGCGACCGCGAACATCCCTTTCAGATTTGCATCCGTGACCGCGTCCCAGTCTTCAAGCGTCGTGGACAGTGCCGCCGATTCCCGGACGACCCCGGCATTGTTGACCAGAATATCGATTTCGTCGGCAAGCGGTTCCAGCCCGGACAATCCATCCGACTGCGTCACATCAAGGTAATGGGTGGAGCATTCCACGCCGTCCTCGCGCAATTCTGCCGCAAGCCGGTCCAGCCGGTCCATCCTGCGCGCGGCGAGCAGCACCCTGGCCCCGTTCCGCCCGAGCACCTTCGCGAAATGCGCCCCCAGCCCGCTTGACGCCCCCGTCACCAGAGCCGTTTTTCCGTGAATTTCAAACGTCATTGGCCAGTGCAATCCCCCTAATCTGTCGGCGCGGCGCGCAAGGCGGGCGGCACAGCTCATTCGCCGATATAGGCCATAACGGAGGTGTCAATCTAACAGGAGCTGTCAGTCTAACGCTAAATGCTCTCCACTTGCGGCGTCTCGCCGCTTAGTGAGAGATGCATGAAACCCATTTCCTTCAAGCGCCATCGCATTCCGCCGGTGTCATCCGGCTTGGAATCCGGCTCTATTATCGCTTTACTTTGAGCCAGCAGGACGTCGAAGATCTGCTTGCCGAGCGCGGGGTCGATGTCACCTGCGAGACAGTGCGACGCTGGGTCAGATCAGCGGTCTTCGCACCAGCCTCGGCCTCCTTCAGCACACCAATGATCTGCTCTTCTGAAAACCACGTTCTCTTCATCTCGTCCGTCCTTCTATCAAGGCCGGACTCTAATCGCTCGGGCAGGAAAATCAGGGGGTCACGTCAGGCACCACGCAAGGCAGCTCGTCCCGCTGCCGGCGGCGGCACCCGCAAGCACATGGGTACACCACTGTGAGGCCGCTCAGCTCGCAAGGCTATCGGAGGCCGGCCCCGGAAGCGGCGACACCGCCATGTCTGCCGTCCGGTTCCGCGACGCTTCACCTGCAGCCAACCATGACGCCGGAGACAGTTTTACACCAACAAGCATCACGATCCACCCGATGGGGGCCGGTCATGTTTAATCTCTCAGGCAAGGCCGCCGCCCCGCGCGAAACATCAGTGGCAACCAAGGCGCCCTTCGTAGGCAACGGCGCCACGGCGCAAAAGTTACCAGCTTATTCGGCGCCGTTTAAGGAAATTTAGGGCTGCTGCTGACCCGGCCAATCACCGCGAAAGCGCGAGGAACAGATCCGGGCGCTTGATTGCAGTGGAGTAGGTCGCCACCGTGATTGCGGCTGCACCGATCAGGACTGCATGCCCGATCAGGCTGATGGTGAGAAATACATAGCTGCCGATGGCAACCGAGAAGGCAATTGCCCACATCCAGCCAAGCAACTGGAACACCATGTGCCGAACGCCGAAATCAGGGATGTGGCGCAGCGGGCTTACTTCATGATCGAAGATGAAACTCCATGCATTGATGACAATATTTTTCATGGTAAAGCCCTTTCAAAAAAAACCTGTAAGACCGACTTGCCCTTCATTAAATAGGCTGGATAATTGTATTCCGATCGTTAAAGGGGCAGAAGCTAACCTTATTGACCCACTGCGATACCAAGCCATGCAGTA
>CAZWEY010000265.1:0-2599 GCA_964632055.1 uncultured Sphingomonadaceae bacterium
GATCGAACGCGGCGCATTCTCGATCACGAATTCCACCGTTTCGCGCCGGTTGAGCCCAGCCCCTGCAACCATCGTGTCTTCGATATGATCGGCAAAGGTGTCGCCAGCATCCAGCACCGCGGCGATCCCGCCCTGCGCCCATGCAGTGGACCCGCCCGATAGCCCGCCCTTTGCGAGCACCAGCACCTTGTGTCGTTCGGCAAGAGCCAGCGCAGCCGTCAGCCCGGCCGCACCCGATCCGACGATGATAACGTCTGCCGCCGGCATTGTCAGGCCGCTTCTGCCGGGCTGGCGGTCAGTTGCACGAAGACATCCTCAAGGTCCGGCTCGCGCGTGGTCACATCGACAATGCCGAAGCCCTGCTCCTGCACCAGCGCCAGAATTTGCCCCGCGCTCGCCAGGTCACGGTCATAGGCGATCTCGAGCGTGCGTTCGTCGCGCTTCTCGCAACGCAGGAAGGCCGGATGCGCTGGCGCCTCGCCCAGATCGCGGTCGAGGGTGAGCGTCACGATCTTCTCGCGCATTTCATCGACCAGTTCGCGGGTCGGCTTGTTGGCGATCAGCCTGCCGTGGTTGATGATCGCGATCCGGTCGCACAATTCCTCGGCTTCTTCGAGATAATGGGTGGTGAGCACGATGGTCACGCCCTCGCGGTTGAGCGCGGTCACCAGTTCCCACAGCTGGCGGCGCAGCTCGACATCGACGCCCGCGGTCGGCTCGTCCAGCACCAGCACGGGCGGGGCATGAACCATGGCCTTGGCCACCAGCAAGCGCCGCTTCATGCCCCCTGAGAGCGTGCGGGCATAGGCATCGGCCTTGTCGGACAGATGCACCGCGCCGAGCAGCTCAGCCGATTTCCTGAGAGCCGGTGCCACGCCATAAAGTCCGGCCTGGTTTTCCAGCACTTCATAGGGGGTGAAGAAGGGGTCGAACACGATTTCCTGCGGCACGATACCAATCGACGCCTTGGCGTTGCGATGATCGCGGTCGATATCATGGCCCCAGATCTCGACCGAGCCGGAGGTCTTCATCACCATCCCGGCCATGATGTTGATCAGGGTGGACTTGCCCGCCCCATTGGGGCCAAGCAGGCCGAATATCTGGCCTTGCGGCACATCGAAACTGACCCCGTCCAGCGCGCGCTTGGGCGGAGCGGAGCCCGCTCCGGCATAGGTCTTGGCAAGATTGCGGATGGAAATGGCGGCAGATGTCATGGCGCATCCTTGCGCCAGCTTGGCGCTTGCGTAAAGTCCTGCAATCTTGCTGCCCCCCGCAGCCTTTGCTAATGGGCCGGTCCATGATCGAAGCACCCGAAACAGTCTTTACCCGCTCCGCCCGCGTCAGCTGCGATGGGGCTACCGATATTGCAGGCGGTGCCGCCTTGGGTCATCCGCGCATCTGGCTGGAAATCGACGAGCGGGGCCATGTCGATTGCCCCTATTGCGACCGGCGCTTCGTGCTGGAAGCTGCCGACACCCATTGAGTGTCTGATCCGAAACTATCGCTTCGGATCGCTCGGCTCCGGCCCACTCGAAATTCACCGTTTCGCGAATTTCGAATCTGACTCTGAGCCTATGGCCTTTGGCGGCCATGGCCCTATATGCGGGGCATGACCGCTACAGACCCCCGTTCGCTGCTCTATGCCCCCGGCAAGCTCAGCCCTGCCGAAGCGCAGGATCTGGCCGCCCGCACGCTTCAATCCTGCGACGATGGCGAGCTATACCTCCAGTTCATTGCGTCTGAAGCCTTCGGCTTTGACGATGGCCGGCTGAAGACCTGCGATTATTCGCGCGATGCGGGCTTTGGCCTGCGCGGGGTTTCGGGCGAGATGACCGGCTTTTCCCATGCCAACGATATCAGCGCCGCAGCCATTGCGCGAGCGGGCGAAACGCTGCGCCTGCTCGATCCGGCCAAGGGCAGCGCCGCGCCTGCCCCGCGTCTCAACAACCGCCATCTCTATACAGATGCAAGCCCGCTGGACCTCGTCCCCTTTGCCGAAAAGGTGAAGCTGCTGGAGACGGTCGACGCCGCCGCCCGCGCCCGCGATCCCCGCGTGGCGCAGGTTTCGGCCTCGCTGACCGGGTCCTGGCAGGTGGTGGAAATCGTGCGGGCCGATGGCTTTGTCGCAACCGACATCCGTCCGCTGGTCCGGCTCAGCGTCAGCATCGTTGCCGAGAGCAACGGCAGGCGCGAAACCGGCAGCTTCGGCATGGGCGGGCGCTATCTCTATGACGATCTGTTCCGCCCCGAAAACTGGAACCGCGCGATCGACACCGCGCTGGCCCAAGCTCTGGTCAATCTCGAGAGTGTAGCAGCACCTGCGGGCGAGATGACCGTGCTGCTCGGCCCCGGCTGGCCTGGCGTCTTGCTGCACGAGGCGGTGGGGCACGGCCTAGAGGGCGATTTCAACCGCAAGGGCACCTCGGCCTTTTCCGGCCGCATCGGCGAGCGGGTGGGCGCACCCGGCGTGACGGTGGTTGACGATGGATCGATCGCCAACCGGCGCGGCTCGCTCTCGATCGACGATGAAGGCACGCCCACGGGAGAAACCGTGCTGATCGAGGATGGCATTCTCAAGGGCTATATGCAGGATCGGCTC
>CAZWEY010000266.1:0-2573 GCA_964632055.1 uncultured Sphingomonadaceae bacterium
ACCTTGGTCATTATGAGCGTTTCACCGGCGTTTCGGCGCGACAGTCCGACAATGTCACCTCGGGCCGCATCTATCAGGGCATCATCGCCAAGGAGCGGCGAGGCGATTATCTGGGCGCGACCGTGCAGGTCATCCCGCATGTCACAGACGCGATCAAGGAATTCGCCCAGGCCGACACCGACGGGCTCGATTTCGTGCTGTGCGAGATCGGCGGCACGGTGGGCGACATCGAAAGCCTGCCCTTCATCGAGGCAATTCGGCAGTTACGTAACGAGCTCGGCCGTGACGAGACCTGCTCGGTCCATGTCACGCTGGTCCCCTATATTGCGGCCGCGGGCGAGCTGAAGACCAAGCCGACCCAGCATTCGGTGCGCGAGCTGACCAGTCTTGGCGTGCAGCCCGATGTGTTGCTGTGCCGTTGCGAACAGCCTTTGCCGGAGAATGAGCGGCGCAAGATCGCGCAATTCTGCAATGTGCGGCCCGAAGCGGTGATCCCCGCGCTCGATGCCAGCAGCATCTATGCCGTGCCGTTGCAATATCACGCCGAAGGGCTGGATGCTGAGGTTTTGCGCCATTTCGGCATGGAGTCGCCCGCGCCCGACCTGGCCCGCTGGGACGATATCCTCGACCGATATCAGAACCCGGAAGGCGAGGTGACGATCGGCGTGGTTGGCAAATACGTTGGCTTGCCTGATGCCTATAAGTCGCTCAACGAAGCTCTGGTCCATGGCGGAATGGCCAACCGGGTCAAGGTCAAGATCAAGTGGATCGACGCCGAAATCTTCGAGCAGGACGACAGCTATATCGCTGCCCATCTCGAACCGATGCATGGCATTCTGGTGCCTGGCGGCTTTGGCGAGCGTGGCACCGAAGGCAAAATCGCCAGCGTCCGTTTCGCCCGCGAACGCAATGTGCCCTTTTTCGGCATCTGCCTTGGCATGCAAATGGCCTGCATCGAGGGCGCTCGCAACACGGCCGGCATCGCGGCAGCCTCTTCCACCGAATTCGGTTCGACCGGCGAACCTGTGGTCGGCATCATCACCGAATGGATGAGCGCGGAAGGCCTCCAGACCCGCAGCGAGGCCACCGATCTGGGCGGCACCATGCGGCTTGGCGCTTATGATGCGAAGCTTTCTGCCAACAGCCATGTCGCCACGATCTATGGCGCTGAGGCCATTTCCGAGCGCCATCGGCATCGCTACGAGGTGAACGTCGCCTATCGCGAGAGGCTGGAGCAGGGCGGGCTGGTCTTTTCCGGCATGTCGCCCGATGGTCTGCTGCCCGAAATCGTGGAGCGGCCAGACCACCCGTGGTTCATCGGCGTGCAGTTCCACCCCGAACTCAAGAGCAAGCCTTTCGATCCGCATCCTTTGTTCAGGAGTTTCATCGCCGCTGCTGTCCAGCAGGCGCGGCTCGTGTAACACCAAAAGGGCGGACCTGTCGCCAGGCCCGCCCGTTCAGACCATATCACCCTGGATCAGGCGGCGTCCGCTTCGCCGTTACTCACGACTTCCAGCGTTTTCGCACCGCCGATGGCGATCTTCTTGGGCTTCATCGCTTCAGGCACTTCACGCACCAGATCGATGACAAGCAGGCCGTCGGCCAGATCGGCATGGTCCACCTTCACGAAATCGGCCAGCTCGAAACGGCGTTCAAAGCCGCGATTGGCGATGCCCATGTGAAGGAACTCGCCGTCTGCGGCCTCATCCTTGCGCGCACCCTTGACCACCAGAAGGTTTTGCTGAGCAGTGATATCGATATCGGCAGGTTTGAAGCCAGCGACCGCCAGCGTGATGCGATAGGCGTCGGCGCCGCGCCGCTCGATGTTGAAAGGCGGGTAGTTGTCACCACCCGACTGACGGGTCTGGTTTTCGAGCATGTCGAACAGGCGGTCAAAGCCGACCATGTTGCGGCGATAGGGGGTAAAGTCGAAACGGTTCATTTCACAAATCCTCTGTCTGAGCAATTTGACACATCGGAAAGCCCGGCAAACGGCGCTTCCCTTAGCGCCCCTGCCTTCGGCCTTCCTTCCAGACAGGCTTGCGGCATGGTGCGCAGCAACTAGATATGTCGCCTCAGTCCCGTTTCAAGGAGTTGCCAGTGACCACGCCGCATATCGAGATCTATACCCAGTTCGGCTGCGGCTATTGCCATCGCGCCAAAGCGCTGTTTGACAGCAAGGGCGTCTCTTACGACGAATATGACGTGACCATGGGCGGCGAGAAAAAGCGCGAAATGCTTGAACGCGTGCCCGATGCACACACCGTTCCGCAGATTTTCATTGGCGGACAGGCGATCGGCGGCTGCGATGATCTCTATGCGCTGGACAGGGCGGGGCGGCTCGACCCGATGCTGGGCCGCTAAATGACGCGGATCGCGCTGTTGCAAATGACGGCGGGTATCGAGCCCGCCGCCAATGCTTCAATCCTCAAAGATGCGATTGGCGAGGCCCGGGCAGGCGGGGCGCAGATGGTGTTTACGCCTGAAATGTCGGGCCTGCTCGACAGGGACCGGAAGCGCGCCGCGCCTCATATCGTGGCTGAAGAAGATGACCCGGTGCTGGCTCAGGTCAG
>CAZWEY010000267.1:0-2564 GCA_964632055.1 uncultured Sphingomonadaceae bacterium
CGCGCCTGCTTCGATGGCCATGTTGCAGACCGTCAGGCGCGATTCGATCGACATCTCCTCGAACGCCTTGCCGCGAAATTCGATGACATGGCCGGTGCCGCCCGCCGTGCCGACCACGCCGATGATGTGCAGCACCAGATCCTTGGAAGAGATGCCGGGAGCAAGATCGCCTTCCACCCGCACTTCCATGCTCTTCGATTGCTTGAGCAGCAGGGTTTGCGTTGCCAGCACATGCTCGACTTCCGATGTGCCGATGCCGAAAGCCAGCGCGCCAAGCCCGCCGTGGCAGGCGGTATGGCTGTCCCCGCAAACGATGGTTGCACCCGGCAGGGAAAAGCCCTGTTCCGGCCCGACCACATGGACGATGCCCTGTTCGCGGTCGGTTGCGTCGATATAATGAATGCCGAAGGCCGGCGCGTTCACTTCAAGCGCCGCAAGCTGCTGCGCGCTTTCCTTGTCGGCAATCGGCACCCGCTTGCCGCTGGCGTCGAGCCGGGGCGTCGTGGGCAGATTGTGGTCCGGCACCGCAAGGGTCAGATCGGGCCGGCGGACCTTGCGGCCATTGGCGCGCAGCGATTCGAAAGCCTGCGGGCTGGTGACCTCATGAACGAGGTGGCGGTCGATAAAGATCAGGCAAGTGCCATCATCGCGACGTTCCACGACATGGGCATCCCAGATCTTTTCATACAGGGTGCGAGGATTATTGGCCATGACTGCCAATTAGCCACGGGCCGACAGATTGCAAGCAGGGGCTGTCTTTCGGGCAGCCAAGGCGCTATCTGGTTTTCATGAGTTCGCTTGCCGCCACTTTGATCGTTTGCGCGACATTCCTTGCCATGGAGGGGGTCGCATGGGCCTCGCATAAATATATCATGCATGGCTGGGGCTGGGGCTGGCACCGCGATCATCACGAGCCGCATGACGGGCTGCTGGAGCGCAATGATCTTTATGCCGTGGTGGGCGCAATGATGAGCATTTCGGCCTTTGCCATCGGCAGTCCGCTGGTAATGGGCGCGGCTGCGTGGGAGCCGGGCACATGGATCGGGTTTGGCATTCTTGCCTATGGTATCGTCTATTCGCTGATCCACGACGGGTTGGTCCATCAGCGCTGGTTCCGCTACGTTCCGCGCGGCGGTTATGCCAGGCGGCTGGTGCAGGCGCACAAGCTGCACCATGCGACCATCGGCAAGCAGGGCGGGGTCAGCTTCGGCTTTGTATTCGCCCGTGATCCGGCAGCTTTGAAGGCGGAACTGGCGCAGCAGCGCAAGGCGGGCGTCGCGGTTCTGCGCGAGGCGGATGCCGGTTAGGCGGCTGCCAGCCGCGCGGCATGTTCCTTGACCAGCGCGATCATGTTGGGAACGCCCTGGGTGCGGTTGGAACTGAGCTGATTCTTGAGGTCGAATGGCTCCAGCGCTGTAGCGATGTCCATTATTGCCACTTCCGCGGCCGGGCGGTCCTGCACCGCGCTCAGCACCAGCGCGACGATCCCCTTGGTGATCGCCGCGTTGCTGTCGGCGAGGAAATGCAGCGCCTCGCCCGCTTGCGTCGGATAGACCCACACGCTGGCCGAGCAGCCGCGCACCAGAGTTGCGTCGGTCTTGAGCGCATCGGGCATCGGCTCCAGTTCGCGGCCAAGCTCGATGAGCAGGCGGTAACGCTCGTCGCCTTCGAGGAACTCATATTCTTCGGCTATGTCAGACAGGGTGCGCATTGCAGCGCCATTTAGTGGCTCGATGGCTGTGTGCAAGCCGCTTGTCTTTCGCATCCGGCAAGCCTATAGAGGCATTCATCCAGACATTGTCATGGCAAGGTTGGACGCTGGCGCCCCCGGGGGCCGGTGCCAGACCGCTTTTGTGCAATCGTCGGTTTCGGAGTTGGTATGACAGATATCGCGCGCATTGCAGAGATCGTTGAGCCCGAGGCGAAAGCCCTGGGTTTCGATCTCGTGCGCGTGAAGATAATCGGTTCCGAAGCGGGGGATGGCGATCATGCGTTGCAGATCATGGCGGAAGACCCGGCCACCGGGCAGCTGGTGATCGAACAATGCGCCGAATTGTCGCGCCGTCTCTCGGATGCCATCGATGCGCTCGAAGAGCAGGGCGAAATTCTGGTCGAAGGAGCATACCGGCTGGAAGTCAGCTCTCCCGGCATCGATCGCCCGCTCACCCGGCGCAAGGATTTTGCCGAATGGGCAGGCCACGAGGCAAAAATTGCGCTCAGCGAAAAGCTGGACGGGCGCAAAACGCTGGTCGGGGATCTGGTCGGCATCGATGGGGAAATGGTGTTGCTCGACGATCGCAAGTCGGGCCGGGTGCAGTTTCCCTTTGACCATATCCATTCGGCCAAGCTGGTCCTGACCGACCGGCTGATTGCCGCAACCCGCCCGCTGGACAGCAGCGGCGCAGACGAAATTCTCGAAGAAGAGGAAGGCTGAGTATAATGGGCAGTGCGATTTCCGCCAACAAGGCAGAACTGCTTGCGATCGCCAATGCGGTCGCCACCGAGAAGATGATCGACAAGTCGATCGTCATCGAGGCGATGGAAGAAGCGATCCAGAAGTCCGC
>CAZWEY010000268.1:0-2563 GCA_964632055.1 uncultured Sphingomonadaceae bacterium
CGTGGCCGCCGGCGAAGCGGCGATCGGGCTTGCGATCCTCGTCATCTATTTCCGTGATCGCGGCTCCATCGCGGTTGACGATGTGAACCGGATGAAGGGGTAAGCACCGGTGTCCTCCATCCAGATCATCACCTTTGCGCCATTGCTGGCCGCGATTATCGCAGGGCTGGGCAACCGCATGCTCGGCAATGTTGCCGCCAAGGTCATCACGACCGGCGCGTTGTTTCTGTCCTGCGCGCTCTCCTGGCCGATTTTTCTCGGCTTTGTCGCGGGAACGGCCGAACCGGGCGTGACGCCCGTTCTGCAATGGGTTCAGTCCGGCTCGCTCAGCTTCGACTGGGCGCTGCGTGTCGATACGCTGACAGCAATCATGCTGGTGGTCATCACCAGCGTTTCCGCACTCGTCCATCTCTATAGCTGGGGCTATATGGATGAAGACCCTGACCAGCCGCGCTTCTTCGCCTATCTCTCGCTCTTCACCTTCGCCATGCTGATGCTGGTGACTGCGGACAACCTTGTCCAGATGTTCTTCGGATGGGAAGGGGTGGGGCTTGCCTCCTACCTGCTCATCGGTTTCTGGTTCCGCAAGCCTTCAGCCGGTGCTGCCGCGATCAAGGCCTTCGTGGTCAATCGGGTGGGCGATCTTGGCTTCATGCTCGGCATTTTTGGCACCTGGCTGGTGTTCCAGACCACCTCGATCCCGGAAATCCTCGAAGCCGCGCCCGCGATGGCTGGCTCCACCATCGGCTTTCTTGGCGCGCGTTTCGACACGATGACGATCCTTTGCATCCTGCTGTTCATCGGCGCGATGGGCAAGTCGGCGCAGCTTGGCCTGCACACATGGCTGCCCGATGCGATGGAAGGCCCGACACCCGTTTCCGCGCTCATTCATGCCGCAACCATGGTCACCGCCGGTGTTTTCATGGTCTGCCGCCTGTCACCCATGTTCGAGGCAGCACCTGTAGCGCTTGAGGTCGTGACTTTCATTGGCGCTGCCACCTGCCTGTTTGCCGCCACCGTCGGCACGACGCAGTGGGACATCAAGCGGGTCATTGCCTATTCGACCTGTTCGCAGCTGGGCTACATGTTCTTTGCCGCCGGCGTTTCCGCCTATGGCGCGGCGATGTTCCACCTCTTCACTCACGCCTTCTTCAAGGCGCTGCTGTTCCTCGGCGCAGGCTCTGTCATCCATGCGATGCACCACGAGCAGGACATGCGTTTCTATGGCGCACTGCGTAAGGAAATTCCGCTCACCTTCTGGGCGATGATGGCGGGCACGCTGGCGATCACCGGTGTCGGTATCCTGGGCATTTTTGGTTTTGCCGGGTTCTATTCGAAGGATTCCATCCTCGAAGCGGCGTTTGCGCGCGGCACCGAACTGTCGCAATTCGCTTTCGTCGTGGGTTGCGTCGCTGCGCTCCTCACCAGCTTCTACAGCTGGCGCCTGATCTTCCTGACCTTCTTCGGCCAGCCGCGCTGGGCCGCATCCGAGCATATCCAGCACGCGGTGCACGGGCATCACGAACATGCCGACGAAGAAACTGCGCATGGCGAACCGTCGCATGAGTTCCATGGCGATGGCACGGCAGGCTATCACCCGCATGAAAGCCCGCTTTCCATGCTCCTTCCGCTGGGCGTCCTGTCGCTGGGCGCGGTGTTTGCGGGCTTTGCCTTCCACCATCAGTTCATCGACAGCGGAGCCTTCTGGCAGGGTGCGATCGCCTATAACGAGCATCTGGTTCACGCGATGCACGCCGTGCCGCTGTGGGTGAAACTGTCCGCGACGGCGGTGATGCTGGTCGGTCTGATCACGGCCTTCATGGCCTATATCCGCGACACCTCGATTCCGGCGCGTTTCGTGGCCACCTTCCCCGGTGTTCATGCCTTCCTGTTCAACAAGTGGTATTTCGACGAGCTTTATCACTTCCTTTTCGTCCGCCCGGCCTTCTGGCTCGGTCGCCAGTTCTGGCAAAAGGGCGATGTCGGGCTGATCGACCGCTTCGGTCCCAATGGGGCGGCCTGGGCGGTGGTGCAGGGCTCGACCTATGCCCGCCGCATCCAGTCGGGCTATCTTTATAATTATGCGCTGGTGATGCTGCTGGGGCTTGTAGTGGCGGTGACATGGGTGATGGTGCAGTGATGGGGGGGCTTCCTATCCTTTCGGTAATGCTCGGCGTGCCTTTGCTGGCCGCCATCGCCTGCCTGTTTGCCAATGCGAGCAGCGCCCGCACCATCGCGCTCGTCGCCACGCTGGTCGATCTGGCGCTGGGTATTGTGCTCTGGGCCAATTACGACATTGGCGGGGCGCAGTGGCAATTTGTCGAAAAGCTGCCGCTGTTCGCGGGCTTCTCCTGGGCGCTCGGCATCGATGGCATTGCGCTGATGCTGATCATGCTGTCGGTGTTCCTGATGCCGATATGCATCCTTGCCAGCGCGGCCATCGAAAAGCGCGTGGGCGAATATATGGCCGCCTTCCTCCTCATGGAAGCGCTGATGATCGGCGTGTTCGCTGCGCAGGATCTGTTCCTGTTCTACATCTTCTTCGAAGCCGGTCTCATTCCGA
>CAZWEY010000269.1:0-2554 GCA_964632055.1 uncultured Sphingomonadaceae bacterium
AGGGTTTCGAAGTTGCAGGGGACAATGTCCGTCGAGGCGCCTGCCCGTGCAGGCGGGACGGGACGCAGCCGATTTCCGCCGGCAACGAGGCTCAGCAGGGCGCCGCGCGGACTCGCTGGCACAGCCGCTGGCAACCGGGCGGTCTCCCTCGGCGGAAGACCATCGATGAGGTCACACAACTCGGAAAATTCGTTCGTGTTCACCGCAACTGGATCATTGCTCGGCAAGGTCTTGTCGAGAACGAGGAGCCTCGTCGTGATCGAGGTGCCCGAGCGCACGAAGGCGCGTTCGATCGCGGCATTGAGGTGCAGGGCAATCGGGCCGGCTGTGCCCGACACAAACCGATGGACATCAAACCACTCCGGCATGACAGCGACGAGCCTGCCACCTGTTTCCAGCCGCTTCCAGGCCGAGCGCAGGTGCCGTGCACCGGTTCCACCATCAGCCCCGCGCTCCACCCCATGCGAATAGGGCGGGTTCATGAGGATGACGCCGGGGGCAACGTTGGGATCGAGCAATTCGTCGATCAGCTCGCCGTCATGGCCTGAAAGCGTGGCTTGCGGAAATAGACTGGCGAGGCATTCACGGCGCAGCGGCGAGATTTCGTTCAAGGCAAGCCGCGCGCCAGCAGACTCGGCCCACACCGCCAGCATCCCCGTGCCAGCCGATGGCTCAAGTGCCACCTCGGAGGCACCGAAGTCGCAAGCGCGTGCAGCAAGCCAGGCAAGGTACAGCGGTGTGGCAAACTGTTGCAGTTCGATTTGTTCCTCGCTTCGCACAGTCTGGCTCGGCAACTGTGCTTCGAGCCGGTCAAACGCGCTTTTGGCTGTTTCGGGCGGTGATGACGGACTGAGCTTCGAGTTCCCCTGCAACCAGAGGACTTGCGCGAGTTCGAGCGCGGCATGGGCATCGCGGACCGACCAGCGGGCATCGGCATCGCTGCCGCCGAACTGCTCGGTCAGAACGGAGTTGAGGATGGGACGCGTGATGACCTCGCCGAAATCCAGGCGGGCTGCGAGCGATCTTGCTGCCGTAAGGACCAAGGGCTCGGGTGAGATTGGAAAGGCAAACGCGGGTGACAAATTGGACATGGGACCTCCTGACGAGACCCAATCCGTTTGCAGGCCTCAAAAGACCCAAAGCCCACTCTCCTCTGGACCTGCTCAGTCGCCCGCCGTGGCTCGCGCCGTCAGAACATCGTTCCAGTCGTCGCCTTCCTTCCCGGGGCGCCTCGGCACTATCCGGCGACCCTCACATTGATAAGCCTCGCGGGCGCGCTCTTCGGCGAGGTTGCCGCCGGCATCGTGATCGATGAACAGGTGGAGTTCGCGCACGCTTTCAGGAATGGTCACCAGGCCAAACCGCTCATTGCCGAGTGTCGCCCAACACGGGATCCCAAAGAGCTGCTGGGCTGAAAGCGCGCTTTCAATGCCCTCGGCAAGACCGAGCCGGCCGCCGCGCGGCATGGCTAACCGCACAGTGCCCGATCCAAGGCTACCCAGTGCGCGCTTGGGGCCATCGAAACGCGCAAGCCGGGAAGTCTTCGGCTCAAGGAATGTCCGGTGAAGCGCGAGTATGCCTTCATCGTTGCGAACCGCAGCGAGCATGGCAGGCAGAAACCGGACCGATCCCTTGGGGCCAAGCGGTGTGCGCGCATGGTAGCGCAGGTCTGGCGACAACGCCCTGATCTGGCGACCAGCAAGATATGCCTGTGCCGGGCTGTCCGACAGGGCAGAGGCTGCTCGCCAAAGTCTCAGGGCATTCTGGTTGACGACGTCTTCTCTGGTCCGCGACGCAATCGGGTCCCCTCTTCCATCGAAGAGCTCGGCAGCTTTGACACCAACCCGGTCCAGGCTCGCCAGGACCGCCTCGTTCGAGCATCCGGCAAAGCAGTGGAACAGGATCGCGCGAACGCCGATGGTGACGCTTAGCGACGGCGTGCGATCATCGTGAGCAGGACAACAGCACATACCGCGTGACCGCGACCAGGTGCCATCAAGGGCTTCGACGATTTCTCGGGCACGCTTTTCCAGGCGTTCCGGCACTCGGGTACGGGGCATGGGCTATCTCCAGTCCAACATGCCTCCACCGCGCAGCCTCCGCTCTGCGCCCATTACAATGCGTTTTCCTACAACATATGTTCTTTATATGTTCTCACGCGATTCGGCTAGAGAAGGAATCGATGATGAGACTGAAATTCGTTGGCTTTGCCTTGGTGACAGCAAGCGTATGCAGCGCGCGCCCTGCATTGGCCCAAGAGCAAGTAGACGCTCCGTCTGAAAGCCTGGAACTGCGAACCATTGGCTATCGCGTGGAAGAAAAGACCGACGGGTTTCAACTGGTGACGCATGGAGTGTGGAAGTCCCCGGCACCCGAACAAGCCCTTGCTATAGCTACGCCTATCGGACCTAACCCGTTCTACGCGCCCAGGCCGGGGCCAAGTTCCAGCAAACAGGGAACAAGCTTCAGAAGGGCGGTGTACTTGCCGCACGTCTATGCCGCTGAGGCGCAGTTTTCTCTGCCTTCGGGGCTGCTCGACGCGCTCATCTGGACC
>CAZWEY010000270.1:0-2545 GCA_964632055.1 uncultured Sphingomonadaceae bacterium
GAGGGGTATCAATGAGAAACAGCTCGATTTTGCTTGCCGCCGTAGCAAGCACGGTAATAGCTATATCTTGCGCGCCGGCTTGGGCGCAGACGGATGGTGGCGGTGCGAACGAGATTGTCGTCACAGCAAATAAACGTGCGGAGAATATCAACAAGGTTGGCTTGTCGATTACCGCCGTTTCAGCTGACACGCTGGCCCAGCGCCGCGTGACTTCACTTGAGGATATCGCCTCGATTGCGCCGGGCCTTGTCTATACCCCTTCAACCAACAACACGCCGATCTTCACCCTGCGCGGTGTTGGCTTTAACGAAAGCTCGCTTGGTGTCTATCCGGCCGTCAGCGTCTATGTCGATCAGATCCCGCTTCCCTTTCCGGCCATGGCCAGCCATGCAGCCTTCGATCTGGAGCGGGTCGAGGTTCTGAAAGGCCCGCAGGGAACCCTGTTTGGCCAGAATTCCACTGGCGGCGCGATCAACTATATCGCCGCCAGACCGACTGATAGCTGGCAGGTGGGCGGCGATATCAGCTATGGACGGTTCAACCAGATTGACGGCAATGCCTATATTAGCGGCCCGATTTCGGAGAATGCCGGCATCCGTCTGGCGATGACCGGTCTCAACTCCGACGACTGGCAGAAGAGCTATACGCGCAAAGATACAAATGGCGGGCAATCCTATATCGCAGGACGCCTGACGCTGGATTTCAGGCCGAGTGAGACGATTGATCTCTCTTTCAACGTCAATGGCTGGCGCGACAAGTCCCAGCCGCAGGCCCAGCAATTGATCGCGGTTCATGAACAGGATGGCGCGGGGGGCAGCAAGGCGCTGGATGCGCCCGCCCTTAATGACCCGTTGCGCAACAGCTATTCACCTCCCTTTGGTGGGGGGGCATCGGCTGAAATCACCTATCCGTTCCCAACCAGCTACACTGCGCGGGTTGCGGACTGGACCAGCCGGGCGCTGGATCCCAACACTTCGCCTGCCGCACCGGCGGCAGCCCCCTTTGCCCCGCCCGATGGAGTGCTCGGCTCTTCCGATCCGGCATTGGCCAGCATGACGGATTTTGATCCGTTCAGCGACCGCAAATTCTGGCAGGCAGCGATGCGCGCAGATATCGAACTGGGCGGAGGCTTCGTGCTGACATCGCTTTCTTCCTATGCTGATTACAGGCACAAGCAGGCAACCGACGGTGACGGTATGGCCATTGTCGGTTTCGATCTTCAGTCCAGCATAGGCCGGATCAAATCATTTAATCAGGAACTGCGCCTGGCCAATGATCCGGTCAACAGATTACGCTGGGTGGTCGGGGCGAATTACGAAGACAGCAAGACTTTTGAAGATCAGCTGCTTCGCTACTTCGCCAATCCACAATTCTCGGCTGCCAAGGGCTATATCAATGCCAGCGGTGATGCATTGTCGCAGGATATTGAAAATTACGCATTTTTTGCGAGCACCGAGTTTGATATAACTGAACAGCTCACTTTTAAAGCAGCAGGGCGCTATACAAATTCGACGATCGATGCGGTCAATTCAGCCTATACGCTTGCCAACGGCAATGTGAACAAGCTGTTCAATTTCCTGAGCGGTCCGTTTCTGGGCGGAAACACTTTTACCCCCATCGGGCCGGACGAAAGCTATACGTTGAACGGCGATCCGGCCAATGTCACGACCGTGCCCGGCGGATTGACCATCAACAGCCCGGTTACGCCAGACGGTTTCCTCAATCTGGGAATTCCTGGTGTCCCGCTCGACGCGACGCTCAAGGAAGACAACGTGTCGTGGCGGTTTGGTTTCGATTACCGGGCAACGGATGATGTCTTGCTCTTTGCCAATGTGTCGCGCGGTTACAAGGCGGGCAGCTTTCCCACACTGGCGGCCGCATCCTATGTTTCGGGCCTACCCGTTACGCAGGAACGTGTGACCAACTATGAGGCAGGCCTGAAAGCAACTTTGCTGGACCGCAAAGTTCAGTTCAACGCCACCGGCTTCTATATGGATTATCGCAACAAGCAGGTTCGCGGAAAGCTGTTCGACTTTGTTTTCGGAACACTTGATACGCTGGCCAACGTGCCCAAATCGCGGATCTGGGGCATTGAAGGCGATATCACAATCCGCCCCGTCGATGGCCTGACGATCAGCGGTGCGGCGATCTATCTCAACAGCAAGGTCCAGGATTTTGTCAGCTTCGACATTTTCGGCGGTGTCGACAATCCTGACTTCGATCCTGCTGGTATCAACACCGAGGATCTCAGCGGCAATGTCCTGCCTTACACCCCAAAATGGTCGGGTGCGGTCAGTGTCGATTACCGGCACGAACTGAGTAATGGCGGCGCCCCATTTGCCGGGTTCTCCGTCAATGCAAAATCGGGTCAGGACGCGGCCATCGGCGGGGGCAGCGCCACCCTGCCCGTGATGCCGGGCAACCGTTTCCGCATCGCACCCGGCATCGGACCAAACCCCTATACGATCGACGGCTATGCGACAGTCGATGCACGATTGGGGTATGAAGCCCCCGACGGCCAGTGGAAAGTAATGATCTGGGGCAA
>CAZWEY010000271.1:0-2545 GCA_964632055.1 uncultured Sphingomonadaceae bacterium
CAAGGACGGCATGGGCGAGGCCCCTCGCTTCATTGCCTTTGCATCGCTGTCGATGCCGGGCACCGCGCTTCGGCAACTGATGGACGATGCGACGCGCGCCGGCGGTGTGGTCGTGTTCCGCGGGCTTACGCAAGGCTCGGCCAAAGTCATGACCGATGCGTTGTCCCGTGTCCTGAAGCCCGGCGAGCAGATGGACGGTGTCGGGATCGACCCGCGCCTGTTCCGCGCCTTCGGCATCGAGGCCGTGCCGACCTATGTCGTCACCTCGAGCGACTTCGACCTGTGCGACGGGTTCGATTGCACCACCGCAGTGCCGCCCTTCGATCGCATGAGCGGCAACGTCACCACGGCTCATGCGCTCACGACTTTTGCGCAAGGCAGCGGTCCTGGCGCGAAACTTGCCGCCCAGTATCTCGCGCGACTTGAAAGGCAAAGGCCATGAAAGGCTCCTTCCTGGCGAGCATTGCGCTCGCACTCATGTCCCCCACGCTGGCCCAGGCGCAAGCGCAGCCTCAGGGCAATATGGACGCCGCCAAGGCAGACGGGAAAGCCTTCGGTAAGGACAAGGCCGGAACAGCGCAGAACGCCGCGACGGTCCAGCCCGATGCCAGCCGGGTGCCCAATTTCGGCGGCGTGCCCAGCCAATCTGGCTATTTCGATGATCCCGATCGGATGAGCCGTGAAGCGGCCAGTCAGACGAGCACCAGCACCGGCTATCGCACCATGAAGGAGTCGATGGACCGGCGCGCGCGCTTCGCGCCGCAGGATCTCGATGCGACCATCGCGCGCAGCAAGGTCATCAGTGAAGACCCGCTCTCTTATACGAGCGGAATGGCGATCAGCGGCACGCAGGGCCGCTGCGTTCCATTGCCTCCCGGAACCGGCACCGCGGCACGCTACATGGCGACCTGCAACACCGGCTATACGGCGACCCAGGAGACGAAGAACTGCCCGGTGACGCTTACCACCACGGTCGAGCAGCGGCAGATCTACGGTTATTACTGCATCAAAGACTCGGGCGATCCGGCCAACATCTACGATTGCAGCCACTACCCCGCACCGCAGTGCAGGGTCGTCCAGTCCTGGCCCGTCGATATCTGCGACCCGTTGTTCGGCTGCCTGCCGACATTCATCATCGACGAAATGAGCTGCACTTCCCCGGTCGATGGCGCGACGGCCTACACGGTGACGGGCGAGAATGTCGTCACGACGACGCGCGATGAAAGTCAGTGCGCTGCCCTCGCCGGTGACAGCAGCTGCCAGCAGGACACCGAGGCCTGCACAGATAGCGATCCGGTCACCCGCATCGTCGATGGCGTGGCTGTCACCCAGCCCTGCTGGGCCTGGTCGCGCAGCTACGCCTGCGCGACCTATAGCGAGGCGCAGGATTGTCAGACGCTGGAAAGCACGCCCGGCTGCAAGCTGGTGCGCGAGGATTGCCTCACGGACGAGCCCTGCCGGACCTGGGAACGGGTCTACGACTGCCCAGTGCCTGACCAGCCGGCGAGCACAAACCAGTTCATCTGCGACGGCGATGTCTACTGCATCGACGGCTCGTGCGAGACGATCGAACGCGAGGCCAATGACGAGTTCAAGGATGCCGCGGTTGCCTTGAATGCGATGGGTCAGGCGCGGCGAGAGTTCGATCCCGACACGCTCAGCCTGTTCAAGGGCACCCGCGAGACGTGCTCGTCCAAGGTCTTCGGCATTCTCAATTGCTGCAAGGGCAAGGGTTTCCCGCTGATCCCTGGGATCCAGCTGCTCGTGGCGCTGGGGTGCAGCCGCGAGGAGATGCTGCTCCACGAGCGCGATGTGCAAGGCCTGTGCGCCTATGTCGGGACCTACTGCTCGTCCTCGTTCCTCGGCGTCTGCCTGACCAAGAAGAAGGTCTACTGCTGCTTTGAGTCCAAGCTCTCGCGAATCCTCCAGGAGCAGGGCCGCCAGCAACTGAACAGGCCTTGGGGCAAGCCCAAGACCGAACAGTGCCTCGGCTTCACCATCGACGAGTTCGCCCGGCTCGACCTCTCGAAAATGGATTTCAGCGAGGTCTATGCCGAGTTCACTGATGCCGCCCGCCTGCCCGACGAACTGCAGGCCGCCACCGAAATCCAGCAGAAGATCGAGGACTATTATGCCCGCGCACGCCAGTAAGGTCAGGCGGCGGCTTCTGGCCGCCTGCCTCACGCTCATCGCCTCCTGCCCGCTCGTTGTCGCCGAGGCGGGAGCCGAGGAGCCCCCACTCATCTCGACCGGCGACAAGCAGGACAGCTTCTACTGCGAGCAGCGCAGGCTCGGATACTGGTTCTACTGCACCAGGCCCAAGCCGCCCGAGCGGGACACGGCCATGCCGGCCCCAAGCGTCAGCGCGACCAGCCAGCTCGACGCGGTCACGGCGACCTTGCGTGAACTCAAGGCGAAGGCAATCCTGGAGCCGACGCCCGCCAATGTGACGGCCTATATCCGGTTTCAGCGCGAACAGCTCGACCGGGCATCGCTGTTCAGCGACGTCTGGCAACGGGCGATCTGGCAGGACCCCGACCTCGAC
>CAZWEY010000272.1:0-2524 GCA_964632055.1 uncultured Sphingomonadaceae bacterium
GGCTTCGATGTTGAGCAGGACGAAATGCGCCTTGCGGTTGCGGTCGATCTTGTAGGCGAGGTTCTTGAGACCCCAGGTTTCGGTCTTGGTGACCTTGCCTGCGTTGTTCTCGACAATCTCGGTGGCGGTGGCGGCCAGCGCATCTACCTGCGCCTGGCTGAGGTCCTGGCGAGCCAGGAACACGTGCTCGTATAGCGGCACGGCGGCTTTCCTTTTCATCATGAACCGATCGCTGGCTGATCCGCAGGATTGCGGGGCCCCTCCGGCTTTCTTCGCTTTCCCGGTTTAAGGGGAAGCGCGGCCCTTAGCGGTTCTGGGCAAGAAAGCAAGGGTGGAAGCGCACTGGCGCCCGGTGTAGTTGATGGCTGCAAGAGTGAGAGGAACGCAATGAAGGCCCGTTTGCACCATGTCGGTATCGCCGTCCACGACTTGGATGTGTCGCAGCCGATCTACGAGAAGCTCTACGGCACCACCATGCGCCGCGCAGGCGAGGCGATCAGCGGGCCTTCGGGCATTGCGGTCGCGGCGTGCTGGCGGGTGGGCATCGAACTGACCACGCCCATTCCCGGCGCGACCACGCCGACGGCGATGGCGCTGCGCGAGTTTCTCGATACGCGAGGCGAGGGCGTCTATGCGCTGGCCCATGCGGTGGAGGATTTCGACGCCGCCAATGCCGCCAGCCAAGCGCATGGCTTGCCATTGATCATGCGGCTGGATCTCACTCCACAGGAGATTGACCGCGAACTGGGCGGTGCCTTCGAATATTTCCGCGAGACGGTGTTCGATGGCGCTAAAGCCCCCGGCATCGGTCATTTCGTGGTGTTCAACCACCTCAAGTTCAAGCCGCGCACCGCATGAGCATCCGCATCGGCATCGGCACAGGCCTCGCGCCGCCACAACCCATCGACGCCTTCTGGCGCTGGATCGACCTGTGCGAGGATGGCGGCATCGATTCGGTCTGGGCGTCCGACCAGATGATCGGCCCGAGCGCGGAGCCGCTGGCGATGCTCGCTGCCATCGCCGCCCGGACAAAGCGAATGCGGCTTGGCACCAATATCGTCGTCATTGCCTTGCGCGATCCGGTGCTGCTGGCCAAGCAGATCGCGGCGATCGACTTTATCTCCAAGGGCCGGATGCTGCCGTCCTTCGGCGTGGGCAATGTGGTTGATCCGATATGGGCGGCGACAGGCCGCGACCCTGCCTTGCGCGGGAAGCAGTCGGACGAGGCCATCGCGCTGGTGCGCATGCTGCTGGAACAGGACGAGGTGGCATTTGCTGGAGAGTTCTACCGCTATTGCGGCCCCGCGATGCAGCCGCGCCCGTCCGGCCCTTTGCCATATTGGATCGGCGGTGATTCGCAGGCGGCGGTGCAGCGCACGGCAAGGCTGGGCGATGGCTGGATCGGCGGGCTGAACACGCCTGAAGGCGCGGGCGATATCGTCAGGCGGATCAAGGCCGCCTTGCTGGAAACAGGCCGCCATATCGACCCCGATCACTATGGCGTGACGCTGCCCTTGCGGATCGGCCACGAGGATGATCCCGCGGTGCTCGCCGCTCGCAAACGCTTTGGCGCGCGGATGAAACCGGAGGAGGCCGAGGCACGGCTGGCGAGCTTTGCGGTCGGTTCGGTCGAGCACGTCATCGGTGTGCTGCGCGCCTTCATGGCTCAGGGTATCGAGAAATTCGTCGCCCTGCCGATTGCAGACGGGGCGGACGATCTGCTCGCCCAGACGCGCCTTCTGATCGAAGAGATCTTGCCTGCGGTGGAAGCCAATCCGCCCCGCTGAGAGGCGCTTCAGACCGGTTCCGCCACCACGAAGATGCCTTCGGAAAATTGCGGCAGCACCCGCGTGATAGCCCGCATGGCATAATAAAGCGCGAAGCGCCGGCGCCTGCAGTTGCGGAACGGACGTTCGGTGTGAAAGTCGAAATGGCGGATGGCAAAGCCGTTCATGGCGAGCAGGCGGCGGATGGTGAGATAGCTGAAATAGGCGGTATGTTCTTCGTGATTGGCCTCGTAATGGAACAGCATCTTGGCAATGCGATCGGCCGAATAGGCGTTGGCGCTGGTCAGCACCATCATCCCGCCGGGCTTCAGCACCGTACGGATATTGGCCAATGCGGCGCGAAAATCGTCGAGATGCTCGATCACCTCGGCAAAGACGACCAGGTCGAACTTCTCGCTGAAATGCGCGGCGAAATCGGCTGAGGTCAGATCGGCGCAGACATAGTCGCCCGCGATGAGCTGCTGCATCTTCTCGATCGATTCGGGCAATATATCCGTGCCGACAAGCCGCGAGGCGACCTGGGCGATGCGGTAATGGACCGAATCCATCAAGGCTGCCTGTGTCAGGAAGCGGTCACCCTTGTCCTGGCTTTCCACCCAGCCGCCCATGCCGATATTGAGCACGGCCTTGCCCCGGCACCGTTCAACGATCGCATCGACGCGGATGACGCTGCGGGTTTTGGGAAGCCTGCGAGTGGACTGCATAATCAGGGTTTTTACTGGGTTATACGGTCCAGT
>CAZWEY010000273.1:0-2509 GCA_964632055.1 uncultured Sphingomonadaceae bacterium
AGGTGAGATCGACGCCCGCGAAGATCTTGCCGCTTTCGGTGATGCCCGGCAGGCGTTCGGCCAGAACCTTGGGATCGATGTGATCGAGGTGCAGGAAGATGTGGTCCTTGTGCGGACCAACGCCGCGCCCTTCGCGGATTTCCATCGCCATGGAACGCGATACGACGTCGCGCGAAGCAAGATCCTTCGCCGACGGGGCATAGCGTTCCATGAAACGCTCACCTTCCGAATTGGTGAGATATCCGCCCTCGCCGCGCGCGCCTTCGGTGATGAGCACGCCCGCGCCATAGATGCCGGTCGGGTGGAACTGGACGAATTCCATGTCTTGCAACGGCAGACCCGCGCGCAGCACCATGCCGCCGCCGTCGCCGGTGCAGGTATGAGCCGAAGTCGCGGTGAAGTAGCAGCGGCCATAGCCGCCCGTCGCCAGCACGACCGCATGGCTGCGGAAACGGTGGATCGAACCGTCATCCATGCAGATGGCAATCACGCCGACGCATTTTCCGCCGTCCATGATGAGGTCGATGGCGAAATATTCGATGAAGAAGTCCGCGTCATATTTCAGCGACTGCTGATAAAGCGCGTGCAGCATGGCGTGGCCGGTGCGGTCAGCCGCGGCGCAGGTGCGCTGTACCGGCGGGCCGTCGCCCATGTTCTGCATGTGGCCGCCGAAGGGGCGCTGGTAGATCGTGCCGTCGGAATTGCG
This sequence comes from uncultured Sphingomonadaceae bacterium, assembly GCA_964632055.1. Taxonomy (GTDB): domain Bacteria; phylum Pseudomonadota; class Alphaproteobacteria; order Sphingomonadales; family Sphingomonadaceae; genus CANJYE01. Next base: position 707 of record CAZWEY010000273.1, read on the forward strand.
GCTGAACGGCACGCCCGCGTGCTCCAGCTCATATACGGCCTGCGGCGCTTCGCGCACCATGTATTCGATGGCGTCCTGGTCACCCAGCCAGTCCGACCCCTTGACGGTGTCGTACATGTGCCAGGTCCAGTGGTCCGGCGTGTTGTTGCCGAGCGAGGCCGCGATGCCGCCCTGCGCCGCGACGGTGTGCGAGCGTGTCGGAAACACCTTGGTGATGCAGGCGGTCTTGAGGCCGGCTTCGGCCGAACCCATCGTGGCGCGAAGGCCCGAGCCGCCGGCGCCGACGACAACGGTGTCGTAAGTGTGGTCGATGATCTTGTAGGCGGGAGTGCTGGAAGTATTTGGCATTACGCAGCGCCTCCGAGCGCAAGACGAAGGATGCAGAACAGGCCGAACACAGCGCCAGCGATGGCGGCGAGGTTCAGGGCGACGAGCGCGGCAAACTTGCTGCCTTCTTCGTGGATATAATCCTCGACCACCACCTGCATGCCGAGGCGCGCGTGCCAGAAGGTGCTGACGATGAGGAGCGCCATCGCGGTTGCCGGGAGCGGGCGGGCAATCCACGCGCTGACGGTGCCGTAATCGAGATCGGGCAGCAGGATCAGCGAGGCGATGAACCAGATGCCGAGCAGCAAATTGCCGATGGCCGTATAGCGTGCGACCAGCCAGTGATGCGCGCCATTATGCGCCGAGCCCAGCCCGCGCACGCGGCCGATGGAAGTTCCGTTACCCATGAGCGATGCCCCTCAGGAAAGCTTGATCGCAGCCCAGAAAGCCGCGGTGAGCGCAATGGCGATGACCGGCGAAAGCACCGACCACACCTTGTTGATGTCCAGTTCGTAGCCCGCGCCGATATCCAGCACGAAGTGACGAAGGCCCGACATCATATGCGTGAAGAAGGACCAGGTCAGGCCGACAAGGATGACAAGGCCGACCCAGGAATTGGCGTATTGCTGAAACTGCGCATAAGCGTCCGGCCCACTGGCCAGCGCCGAAAGCCAGCACAAGAGCGTGGCAAGACCGACAACGGCAAGACCGTTGCCGGTGACGCGGTGAAGGATCGACACAAACATTGCCGGACCCCAGCGCCAGATCTGAAGATGCGGTGATAGCGGACGATTGGCCATTCTCGCCTTCCTGAAATTCCTGGTTGAACCGCGCAACACGCGCAGCGTGACGGTCCCCCATAATCAAATCGCGTCTGGAGGCAAGCCGTCGCTTGGGTGTTTCTCACCGCGCAAAGGCACGCTAGGGTCCATATCCATGAGCCAATCATGGAAAATCAGCGCCCTTGGTGCGCGAGAAATGGTGCAGGCCGCGCTCGTCGCGCATGAGGATGTGCTGGACTGGGATGAAGGGATCGTGCTTTCAGGCTGCGAAATCGCCGAGGACAGGCCCGAGGAATGGGTGCTCGAAGCCTGGCTGAGCCGCAAGCCGACCCGCGCCGACAGAACCGCCATCGCTGCTTTGTTCGGGGACAACCCTCCTCGCATGAAGGCAGAGCAGCTGCCCGATTGCGACTGGGTGACGCTGAGCCAGCAGGGCGTGGAGCCGATCCGCGCCGGGCGGTTTCATGTGCGCACGCCGGAATATCCGGCCTGCTCAGAGACTGGAACCGTGGATTTCGCCATCCCCGCCAGCCAGGCTTTCGGCACCGGGCAGCACGAAACCACCGCGGGCTGCCTCGCCATGCTCGATGCGATGCATTCGAGCGGAATTGTCTTGCGCAATCTGGCCGATATCGGCACGGGAACCGGCCTGCTCGCCTTTGCGGGCCTGGCGTTGTGGCCGCGCGCGCTGGCG
>CAZWEY010000274.1:0-2500 GCA_964632055.1 uncultured Sphingomonadaceae bacterium
GCATTGCGCCTCCTTGCCTGCCGGGCTTAGAGCAGTGCGGGCACCTGACTATCGGCAACGCAAGGTGCCCTTCCGAGATGCTTTCTTTGTGAGCTTGGGTTTTTGACACTCCAGCTCGGCTCGCGCTCATCCTGTCTCGAGTGCAAGTTGAAGGTTGTCGCCCCAGCTTGGCCTCCCGGCTGTTCTCCTCACAGGCCTTGATCTCCACGTTCCCCACCGCGTAGTCGCCCAGGTCGTTCTTGCGCGACATGCAGAACTTTCCGCGCCCATTCCCTCGCAAGTGCAGCTTGCCGCTCTCCGTCCAGACCTGCAGCCACTCCTCGAAGGTCATCGTGACCTGGATTCGGTGGCCGTTCCGATCTGGTTTCCGGCGCCGTTGCGTTTTCTTCTGTACGTTGTATGCGTCGCGCAGCTTGCGCAACTCTTGATCCGTCAGCTTCATGCTGATCTCCTTTTGAAGTCGGCCTACGCTGGGCCGAACTCCAGTCTGCGTTCGCAGCCCTTTCCCAGCAATATTCCTTCGCGCAGCTAGCCTGCACCCCACGCTCTGCCCGCGCACCTTACAGCCCCAGGGTGACGTCTGGCTGCCCCATCGCTTGACGATCAGCACTCTGCGTACGCGGAGCACTGCTCTACATAGGTGCCGTCGTGGGCCACGCTGCCGGCCAGCTTGAGCGAAACGGCCAAGCCGACAATCGGAGCCTAAGTTCAGCCGCCTGGTCTGTGGACAAGGTGAAGTCGAAACGAAGATTGAACTCCCGCTCTACGAGCGACTTGCACGGCATGCCATTCGGCGGGATAAGAAACCTATGTGAGTTGCTGACCTCAACCTCACCGATCTCATTCACGAACTCCATCTCACCGCGATGACCGACTGCCGGTACGGCTCGTGCGGAATGCTCGTTGAGGCAGTAGTGCCTCGCGTGCTTTGCGCACACCCGAGAAGGTATCCAAACCGGCAATCGAAAAGGTCAAGCAAGCGGTCATCGCTACTGGCTACATACCCAACATGCTAGCGGGTGGCTTGAAGTCGCGTCGCAGCATGACTGTAGTCGGTTTAGTTCCGATCATTTCCGTGCCGCAGTTCCTGCCCACAGTACGGGTCATGACGGAAACGTTGGATACGAGCGGATATCAACTTATCCTTGGGCAGACCGGTTATGACCATGCGCGCGAGGAAAAGCTAATTTCAAGTTTGATGGGGCGTAGACCAGACGGCGTAGTTGTTGCCGGTCAGGTGCACTCGCCCAAGGCTCGCGAACTCCTGAAAAATCTTGGTGTTCCAGTTGTGGAGACCTGGGACCTTAGCGAGCATCCAATTGACATGATTGTTGGCTTTTCGCACATCAAGGTGGGCAATGCGGTGGCTGGTTTTTTCCTGTCGCGCGGGTGGAAGAATGTGGCCTTAGCCACGGGTGATGACGAGCGAGCCCAACAGCGACGCCAAGGATTCATGGCCACTTTTGGTCACGACGTTCCCACGGTGACGATTCCCGCCCCTAGCAACCTGGCAAGCGGGCGACGGGCGCTGAGCGAAATCCTGGAAAAAGAGCCGGGCATCGAGGCCATCTTCTGCAGTTCAGACGGACTTGCCCAGGGTGTGCTGGTCGAGGCGCTTGCGCGTGGCTTGCGGGTTCCGCAGGACTTGGCACTGTGCGGTTTCGGCGATGCCGACTTTGCGGCCCACTTGGTGCCGTCACTCACGACAGTGCATGTGGACGGTGCGGGAATTGGCCGCATGGCAGCCGAACTAATCCTGAGCCGCTGCGCCGGGAAAGAAGTCCCTCAGAAGATTAACGACATCGGTTTTCGCATCGTTGAGCGGGAATCAACGGCCTTGCGTTCAGAGTAGCCGCCAGCCCTGATTCCGGTAATCAGCGACGAACTGGTCCATGCTCTTGCGCTAATGACTTTCTGCTTCTGGCCGATCTGCTCCACGAGCTACTGCTATCGGCAAGTGCTGTGACCGTCAGCTAATGGCCGAGAGCCGCCATAACCTACGTCGGTTCAATCAAACTGCATTCAGCCTCCCTACGCACGACGAGCCCCGGCAGCACCCTCCCACCACCGTACACCCACCGCCTCAGTTCGAAGGCCACGCCAACCCAGTCCCGCTGATTGATGCGACGTCTAAGAGTAGAAGTTTGCAGCCGGCCGGCTCCCAGATTAAACGTGAAGTCGACGATTGCGCCCAAACGACCAGCCGGCTCCGTGGCCAACACAGGGCAATAACGTAGGGTTGCTTTCAGAGCGACTTGCATGTCCTGCGCCAGGTAGGCTTCGCCCTCAACCGTAGTTATTGGTGGATGCGATTGGTCACACAGGTGGCCATACCCAATCGTCCAAAACCCGGCCGGGCAAATGTACGGATAGGCCCGTCCAGGATCATTTCTGGGCACACGGCAAAAGCCCTCAAAGCGCTTGGCGAGTTCGATTGCCACATGGGGAACCGCAGTCATGACCGCACCCGATCAAAGACGCGTCCGAGGAACCAGAAATT
>CAZWEY010000275.1:0-2476 GCA_964632055.1 uncultured Sphingomonadaceae bacterium
GATGAAGATCGTGCAGATGATGCGCGATGCCGGGGCCGCCGAAGTGCATATGCGCATTGCCAGCCCGCCCACAGCGCATAGCTGCTTCTACGGCGTCGACACGCCCGAACGCTCGAAACTGCTCGCCTCGCAGATGGATGTCGACGACATGGCGAAGTTCATCCATGCCGACAGTCTCGCCTTCGTCTCGATCGACGGGCTTTATCGCGCAGTGGGCGAAACCGGCCGCAACAAGGCCTGCCCGCAGCATTGCGACGCCTGCTTCACCGGCGATTACCCCACCCGGCTGACCGACATGGCTGAAAAGGACGCTGCCGCACAACAGCTCGTCTTTCCGGTCGAAAAGGCCGGCTGATGGCTGATCCTGCCGGCAATAAGCCGCTTGCAGGCCAGCTTGCGCTTGTCACAGGCGCAAGCCGGGGCATTGGCGCTGCAACCGCGCAGGCGCTGGCCGCGGCCGGCGCTCATGTCATCCTGACGGCGCGCAACGCCCGCGATCTGGAACAGGTCGAAGAAGCAATTCATCAGGCCGGCGGACAGGCCAGCATCGCGCCGATGGACCTCGCCGAACCCGATGCCATTGCCCGGCTGGCCGCTGCCATTGCCGGACGTTGGCCCGCGCTCGACATTCTGGTGCTCAATGCCGCGATCCTGCCGACCCTGACCCCTGTCAACCAGATCGAGCCTGCCGCCTTCAACCGGGCGATCACCATCAATCTGCTTGCCAATCAGGCGCTGATCGCCAGCTTCGACCCTTTGCTGAGGAAAAGCGGACACGCCACTTTGGTCGGCCTGACCAGCAGCGTGGGCAGCACGCCGCGTGCCTATTGGGGCGCTTATGGTGCGACCAAGGCCGCACTGGAAAACCTGCTCGCCTCCTATGGGCAGGAAGTGGAGAAGATCACCGCGATCCGTGTCGCGATCCTCGATCCGGGTGCAACCCGCACCCAGATGCGCGCCCGCGCCTATCCCGGCGAAGACCCGGCAAGTGTGAAACTGCCTGAAACCGTGGCCCAACATATCGTTGCTTTGGCCTGCGAAGACTTCGCCGGCATCCGCCGCGAAAGGGTTGGCTAGAACGCCTGCTTTACAGCTGGTTAACCCTTTTTTTCCATGCTTCGTTAAGCGGCAGGGGCGATCATTGCCATGCGCACGCGACTGAATTGTCGCGAAACCGCATGTTACACCGCGCCAGGATGGGAACCGGGCCATGACCACCGACTTTGCCGAGCGTTATTTCACCGCGGCACAAGAGGACCGCTGCGCGCCGCGCACACAGATTTCGATTCCTGCGCAATTGCGCCCATCCGGCGCGCGCGGCTTTCATACCGTAGTGCAGGACCTCTCGCTTTCCGGTTTCTGCGCCACATCGGTCAGCCGTCTTCATCCAGGCACGGTGTGCTGGCTGACACTGCCCGGCCTCGGCGCCCTGCAAAGCACTGTCGTGTGGTGGGAAAACAACCTTGCAGGCTGTTCTTTCGATCAGCTGCTCAGCCCGATCGTGCATGACAATATGCTGCTGCGCTATACCGCGGGTTGAGCGCCCTTCGCCATGTGCCATGCGGCAAGCGCCCGCTCGCGCGCCGCACTGTGGCCAATAATGCGCGCAGGATAAAAGCGCGGGCGCAGATGGTCAGGCGGATCATGAATGTCGGCCTCTCCCAGGCGGGCCAGTTCGGGCACCCATTGCCTGATATAGGCTGATGCATCGAATTTGGCGCTTTGCGACAAAGGCGCCATGATCCGCACGAACATGTTCGCATCGACCCCGCTGCCCGCCGACCATTGCCAGTTGACCGCATTCGAGGCGTAATCGGCATCGACCAGCGTATCCCAGAACCAGCGCTCGCCTTCGCGCCAGTCGATCAGCAGATGCTTGATGAGAAAGGACGCCGCGATCATCCGCACCCGGTTGTGCATCCAGCCTGTCGTCCAGAGCTGGCGCATACCGGCATCGACGATGGGATAGCCTGTGCGGCCTTGTTGCCATGCCTTAAGGTCCGCCTCTGCCTCCGGGCCTGTGCGCCATGGGAAGGTGTCGAATAGCTCTTTGGCCGGAGAGGTCCCGTAATCGGGCAGTTGCAGGATGACATTCTGCGCATAATCGCGCCAGCCCAGCTCGCCCAGAAAGCAATCGACGGAACCGCCCGCACCCGCCACCCCATGCCATATTGCCGCAGGCGATATCTCGCCGAAATGCAGATGCGGGGAAAGCCGCGAGCTGCCCTCGCGCGAGGGCAGGTTGCGGTGCTGTTCATAGTGCGCGGCCTGTGCGGCAAATGCCGAGAGCCGCGCCTTTGCGCCTGCCTCTCCCGGTGTCCATTCCTCGCCAAAGCCGATCGCCCAGTCGGGTTTTTCAGGAAGCAGGCCCCAATCTTCCAGCCTGTCAGATTCCGGCCAGAACGCAGGTGCAGCAACATACCGGGGCATGGGCAGCGGCAAAGGCGGAGGCATATGCTGCTGCAAGGAACGCCAG
>CAZWEY010000276.1:0-2460 GCA_964632055.1 uncultured Sphingomonadaceae bacterium
GGAAGCGGCGCGCGACAGCTTGACCTTGCGGTCCCCGTCTTCGACCTCGATTTCGGTAAGCCCCGTTTCGATCAGAAGTTCGGCCAGTTCGCGCACCAGTTCGCTGTCAATATTTATAGCGCTGTTGCGGCTGGCTCCAGCCTTGGTTTCGGCCATGCGTCCCTCTTGCATGATGACAATTCCAATCCGCTATGCGTTGGGCGAGCGGGGCTGGCAAGGGTCACTTTGCCGCTAATGCACCGTCACGTTGCGTTGCCCGCCCGGTTTCAGAGCCGCGCGGCTGCCTCCAGCGCGATGAGATAGCTTTGCGGGCCTTGCCCGGCCACGGTCTGGCGCGCGGCCATGCCGATGTAGCTGATGTGGCGGAACGCCTCACGCTGCATCGGATCGGACAGATGCACTTCGATCACCGGGGTGCGGATCGCTCGCGCCGCGTCAAGCAGAGCGATCGAGGTATGAGTGTAAGCGCCCGGATTGATGAGGATGGCCTTCGCCCCTTCGGCCTGCGCTTCGTGCATCCAGTCCACCAGATGGCCTTCATGATTGGACTGGCGCATGTCGATTTCGAGCCCCAGTTCCTGCGCGCGGTCTTCCAGCAGCCCGGCGATATCATCCAGCGTGGCAGAACCGTATATCTCGGGTTCACGCAGGCCGAGCAGGTTGAGATTGGGCCCGTTCAGGACATAGATCGTGTTGCTGGACATGAGTGCCATACTCTCCTTGCAGCGCGCCATAGCGCGATGCGCGGGCGAGGGCAAAGCAGCCGATGACCTATCGCTCCACACCCTTCACCTTGCCCCATTGCCGCGCCACCGTATAGCCCAGATAGCCGGTGCCGAAGAGCGCGTAGAGCGGTTCGGGCAGGCCGCCCGGATAGGAGTTCATGCCGCTGGCAATGGACTGCGCCATCTGCGGTTCCGCCGCCGCGATCAGCCCCATCGGAATTGCCCACAGGCTCATCGCATACATCACATAGAGAAAGCTGGCGCGCGCCCGGCTGGTCCAGGGATCGGTGGAGTTCGCCTCGGCCACGATGGCCGAAAGTCGCGCCTCGATCATCTCCATCTCCTGCGTGCCCTGCAGTTTGATGAGTTCGAACTTGGCCTTTTCCCGTGCGTCCTTGTCCGGGATGACCTTGTCAATGATGGCGGTGAGGGGGCCGATAAGTGCTTCGAGAATGGCCATGGGATGCGTCCCTTGTGCAAAGAGTCGCCGCACCAAGTAATCGACCGTCCGGCTGTAGGAAAACCCTTTTGTCGGGCAATCTTGCCGGGGCGGCAACTCACGCCGCGTGGCGAATGTGCCCTGCCATGGCAATTGCCATTGCGCGCAGTTGCACGTTGTCGCCTGCTACACGCAGGCCGTCTTCCAATGCGGCGGCCTGAATGCCCAACGCGGCATCACCAAACAGCGCGGCTGAACCGGCCAGCTTGTGTAACTGGCGAACAAGCTGCGTGTGTTCGACTTGTGACAGCGGTTCCTGGTCACTGAGCCATGCCGCCAGCGCGGCGAGTGTTTCTTCCCGCATTGCAAGGTATTTGCCGCGCAAGCGGCTGTGCGCATCATCGCCATCGGGCCGCGGAGCGGCCCGATCAGCGTGCCCCGGCAAGTGGCATGCGATTGCCCGGGCATGCCGGTCTGCCTCCACCGGTTTGGGTACATGGTCCTGCATCCCTGCCTTCAGGCAATTTTTGCGATCCGTCGGAAAGGCATTGGCCGACAGGGCGATGATCGGAAGTTGCGCTGCGGAAATGCCCATGCTGCGGATTGCACGGGCCGCTTCCAGCCCGTCAATTTCCGGCATGCGCAGGTCCATCAGCACGAGGTCGAATGCACGGGGGGTATCGTGGGATGCGCTGACCATGCGCAGCGCTGCGGCTTCGTCCGGGGCCAGCGTGACTTCGTGACCCAGATGACGGATCAGCCGGGTGATGAGCAACTGGTTGATGTCATGGTCTTCGGCAACCAGAATGCGGGCCTTGCGCGTGGCGGGCAATGACGGACCGGGCGGGGCTGTAAACGGGGCAGGGGATTCCGGGAGCTTCAGGGGCAGGGTGAGATGGAAGCACGAGCCTTGCCCCGGCGTGCTCTGCAGCTCAAGCTGACCGTGCATCAGATGTGCCAGCCTGCGGCTGATCGCGAGGCCCAGCCCGGTGCCGCCAACGCGGCGATGAGTGGAGCACTCCGCCTGCACGAAATCCTCGAAGATGGCGGCCTGGCGTTCCGGCGGAATGCCGATGCCGCTGTCAATCACCGCGATCCACAGCGACGGCTGATGCGCCGGCCCGTCGCGCCGGGCAACAAGATGAATCGCGCCATGTTCGGTAAATTTGACCGCATTGCCCAGCAGATTGGCGAGGATCTGTTGCAGACGCAGCCGGTCACTCACGATCTGTCTGGGCAGGGCGGGGCCGATCTCGCACTCCAGGGCCAGTCCTTTGTGCGCGGCGATTGCGCGCA
>CAZWEY010000277.1:0-2446 GCA_964632055.1 uncultured Sphingomonadaceae bacterium
CACCACCGTGGGCGATCGTCCCGAGGCGCGACAGGCCTGGAGAAGGTCGATCGTGGCCTGCAGATTGCTCGACATGCCCAGGTCGAAGTTGGCCTCGCACTCCGCGCTCACTGCTGCAGCCAGATGAAACACCAGATCCACCTCAGGGCCCGGCAGGCCATCTCGCAGCACGCTTTCAAGCGACCCTTTTAGAAAGTGAACCCTTGAATCGGCCTGGAGAGCCACCGGTGGCTCATTGAAGTCTGTGAGCACAAGCCGACCAATGCTTCGGGCAGGTCCACCCCCGACCGAGAGTTCGCCCGCCTTGAGCAAAGCGGCCGCCAGCCTTGCACCAAGAAAGCCGCTGCCGCCCACCAGCACCACCAGCCTGCCGTCCAGATCCTTTATCTTGGCCATAAATCCTGCATTCCGCGCGAGAGAGTTTCTATCGGCTGCCCATGCCGCAAGCGCGCGCGGGCCGCAACCGGTTTGGCGGCAATCCACGCCACACTGTCAGCGTTCTGCGCCGTTCCTGAATTCGGTCACGATCTGCCACACGGTGATAAACAGGGCCGCGATCATCGGGCCGACGATGAAGCCGTTGAGCCCCATGGTCTCCAGCCCGGCAATCGTCGCGATCAGCACCACGAAATCGGGCATGCGGGTTTCATGCCCGACCAGTACCGGGCGCAGCAGATTGTCGATCAGGCCGATCACGAAGAACCCCGTCAGGATCAGCGCCACGCCCTCCCAGATCGCCCCGGTCGCCAGCAGGTAAAGCGCAACCGGAAGCCACACGATCCCCGTCCCGACCGCCGGAACCAGTGAAAACAGGCCCATCAGAAGGCCCCACAGGAGCGCGCCTTCGATGCCCAGCAGCCAGAAGGTCACTCCGCCGACAAGCCCCTGCAGCACGGCGACAACCACGGACCCCTTGATCGTGGCGCGCACCACGATGATGAAGCGTTCCGCCAGCGCATCGCTCAGTTCCGGGGCCAGCGGCACCGCTTCCTTCACCTTCTGGCCAATCACATCCCCGTCGCGCAGCAGGAAGAAAGTGAGATAGAGCATGAGGCCGAGCGCCGCGATGAAGCGCAGCGCTCCCTGCCCGAAGATCAGCGCGCGCGACGCGATATTCTGCAAGCCGGTAGCGACGACCGAGTCTGGCAGGCTGCGCGCCGTGGCCAGTTCGCCCCATTGCGATGCGCCGATCCAGCGGTCCACCCGGTCGGGCAGGATCGCGCGGAAATCGTTGATCGCCCGGGCGATGTCGATCTGGCCGGTTTCCAGCCGTTCATACAGCGTCGCCGCCTCCTGAATCAGGCTGATCCCTAGCAAAATGCCAGGCAGGATGATCAGCAGCATGATCAGGGCCAGGGTCAGCCCGGCGGCCAGGTTGGGCCGTCCGCCGAGCCGGGCAGTCAGCCGATGATTGAGCGGCATGAACAGGATGCCCGCCACCAGCCCCCACAGGATCGCACCGAAAAACGGCGCAACCAGCCAGGCAAAGGCGAAAGTGATGAAAAGGACGATTGCGAGAAAACCCGCATTCTCGATCCTGAGGGCACCTGAATCGCGCTGGAACATACGCGGTTGATGGCATTGTTTCGGCCGGAAACCAACATCTGACTGCGCGCGGGCGTGGCGCGGAAAAAACCGCATCAATGGGCTGCGGCACCAGGCAGAAGCAAACTGGAGCGGGCGAAGGGATTCGAACCCTCGACCCCAACCTTGGCAAGTGACGGGGCTGGAGAAACGTATTTTATTTCAGCGCTTAAAAGCGCCTTCGAAAATCCGTTTATGATCCGTTTATATCAAATCCGTTTAAGGCATGCATCGAGAAAGCAGAAAAGCAGCAGCCTTTGAAGGCGATTGTATTCAGGCTGAGAGGGGTTGGAGAAGAAGCTTAAGTTTCTCAAATCTCTATAACGGTCATCAATCAAGCTGCTGGCGCAGATTGGACAAGACCTGATCCACGTCTAACCCGACAACTCGTGCATAGGCTTTTGCAAAACCCAAGACATAGACCCGGCTTAGGAAAACAGAGAAATCATCTTCCTCTAGCGCCGTAAGGAAGCGAGATGAAACCTTGCTCGTCTCGGCAACATCCTGAATTGACATGCCTTTCGAAAGACGCGCAGCCGCTAGGCTCGCGCCCACACTTTCTTGATGTGCCAATAGGCTTCCGAAATCCTCGACACCCATAAGCCGCCCCCAAATAGCGGCTAGAGGAACTTGGTCTCCACTAAGCCGCTTCCGAATCGGGTCCCATAATAACAAAAGTTATCCACAAGGTCGAATCTGGCTACTGGCGACAGGAAAAATATTAAAAATCAAACTTTACCCGGTAAAGTGCCGCCGATTGATCTGCGTCAAAGTGCGCATCAAGCAATGGCTGTATCAAGATCAGGCGACCCGAGGAGCCCCTGGCTCCGCACTGACCCCGAGCGCCTCACACAGCAGCTCG
>CAZWEY010000278.1:0-2444 GCA_964632055.1 uncultured Sphingomonadaceae bacterium
ATATAGTGCCCAAAGACTGCGCCGCATCGCGGCCATGTGCAAGGAGTTCCGCATTACCACCACCATCTAACCCGCCTAAGTGGCCAAACTCGAAGCCATGGCCGCCTTATGGTGGGACCCGAACTGCAAGTTCAAGCCGCTGCATCTGATGAACCCCTGCCGTCTGGATTACATCACCAACCAGATCGCGGCCGAGTTTGATCGCAACCTCGCCGGTCCTGCCCCCTTTGCGGGCCTGCGGATTCTGGACATCGGCTGCGGGGGTGGGCTTTTGTCCGAACCCATGGCGCGACTGGGTGCCACGGTTGTCGGCGCCGATGCCGCGCCGCGCAACATTCCAGTGGCCCAGATCCATGCCGAACAGTCGGGCCTGACCATCGACTACCGCGTGACCACTGCCGAGGATATGGCAGCTGCGGGCGAGCAGTTTGACGTGGTGCTGAACATGGAAGTTGTCGAACACGTCGCCGACCCCTTGGCATATCTGACGGCCTGCCAGCAGCTTCTGAAACCCGGCGGGCTGATGATCTGTTCCACCCTGAACCGCAATCCAAAGTCCTTTCTGATGGCGATCATCGGGGCGGAATGGGTGATGCGCTGGCTGCCCAAAGGCACACATGACTGGGCCAAGTTCATCACCCCGGACGAGCTTTATGCCCTGATCCGTCAGGCGGGTCTTGATCCGGTGGATAAACGGGGGATGGTATTCAACCCCGTCTCATGGCGTTGGGGCCTGTCGGACCGCGACCTGTCGGTGAATTATGTGACCGCCAGCGTCAAGCGGTAGGGTGGGGTTCAACCCCACCTACCGGCCCCGATCAGACCCCCTCGCTTGACCGCGCCCAAAGGTTCAGATCCGGCTCTTCGGCAATCGCGTCAATCCGCGCCAGCTCATCAGCAGTAAAGCTGGTGTTGGCCACGGCGCCCACGCAATCCACCACCTGCTCGGGCTTGGATGCCCCGATCAGCGCGCTGGTGATCCGCCCGTCGCGCAGAACCCAGGCCAGCGCCATCTGCGCCAACGTCTGACCCCGCGCCTCGGCAATCGCGTTCAGCGCCTGCACCGATGCAATCGCGCGCGGGGTAATCGTGGCGGGATCAAGCGACTTGCCCTGTGCTGCACGGCTGCCTTCCGGAATGCCGTTCAGGTATTTCTTGGTCAAAATCCCTTGCGCCAAAGGCACAAAGGCAATCGACCCTACGCCCAGATCGTCCAGCGTGTCTTTCAGCCCATCGCGTTCCACCCAGCGGTTCAGGATGGAATAGCTGGGCTGATGGATCAGCATCGGCGTGCCAAGGTCGCGCAGGATCGCCGCCGCCTCGCGCGTGCGCTGGCTGTTATAGCTGGAAATCCCCACATAAAGCGCCCGCCCCGACCGCACGATGTGGTCCAGCGCCATCATGGTTTCTTCCAGCGGCGTTTCGGGGTCAAAGCGGTGCGAATAGAAGATATCCACATAGTCGAGCCCCATCCGCTTCAGCGACTGGTCACATGAGGCGATGATGTATTTCCGGCTGCCCCATTCGCCATAGGGGCCGGCCCACATGTCATAGCCCGCCTTTGACGAGATGATCAGTTCGTCTCTATACGGCCGGAAATCGGTTTTCAGCAGATCGCCAAACGCCTCTTCGGCGCTGCCGGGCGGCGGGCCATAATTGTTGGCCAGATCGAAATGGGTAATCCCGTGGTCAAAGGCCGTGCGGCAGATCGCGCGTTTGGTGTCATGGGGGGTGTCATGGCCGAAATTGTGCCACAGGCCAAGGCTGATGGCGGGCAGTTTCAACCCCGAACGGCCGCAGCGATTGTAGATCATGCGGTCATAACGGTTGGGCGCGGCGTGATAGGTCATCTGGCATCCTGATGCGAAAGGTCAGACGCCAAATCTAGCGCCGCGTGGCCCACCGACACAAGCACCGCCATATGCCCCCAAACCTTTGGTCAGGCGGCAGCAGTTCGCCACCATGGATCACAATCCTGACGGGTGTCATTGCGCATCCCCCGAAGCCTTGCGATACTGCGCCTCCATGTCTCCGGGGGTAAATGATGGCTGCCGCAACGATCCGTGTAATGGGTCGGATTTGTGCCTTTGCGCTGGCTTTGGCAGCCCCCGCCGTGCAGGCGCTCGACGCGGTTGAATTTCAGGTCGCAACCGAAGATGCGGCCCTGACACGTGCGCTGCAATCCGCCTCGATCCTGCTTGCCGCCGAGCGCGACGGCCAGAACGAGGCGCAGGATATCCTCTCGGATGGTCGGGCTGAATATGCGGCGCTTTTGAATGCGCTCTACGCCCGGGGTCATTATTCGGCGGTCATCCATGTCTATGCCGATGGGCGCGAAGTGGCCACGATCCCGCCGCTGGATGCCCCGTCCCGCATTGACCGTGTCAGGGTCACCGTCGATCCCGGCCCGCGCTTTGCCCTGTCGCGCGCCACGGTGCGCCCCT
>CAZWEY010000279.1:0-2400 GCA_964632055.1 uncultured Sphingomonadaceae bacterium
AAGCCCTCGTCGAGTCGCTCAACGTCCGCGCCCATGGCGCGCAGGGCCGCTGCGGTGGAGAGCACGTCTTCGCCTTCCAGCAGGCCGCTGATCCGGCTTTGCCCAACCGCCAGCGCCGACAGCATCAGCGCGCGATGGCTGATCGATTTGTCGCCCGGAACGCGGATCGTGCCCGCAAGCGGGCCTGCCGACAAGAAGCGGCGGGGGCGCGCGGCGGAAGGTGTGTCAGTGTTCACTATGGCAGGCTCGCGCTTGTGGAATTGCAGGATGTGGTTGCTTTGGGCTCGCGGCTTTTGACAGCGGCTGCGCGCTATGGCAAGGCGCGCGCCCGATGCCAGATGTCCGCCCGTTTGGGTTGGGCACCATCACCATCACTTTTCATGTTTTTCAGCCGCCCGCACCGGACGGTCAGTTCGAGGATAATTCATGGTCAAGCCTGAATGGGGCACCAAGCGCAGCTGCCCGAAATGCGGCACCCGCTTTTACGATCTGGGCAAGGAAGATCCGGTCACCTGCATCGATTGCGGGGAAGCCTGGACGCCTGAGCCTGTGCTGAAATCCAAGCAGCCGATTCCCTATGAGGAAGAGGAGAAGGGCAAGGAAGGGGCGGAAGCCGATTCCGATCTGGCCGATGATGATCTGGACATCGACGAGGATTCGGATTCGCCCGACAATGACGTCGATCTGGGTGGCGATGACGATCTGGGCGTCGGCGCTCCTTCCGGTGACGGCGACGACGACAACTAAAACTCTTGCGAATCTTGCAGGCCGCCTATAGAGGGCGGCCTCCCAGCCGAGAGGCAGGGTTGGTTCGCCCCCAGGGTGAACCGGATGAATGGCAAGGGGCCTTAGCTCAGCTGGGAGAGCGCCTGCATGGCATGCAGGAGGTCAGCGGTTCGATCCCGCTAGGCTCCACCATTCAGCAGTTTTTGAGTGCAAAATTGCACGCTGGCCGACGAGGTTTCGTCCGCCGGCGTATTTTGCGTTTTTGGCCATTGCGGCCTGGTGGAGTGCGGACGAAAATGTTCGACAGGAGTCTTCATGTTTGACTCATTGTCAGACCGGCTTGGCGGCGTTTTCGAGCGCCTGCGCGGCCGCGGTGCGCTTCAGGAAAGCGATGTCCGCGAGGCGATGCGCGAGGTTCGCGTCGCGCTGCTCGAAGCGGATGTGGCGCTGCCGGTCGTTCGTCGCTTCATCGATGCCGTCACCGAAAAGGCGGTTGGCCATTCGGTCCTCAAATCGGTCACGCCGGGCCAGCAGGTCGTCAAGATCGTCAATGACGAACTGGTCGAGATTCTGGGTGGCGAGGCGGAGAGCGACGATCCGGTCGGCCTTGATCTGAACGCCGTTCCGCCGGTTGTGGTGATGATGGTCGGCCTCCAAGGCTCGGGCAAGACCACCAGCACCGCCAAGATCGCCAAGCTTTTGAAGGACAAGGGCGGCAAGAAGGTGATGATGGCGTCCTTGGACGTCAATCGCCCGGCGGCCCAGGAACAGCTCGCGGTGCTGGGCGAACAGGTCGATGTGATGACCTTGCCGATCATCGCCGGCCAGCAGCCGACCGAAATCGCCACCCGCGCGATCCAGGCCGCCCGGTTGCAGGCTGCCGATGTGCTGATGCTCGACACGGCGGGCAGGCTGCATGTCGACGAAGCCCTGATGGCCGAGATGAAGGCGGTTGCCGCGATTTCGCGCCCTCAGGAAGTGCTGCTGGTGGTCGATGCGCTGACCGGGCAGGATGCGGTCAATGTGGCGCAGAGCTTTTCGGGCGAAGTGCCGCTCACAGGCGTGGTGCTCACCCGCATGGATGGCGATGCGCGCGGCGGCGCCGCACTTTCCATGCGCGCGGTTACCGGAAAGCCGATCAAATTTGCCGGCACCGGCGAAAAGCTGGACGCGATCGAGCCGTTCCGCGCCAAGCGCGTCGCAGGTCGCATTCTCGGCATGGGCGATATCGTCTCCATCGTCGAAAAGGCGGCGGAAACGATTCAAGCGGAAGAGGCGGAACGCCTGGCCGCGCGCATGGCCAAGGGCCAGTTCGACCTCAATGATTTGCGCAGCCAGCTCAGCCAGATGAGCAAGATGGGCGGCCTTGGCATGCTGGCCGGAATGATGCCGGGCATGAAGAAGGCCAAGGCGGCGATGGAAGCCTCGGGCATGAACGACAAGGTGCTGGTCCATATGGACGCGCTGATCGGTTCGATGACGCCGAAGGAGCGCGCCAACCCCGATCTGCTCAACGCCAAGCGCAAGCGGCGCGTGGCGGCGGGCGCCGGGCTGGAAGTGCAGGATCTCAATCGCCTGCTGAAAATGCATCAGGAGATGGGTCGCGCCATGAAGCAGATCCGCAAGATGGGCGGGCTTCAGGGGCTGGCCAGCCTGTTTGGAAAAGGCGGGCTG
>CAZWEY010000280.1:0-2385 GCA_964632055.1 uncultured Sphingomonadaceae bacterium
ATCGATGCCCGCGTGGCCGAGGCTGATGCCCGCATTGCGGCTGCCCGCAACAGCGCGCTGGGCGAGATCGAGGCGGTCGCAGCGGATGCTGCCGGCACGATCGTATCGCGCATTGCAGGCATCGAGGTCGACGCCAAGGCGGCTCAGGCTGCCGTGAAGGAGGCGCTCAATGGCTAATCCCCTGCTGATCCTTGCCGATGCCGCGGCCGAGCATGCCGGTCATGCCGCCGCCCATGCTGAGCCGATGGCTTTCGGCCTGACCCCTGTCATGTGGGTTGCCGCATCCATGACCACGTTGCTGGCTATTGCTGTCTGGCTCAAGGTGCCCGGCAAGATCACTTCCGGGCTGGATTCGAGCATCGCTGAAATCCGCAAGCAGCTGGATGAAGCCAAGGGCTTGCGCGCCGAAGCCGAGGCGCTTCGCGCCGGATATGCCGCGAAGATTGCCAATGCCGAAAAGGACGCTGCCTCGATGATCGAGCATGCGCGCCACGAAGCAGACGCGATCATCGCCAAGGCCGAAGCCGACACCACCGAGGTCATTGCGCGGCGCGAGAAGATGGCGTCGGACAAGATCGAAGCCGCAGAGCGCGCCGCTGTTGAAGAACTGCGCGCCCGCGCCGCTTCTGCCGCCGCCGCCGCCGCCGGCTCGCTCATTGCCAGCAAGCATGGTGCGAAGGCCGACAAGACGCTGGTCGACGAGGCGATCGCCGGGATCTGATCGCGCGAGCCTCCTGCCGCTGACGAACCAAGAGCCCTCCGCGATTGCGGGGGGCTTTTGTTTTGCACGCACGCTTTGCACAAGGCATGGTCATCCTGTTTTTGAACAGGAGGAGCCGACATGAAACTGGAATCGCTGGCGCTGCATCACGGATATTCCGCCGAGCCAACCACTAACGCGGCCGCGGTGCCGATCTACCAGACCACTTCCTACACCTTCAACGACACCCAGCACGGAGCGGACCTGTTCGACCTCAAGGTGGCGGGGAACATATATACCCGCATCATGAACCCGACGACCGCCGTGCTGGAGGAGCGCATCGCGGCGATGGAAGGCGGGATCGGGGCGCTGGCGCTCGCGTCCGGCATGGCCGCAATCACTTATGCGATCCAGACCATAGCCAGCGCTGGCGATAATATCGTTTCGATCTCGCAGCTCTATGGCGGCACATATAATCTGTTCGTCCATACTTTCCCCAGACAGGGCATAGAGACCCGTCTGGTCGATGCGGATGATTTTGCAGGTCTGGAAGCAGCCATAGATGGACGCACCAAGGCGGTGTTCCTCGAATCCATCGGCAATCCGGCCGGCAATATCGTCGACATCCCGCGCATAGCCGAGATTGCTCACCGCCATGGCGTCCCGGTGATCGTGGACAACACTGTGGCGACGCCTTTTCTGTGCCGACCTTTCGAACATGGCGCGGATATCGTGGTGCACTCGCTGACGAAATATATCGGCGGTCATGGCACCACCATCGGCGGTATCATCGTCGATTCGGGCAAGTTTGACTGGGCTGCGCAGAAGGATCGTTTTGCGATCCTCAACGAGCCTGATCCGTCCTATCATGGCGTGGTCTACACAGAGGCGCTGGGCGCAGCAGCCTATATCGGGCGTGCACGGGTCGTGCCGCTGCGCAACACCGGCGCGGCGCTATCCCCGCATAGCGCCTTCCTGCTGATGCAGGGGCTGGAAACCCTGGGCCTCAGGATGGAGCGCCATTGCGAGAATGCGCTGAAAGTCGCGCAATATCTCCAGAAGCATCCCAAGGTTGCCAGGGTGCGTTACGCAGGCCTTGCTGACAGCAAGCACAATGCCTTGGCGCAGAAGCTGTGCGGGGGCAGGGCGTCAGGCATTCTCAGTTTCGGCATCACAGGCGGCAAGGAAGCGGGCGGGCGTTTCATCGATGCGCTCAAGATGATCCTGCGCCTCGTCAATATCGGCGATGCCAAGTCGCTCGCCTGCCACCCGGCCACCACCACGCACCGCCAGTTGAGCCCGGAAGAACTGGCCAAGGCGGGCGTTTCCGAAGACCTTGTGCGCCTGTCCATCGGCATCGAGCATGTCGATGACATCCTGGCGGATATCGAACAGGCCTTCGCCGCGGTCTGAGCTTTCGCCGCCCCATATGGGCGGGGTCTGCTCAACCAGATCCCGAAAGCAGCAAAA
This sequence comes from uncultured Sphingomonadaceae bacterium, assembly GCA_964632055.1. Lineage (GTDB taxonomy): Bacteria > Pseudomonadota > Alphaproteobacteria > Sphingomonadales > Sphingomonadaceae > CANJYE01. The sequence continues at coordinate 2,171 of CAZWEY010000280.1, forward strand.
AGCCCGCCCGGTCAGCGACCGGACGGGCTTTTTTGTAATCGAAGCCTGTCCCCGAAGGGAGTGGAGTGACGATCAGTCCTTGGCCTTCAGTGCAGCGCCCAGGATGTCGCCGAGCGAAGCGCCGGCATCGGATGAACCATACTGTTCCACCGCTTCCTTCTCTTCGGCCAGCTGGCGGGCCTTGATCGAGAAGTTGGGCTTCTTGGAACGGTCGA
>CAZWEY010000281.1:0-2348 GCA_964632055.1 uncultured Sphingomonadaceae bacterium
ATGGTCGCAGCCGTGTTCGTCCGATTGAACCGCGGGATGCCCGCGCTCGAGTGGAAGAGCCTCGACCCTGTGAAGCGGAAAGACCTCACGGCGTCTATAGTCAAAGTTACGACCGAGTACGGTTGGATTATCGGGATCAACGCCGTCACGCTCGCCGGATTGGTCACACTTTCGGTGATCGGCAAAGATGATGCGGCCATTTGGCCACTTTGGATGCAGCAGTCCATCTCCGGCACCGTGGGCTGTTTTATCTCCCTTTGTGTCGCTCGCATGGCGTATGTCGTCTGGAGGGACATTGACATCGTCCGGTTGCAGAAGCGCCTGATTGACGGCGCAGCCTCCCGAGAATCAGGCGAGCAGGAACTATCCCTCGCTGATGAGAAGGTGGCAAACATCCGGTCCGCAAACATCCGGTCGGTGGAAATCAAACCTCCCAAGGCATGGGGCGAGTAACTAAGATGCGGGATCTTGCAGCGATCAACCTGGCCGCCTGTCGGTGAACACGCCTTCCCTCTCGATGTGCTCTTTCGCTTCGATGCAGGCATTACGAACGCTGCGCTTCATCTCGTCTTCCGAACCACTCCGGTACCGAAGCGTGGTCAGCCCCGCAGCGTCACTTGGCAGTCGCACACCGTCATCGGCACAAACTAAGAGGATCGATCGCCTTCTTCCAAGCACGCCCAGAGATATCCCAAACTCAAGATGGATGTTGTCGCGTGCAACATTGTGCACCTCCCCTCGCATAGTGAGCGTGTCGTCTGCACCGACAACGGCGATTGTGAAATCAGCGGCCTCTATCGCGTCCATCAATGAGCTTATCGGATAATCTGAAATCCCGAAGGTGCCCTTATCCCACTGTTGAACGGCGATTTCCTTGGAATCCAGATTCCGCGCAATTTCGTTGGCGATCTTAATTTTCTCAGATGACGAAATCACGAAAACTCTTGGAATTTCGTTTGTTTGCCCGATTCCACGATTTCGTTCATCGAGCCGTTCTGCCACCACGTTGAGCATCCGCTTTAGGAAGCTCGCGTTATTTTCAGCGACTTCGTCCATTTTGGCACGCTTGATCCGAAGCAGGAGGGCCTCGCCAATCGCGGAAACAGTCGCCGTGCGCGGTCTCGCAGGAGACGTACCAGTCAGCTCACCAACATGTGTGCCGGCCTCGCGGACCGCTTGAGGTCGCCCGTTTATGATAATCTGCATCTGTCCGGCAAGAATGAGGAATAGATCATCATCCCAATCCCCTTGCCTGATGATGACATCACCAGCGGCAAGCTCCTGCAACTCTCCAGCGGCGACAATCTTCGCCGCAAGCTCGGCATCGTTCGCAACCAAGTCCTGAGTGCAAACCGCTTCGAGGAGCCTGCCTTTATTTTCATCGCCACAGAACCTATCGTGCAACGCTCCCATATGTCCCTCCATAAACTCAACGTAGTCCGCAAGATTTCATCTTGCCGCAGCACCGCTCGCCTGTTGCACGAGCCTCTTGCCAGTATTTTTCAAGGTGCAGCTTTCTCTTTTGCTCGCTGGCGACAAGCTCCAATATGAGCGCTCGATGTTTGCAGTCCTTCCGAACAATCGGCCATCTGCGACGACTCTTATGCATGCATCCCCTTGGGCAAGGCGCGCGTCCATTGATCGGATTACCCATCTGGTCGAAAAAACGCAGATTCCGGTCCGTGATCCAGGAAGGCTCACCCAGATAGGCGACGGTATATTCCTCTTCGATTCCGAGCTCGCGTGCCGCGACGAGTGCCCTTTCGTGCCATTCTCCCGCAGCACCATGGTCAAGTGCATGCGAAGGCGGCCAGATACCCGTTTTCTCGGCTGTCGATTGACAGCAAATATATTGCCTAAGCTGCTCCCACCACTGAATCGCCGTCTCGTTGGAGCTAACCTCTAGATTGCGGAGCCCAAGGCAGAAGGTCTGATCACGCTGAATATGCCGCTCGGAACAACGCGCGGGAAACTTGGTTCCTGGTGCTTGCTCGCGCACCGTGAGCATGGAAAATCCTTGGATGCATAGCGTGACGCCAGAGGCCGCCCATACGGTCCCGGATACGCGCGCCGCGCCAATCAAGATCATCGGCAATGATGATTCAATCGAAAACCAGGCAGGGCAATTCTCTACCAAAAAGCGGGACGGCATATTTTCTCACAGTTTCGTATGCGCCCTCATTGGCTCGGCGACGGGCGCATGCGCACGCATCGGTTCCGCGGCCACCGATGAGACATAGGGCGAGGGCATAGTCCCAAGCAGCATCACCGATGCGTCGAAATCCATGTTGGCGACGACGCGCTCAGTCCCGAAGATTTGCCTTACAACGGCAGGTGCTGCCTCGTAT
>CAZWEY010000282.1:0-2337 GCA_964632055.1 uncultured Sphingomonadaceae bacterium
CTGGCATCAAGATAGCTTTTCGCGGCAGGCCCCGGCCCGAGCACTACCGCACGGTCTGCCTCGCTCGCGGCAAGGCTGCCGCGATCGGCGTCCGACACGCCGATCACCGCTTCCATGCCGAGCGCATGAGCCGCACGCACAATGCGCAGGCCAATCTCGCCCCGGTTGGCGACAAATACGCGATGGCTCGCCATGATCAAGCCGGGATCACGATGAACAGAGGCTGGTCAGCCGCCACCATCTCGCCATCGCTGGCCAGGATTGCGTGGACCGTACCGGCACAGTCCGCACGGACCGCCGTGAAAAGCTTCATCACCTCGACCAGACACAGCTCGCTGTCGGGGGTGACCTGCTGGCCGACTTCGACATAGGCAGGCGCGCCGGGCTTGGGTGCCCGGTAGAAAGTGCCCAGATAAGGCGCGCGAACAACCGTCGCACCATCGGGAATATCCGCCTCCACCGCTGGCGCTTTGACCGCTTGCTCAGCCACGGGCGCTCGCGCGGCAGGCGCTTTCGCAGCTGCTGGCGAGATTCGGGCAACGGATGCGGAAACGGCCGCACCGCCAACCACCCCCGGATCATCTGGATCGCTGGAAAGATATATCTCGAAATCACCCTTGCGGGCGTGAAGCTCGCGCAGGCCCGAAGCTTCAAACTCGGCAATCAGCTGTTCGATATCGGAAGACTTATCCTTGCCGGACATTCAGCGCCTCCTGCCTTCGACTTCTTCGCGCGAAAGCCGCACGGGTGCATCTTGCAGCGCCGGGCTGTGCTTTCTTTCGTCAGCATAAAGCCTCGCCACCGTCTCATCGCTGCCAGACGCATATTTGATGCTGGTATCACATAGATTGCGCAGGCCGGGCTCCATCTGGAGCGGACAATTGGCGGCCGCGCGGCGATTATATTCCTCAAGCGCCAGCATGCCCTCGCTCGTGCGATAACCACCTGACTTCTCTGGCAAATGGGAAACGCCCGCACCGATTGGCGAGAGGGATTCGCCCGAACCTGTCCTGTCGAGCACGTTATAGGGTATGTGCGAAATGTATCTGACCGGCCGATCATTATGCTGCATCATCGCATATTCGCTGAGCTGCTGGCTGGGCAGGCTCACCAGCCCCACCATTTCACCGAGAAAATCCCGCCCGAACTGATCGTTCAGAAGCGGACGGAAGCGGTCGGCCCGGGCATCGATCTTCATCCAGTCTTCCGGGTCGTAAACTCCCGCTATGTGTGCAAAGTCCTTGATGAAGGAGAAATATACCAGCGCGCCACCGTCCATCATCTGGTCGCGGCTCCAGCCTGCCATGCGTTTCCACAGGGCCACCGTCGCCTGCCTGATCGTTTGTGTCAGGCTTTCGAATGTTGCCGCAAGTTCTTCGGTTGATCCCATGCCGACAGGCACATAACCGTCACAGAGACAGTCCGAGGTGTATAATCCGATCCCTGACAGCGCATCGGCAGTAAACTCGGGCCGGGATTCGAAGCTTCCCCAGTCGTCCATCAAGTAGAAATGGCAGCCGGTGGCCTCCATGGTGACCGTAAGATTGTTGTAGGGGACAGAATCGCCGATCCCGTCAAGCCAGGGGTAATCCCCCTGCGACAGATCCGTGAATTCCCGAACAATCATCTCGCGATCATCGGCCAGCTTGTAAGGCCCTGAATTGTTGAGCGTGCAGCGGCTCTCGCAAGAAACCAGGAAGCCATATTGCGATACGGTGGCAAGGAACGCCTGCGCTGCAGTGTGTAGCCTGTCCCCCGTTGCGCAGCGATGCAGATCGGCATGGAAGCGCTGAATACGGCGCTCCGGCAGAGGCTGACAGCGCTGGCCGAATTCGCGCGCGTTGAGATGCCCATCCTCACGCTGGTAGGAAAGCTTGAACCTGCGCCAGAAGTCCAGAACATAGGCAACGTCCTCGGCCCCATCTTCCGGAGACAGCATACCGAAATTGATCAGCATCTCACGGCCTAGCAGGAAGAATGTCGGCATCGCCCATGTGCTGACGCTGCCGAATTTGCCGCCCATGGCCCTCGCCCTGTCGCCGATATCCTCGGCCCGCATCCTGCCTTCAATTTTCCGCAATAGCTCAGGATAGCGATAATAGCAGCAGAGATAGGACAGCAGCATGTAGGACGGGACAGGAAACAGCTTCGACTCCTGCACCGTGCGCGTCACGCACAGCCAGTAAGTATCATCGCCGATTGTCTGAATCGCGTTATTCGCCTCAAGCAGACGGACGTAATCCAGCATGACAGGCACCGCCTCCTATATCCCGGCCTCTGCCGACCAGCCTAGAAGCCGTGCTAGCAGATGAAGATCAAAACACAATAACGTTTAAC
>CAZWEY010000283.1:0-2296 GCA_964632055.1 uncultured Sphingomonadaceae bacterium
AACGGCGTGCTGGACGCGGTGTCCAAGGAAGTACGCGCCTGATCCGCTCCTTCAAAACCCGTTCGCCTCGAGCGCAGTCGAGAGGCAAATATGTGCAGTGTCTCGACTTCGCTCGATACGAACGGCAATGAGCAGGACGTGAAAGACGAACCCGACTTCATCGCCGCTTTGCGCGCCCTCGCCACGTCACCCGCTGCGCGCGGGTTGCAGGATGATGCGGCAGTGCTGGAACTGGGCGGAGAGACACTGGTCCTCACTCACGACATGATGGTTGAAGGGGTGCACTATCTGCCCGATCAGGACATGGCAGATGTCGCGTGGAAACTGGTCGCGGTGAATTTGTCTGACCTTGCCGCCAAGGGCGCAGAGCCGCTGGGCGTGTTGCTCGGCTATATGCTCGGGGACGATAATGATCGGTTTCTCAAGGGGTTGCAGGAAGCACTTGAGAGCTTTGACGTGCCCTTGCTCGGCGGTGATACGGTTTCGGGCGGCCCACCGCGCAGTTTCGGCCTGACCGCGCTTGGCCGCGCCACGCATTGCCCTGTCCCCGCACGCTATGGCGCGCAGGCAGGCGACACGCTGTGGGTAACCGGGCCGCTTGGCGCCGCCATGCTCGGCTTTGCGGCTCTGCGCGATGGCACCGGGGCAGACAGCACCGCCTATCGCCGCCCCCGCCCGCTGCTAGCACAAGGGCAGGCCCTCGCCCCGCTGGTCAGTGCGATGATGGATATTTCGGACGGTCTGCTGCTGGATAGCTGGCGGCTGGCAACAGCCAGCGATGTGTCGCTGATGCTCGATCCCGCGCTGATCCCGGTCGCTGACCCGGCCCGCTTTGGCGAATGCATCCGCTGGGGGGATGATTACCAGCTGCTCTTCACCCTGCCCGCAGGCGTTGAGCCGCCTTGCCCTGCAATCCGCATCGGTCACGTCGAAACGGAGAATTTTGCCCCGCTCTGGCTGGGCGATGAAATTCTCACGCCATCGGATTCGCTGGGCTACACACACCGCTGAGGCGGTTAGCTGTGCATTTTGTAAGGTAAACGCAGCTTAACGCTTGCCTTGGCTTGCCTGCGACTATAGCCATTCGCCCCGCACCCTGCTTTCGACAGGGGGGACACCCATTGTGATAAGAGGGGATACTCGTGGGACTAGTTGAAATTTCAATTGTCCTGGGGCTGTTGGCCGTTTTGTACGGTTTCATCACCAGCCGCCAGGTGCTCGGCGCTCCAGCCGGGAACGCAAAGATGCAGGAGATTGCAGGCGCTATCCAGGAAGGTGCGCAAGCCTATCTGAAGCGCCAGTACACCACCATCGCCATTGTCGGCATGGTCGTGGCGGTTATCGTCGCCCTGGCGCTCGGCCCGATTTCGGCCACCGGCTTCATCATCGGCGCGATCCTCTCAGGCGTCGCCGGCTTCATCGGCATGAACATTTCCGTGCGCGCCAATGTGCGCACCGCTGCTGCGGCCCAGAAGGGCCTGCAGGACGGGCTGACGCTGGCGTTCCGCGCCGGTGCGATCACCGGCCTGCTCGTGGCGGGCCTCGCGCTGCTCGCGATTGCGGTGTTCTACTGGTATCTCTCCGGTCCCGGTGGCTATTCCATCGGCGGCGATGATCGCACCGTGGTTGACGGCCTGGTCGCACTGGCCTTCGGCGCTTCGCTGATTTCCATCTTCGCGCGTCTGGGCGGCGGCATCTTCACCAAGGCCGCTGACGTCGGCGCCGATCTGGTCGGCAAGGTCGAAGCGGGCATTCCCGAAGACGATCCGCGCAACCCCGCCGTGATCGCCGACAATGTGGGCGACAATGTGGGCGACTGCGCCGGCATGGCCGCCGACCTGTTCGAAACCTATGTCGTCACCGTCGGCGCCACCATGGTGCTGACCGCGCTGCTGCTCAAGGGCACGGGTGCGCTGCTCGAACCGCTGATGGCACTGCCGCTGCTGATCGGCGGCGTGTGCATCGTCACCAGCATCATCGGCACCTACTTCGTCCGCCTCGGCGGCGGCACGAATGTGATGGGCGCGATGTACAAGGGCTTCCTCGTATCCGCCGTTCTGGCCATTCCGGCGATCTGGTTCGCCACGAACTATGCGCTGGGCAGCATGGAGGCACCGATCGGTGAAACCGGATTCAACGGACGGTCGCTGTTCTACTGTTCGCTGCTGGGTCTGGTCATCACCGGCCTCATCATCTGGATCACCGAATATTACACCGGCACCGGCTTCCGCCCGGTCCGCTCCATCGCCAAGGCTTCGGAAACGGGCCATGGCACCAATGTGATCCAGGGCCTGGC
>CAZWEY010000284.1:0-2286 GCA_964632055.1 uncultured Sphingomonadaceae bacterium
AAGCACGGCGCGAAGCTGCTGTTCGCCTATGCCGAAGCCACCGTGCCGAAGATCACCGTCATCACCCGCAAGGCCTATGGCGGCGCTTATGACGTGATGGCCTCCAAGCACCTGCGCGGCGACTTGAACTACGCCTGGCCGACCGCCGAAATCGCGGTCATGGGCGCCAAGGGCGCGGTGGAGATCATCTTCCGCAAGGACATGAACGATCCTGTGAAGATCGCGGAACGCACCAGGGAATATGAAGACCGCTTTGCCAATCCTTTCGTGGCGGCAAGCAAGGGCTTCATCGACGAGGTGATCTACCCGCACTCCACCCGCAAGCGCATCGCGCTGGGCCTCCGCAAGCTGCGCAACAAGCAGCTTGAGAACCCGTGGAAGAAGCACGACAACATTCCGTTGTGAGGGGGCGTAATGGCGAAGAATGCCCTGATCGCTGTACTTGCTGGTTTGTTGGTTTGGTTCGGCAGTTCAATCATTCGGATCGAAAATCAGCGATATGCCCTCGAACTAGAGATGTGTGGTGTTTGGAGTCCGCAAAACTCGTTGAAACGTCAGGAGTGCTTGGAGAAAGTGCATACAAGAACCTCACCTCTTTGGCATTTAGCGTATGGATTGGGAATCTTATGAAACTAGGCCGCATGAACCATATCGGGGTCGCCACCCCGGACCTTGACGCTTCCATCGCCTTCTATCGCGATGTGATGGGCGCGACTGACATTACCGAGCCTTTCGTGCTGGAAAGCCAGCAGGTGCGCGTGTGTTTCGTCAACACGCCGGGCGAGAACGGCACCCATGGCACGCAGGTCGAACTGCTCCAGCCGACCGCGCCGGACTCGGCGGTGGACAAGTGGCTGGAGAAGAACCCCTTGGGCGGCCAGCACCACATCTGTTATGAAGTGCCGGACATTCTCGTGGCCAAGAAGTGGTTCGAGGATCAGGGCAAGCGCGTTCTGGGCGAACCGCGCATCGGCGCGCATGGCACGATGATCTTCTTCGTCCACCCCAAGGACATGGGTGGCCAGCTGACCGAGATCATGGAAACGCCCAAGGGAGCGCACTGAGCCATGTTTGCCTACCTCACCTACGCGCTGGATAATGGCATTGCCCGCATCACCCTGGCTCGGCCAGAGATGCTCAATGCCCTGTCCGCCAAGGTGGGGGTGGAACTGACCTCTGCGCTCGAAAAGGCCGAGGCCGACAAGGCGCGGGTGGTGGTTCTGGCGGGCGAGGGCAGGGCGTTCTCGGCCGGTGGTGATCTGTCGGAAGGCATGCCCGACAAGTTTGAGGTCGCCCATGCCTCGCTGCTCGACCTGCAATCCCCCATCCGCAAGCTGGCGCAGATGCCGATGCCGGTGATCGCGGCGGTGCAGGGCGCGGTGGCGGGCGGCGGCGTTGGCCTTGCCTTGTCGGCGGACATGGTGATGGCGACGCGTTCGGCCTATTTCATGCTGGCTTTTGTTCATGTCGGGCTTGCGCCGGAAATGGGCTCGGCATGGTTGGTGGCAAAAAGCGCAGGCCGCGCCCGCGCTCTCGAACTGGCTTTGCTGGGTGACAAACTCCCCGCCGAAAAGGCGCTGGAATGGGGCATGATCAACCGCGTGGTGGAAGATGACGCGCTTGACGCCGAGGTCGATGCGCTCGCAGCGCGCCTCGCTGCGGGGCCGCCTCTTTCATTGAAGGCAATCCGTCAGGAGATCGACCAGGCGTTGACGGGTACACTGGAAGACATGTTCGCGATGGAGCAGACGGTCGCCCCGATGCTCGTCACGTCGAAGGATTGCCACGAAGGCGTGGCTGCATTCATGGAGCGTCGCGCTCCGAAATTCGAAGGTAGATAAGATGACCGACAAGCCCACTCTGGACCAGTGGACCGCCGCCGCTTCCAAGGAAGTGAAAGGCCCAGAAGCGTTTAGGGACCTCACCTGGCAGACGCCGGAAGGCATCGCGGTGAAGCCGCTTTACACAGCCGAAGACGTCACCACCGATCCGGGCCTGCCGGGCTTTGCGCCGTTCACGCGCGGCGTACGCGCCTCGATGTATGCGGGCCGTCCCTGGACCATCCGCCAATACGCCGGTTTCTCCACCGCCGAGGAATCGAACGCTTTTTATCGCCGCAATCTCGCGGCGGGCCAGAAGGGCCTGTCGGTCGCCTTCGACCTTGCGACGCACCGTGGCTATGACAGCGATCACCCGCGCGTGGTGGGCGATGTCGGCAAGGCGGGCGTGGCGATCGACAGCGTCGAGGACATGAAGATCCTGTTCGACGGAATCCCGCTCGACAAG
>CAZWEY010000285.1:0-2282 GCA_964632055.1 uncultured Sphingomonadaceae bacterium
GTCGCCGACTGGCTCGCGGTGACGAGATCGGTCACCGCGCTCCGCGTACCCTCGATGTTGGCGACCGCGCCGGCCTGGACCTTGAGCGCATCCTCGAACGCCGCGACGCTGTTCTGCCAGCGGCTCTCCGCGCCCTGGATCATCGCGGCCTGCGGCGCGGTGAGGTCCATCGACTTGTACTGGCGCGCGAACTCGGTCTGGATTTGCTGGACGTTGTACGCCATCCGCTGCGCTTGGCCGAGGAGCTGCTGGGTCTGCTGGATCTGCTGCTGGAGCGGAGCGAGCACGGTAGTCGGCAGGCTCGCAAGGTTGCGCGCCTCGTTGATCAGCGAGGTGGCCTGGTTCTGCAGCTGCCGGATCTGGTTGTTGATCTGCTCGAGCGTGCGCGCCGCGGTGAGCACGTTCTGCGCATAGTTCGAGGGATCGTAGACGATCCCGCCGAACTGGGCATATGCAGGCGCTGGGACCAGCGCGGTCGCAGTCAGCGACAGGATTGCGGCACCGGCGACCAGCGCCTGACGGAGAGAGGATTTCATGGGGACTACTCCTTGGGTTGGTCCGCAGCGTGGCTACGGACTGGGGGGATCGCTTCGGGAAGCATGTCCGCTGCCCAGGCGAGGCCGCGATGGAGCAGCCAAGCGGCAGCAAAGCCTGAGGGGCCGTGCGCATCGGTTAGTTCACCGATCGCCAACTGGTCGGTCTTCGACGAGGTCGCGGTGAAGGCCAGCGCGACTTCGCCGAGACCCAGCTCGAAAAGGCGGTTGCCGCGTGCCGACTGGCAGTAATAGTCGCGCTTGGGTGCGGCGCGCGCGACGATCTCGATCTGGCGATCATTGAGACCGAACCGGCGATAGATCGACAGGATCTGCGGTTCGACCGCGCGCTCGTTGGGCAGGAATATGCGGGTCGGGCAGCTTTCGATGATTGCCGGAGCAATCGCGCTGGTCTCGATGTCCGCAAGACTCTGCGTCGCGAAGACCACGCTCGCGTTCTTCTTGCGCAGGGTTTTCAGCCACTCGCGCAGCTGCGCTGCGAAGGCCGGACTGTCGAGCACCAGCCAGCCCTCGTCGATGATGATCATCGTCGGCGATCCGTCGAGCCGGCCTTCGATGCGGTGGAAGAGGTAGGACAGCACTGCGGGCGCTGCCGCCGAGCCGGTCAGCCCCTCGGTTTCGAACGCCTGGAAGGTCGATTCGCCCAGATGCTCGGCCTCGGCATCGAGCAGCCGACCGAACGGTCCACCGATGCAATAGGGCGCGAGCGCCTGCTTCAGCGCCTGGCTTTGGAGCAGCACCGCGAGCCCCGTCAGCGTGCGTTCGCCGATCGGTGCCGTGCTGAGCGAAGTCAGCGCGGACCAGAGATGCTCCTTCGTCACCGGATCAACGGTGACGCCTTCGGAAGCGAGGATCGCCTGGAGCCATTCGGCTGCCCAGTTGCGCTCGGCAGGTTCATCGATCCGCGCTAGCGGCTGCAAGAGCACCGCTCCCGCACCGTCGTCGGCCAGACTGGTGCCGAGATCCTGCCAGTCGCCGCCGCAGGCGAGCGCGGCGGCGCGGATCGAGCCGCCAAAATCGAACGCGAAGACCTGGGCTTGGCTGTAGCGGCGGAACTGCAGCGCCATCAGCGCGAGCAGCACCGATTTGCCTGCACCGGTCGGCCCGACGATCAGCGCATGGCCGACATCGCCGACATGGAGCGAGAACCGGAACGGGGTCGAACCTTCGGTCCGCGCATAGAACAATGGGGCGGCATTGAAGTGATCGTCCCGTTCCGGCCCGGCCCACACCGCCGACAGCGGGATCATGTGGGCCAGATTGAGCGTCGAGATCGGAGGCTGGCGGACGTTGGCGTAAACGTGACCCGGCAAGGATCCGAGCCAGGCTTCCACCCCGTTCATGCCCTCGACGATCACCGTGAAATCGCGGCCCTGTATGACTTTCTCGACAAGGCGCAGCTTCTCGGCGGCCAGCGCGGGGTCTTCGTCCCAGACGGTGACGGTTGCCGTGACATAGGCCTGGCCGACATGATCGGCGCCAAGCTCCTGCAGCGCGGCATCGGCATCGGCAGCCTTGTTCGAGGCGTCGCTGTCGAGCAGCGTCGACGCCTCGTTGGTCATCACCTCCTTGAGGATTGCAGCGACTGATTTGCGCTTGGCGAACCACTGTCGGCGGATCTTGCCGAGCAGTTTGGTCGCGTCGGTCTTGTCGAGCATCACGGCGCGGGTCGACCAGCGATAGGCGAAGGCGAGGCGGTTGAGTTCGTCGAGTAGGCCCGGAAAGGTC
>CAZWEY010000286.1:0-2276 GCA_964632055.1 uncultured Sphingomonadaceae bacterium
GACGCCGCCATGCTCGACCGCGCGGTTGCCGCCGCCCAGGCCGCCCAGCCCGCCTGGGCCGCCACCAACCCGCAGCGCCGCGCCCGCGTGATGTTCGAGTTCAAGCGCCTTGTTGAAGCCAATATGGACGAGCTGGCGCTGATGCTGTCCAACGAACACGGCAAGGTGATCGCCGACAGCAAGGGCGACGTTCAGCGCGGGCTGGAAGTGATCGAATTCGCCTGTGGCATCCCTCATGTGCTGAAGGGCGAATATACGCAGGGCGCTGGCCCCGGCATCGATATCATGTCAGTGCGCCAGCCGCTCGGCATTGGTGCCGGCATCACCCCGTTCAATTTCCCCGCGATGATCCCGATGTGGATGTTCGGCGTTGCCATCGCTTGCGGCAATGCCTTCATCGTCAAGCCATCCGAACGCGATCCGTCGCTGCCGGTGCGCCTTGCGGAACTGATGCTGGAAGCGGGCGCGCCCGAAGGCATCCTGCAGGTGGTGCAGGGCGACAAGGAAATGGTCGATGCGATCCTCGATCATCCGGCGATTTCCGCCGTCAGCTTCGTCGGGTCCTCCGACATCGCCCATTATGTCTATCGCCGTGGCGTTGACGCGGGCAAGCGCGTGCAGGCCATGGGCGGCGCGAAGAACCACGGCATCGTCATGCCCGACGCCGATCTCGACCAGGTCGTAAACGACCTTGCGGGTGCGGCTTTCGGCTCTGCCGGCGAACGCTGCATGGCGCTGCCCGTCGTGGTGCCGGTGGGCGAGGACACCGCCAATGCCTTGCGCGCCAAGCTCATCCCCGCGATCGAGGCGCTTCAGGTCGGCATCTCGACCGACGCCAGCGCCCATTATGGCCCGGTGGTGACGCAGGCCCACAAGGAAAAGGTCGAGGCCTGGATCGGCAAATGCGCCGAAGAAGGCGGCGAGCTGGTCATCGACGGTCGCGGCTTCTCCTTGCAGGGCCACGAAAAGGGCTTCTTCGTCGGCCCGAGCCTGATCGACCATGTCACGCCTGACATGGACAGCTACCATAATGAGATCTTCGGCCCCGTTCTCCAGATGGTGCGCGCTGCGGACTTCGAGACCGCTCTCAGCCTGCCGAGCAAGCACCAGTATGGCAATGGCGTCGCGATCTTCACGAGGAACGGCCACGCCGCGCGCGAATTCGCCGCCCGCGTCAATGTCGGCATGGTCGGCATCAATGTGCCGATCCCGGTGCCGGTGGCCTACCACACCTTCGGGGGCTGGAAGCGTTCGGCCTTCGGCGATACCAACCAGCACGGCATGGAGGGCGTGAAGTTCTGGACCAAGGTCAAGACGATCACCCAGCGCTGGCCCGACGGCTCGCCCGACGGCGGCAACGCCTTCGTCATTCCGACGATGGGCTGACGAGACGGGGGCATTGCGATGACCGGACAATTCCAGCTGACCGAGGACCAGCTCGCCATCCAGAATATGGCGCGCAAGTTCACCGCCGACATGATCACGCCCAACGCCGCGAAATGGGACGAGGAGTCCCATTACCCGGTCGAGGTGTGGAAGGCGGCGGGCGAACTGGGCTTTGGCGCGATCTATATTTCGGAAGAAAATGGCGGCATCGGCCTTGGCCGTCTGGAAGCCGCACTCATCATGGAAGCCATGGCCTATGGCTGCCCGGCGACCAGCGCCTACATCTCGATCCACAACATGGCCGCATGGATGATCGAGACCTATGGCAGCGATGAGCTGAAATCGCGTTACCTCCCCGACCTCATCAGCATGGACAAGATCGCCAGCTACTGCCTGACCGAGCCGGGTTCTGGTTCGGACGCCGCAGCGCTCAAGACCAAGGCGGTGAAGGATGGCGATCATTACGTGCTGAACGGCACCAAGCAGTTCATATCGGGTGCTGGCTATAATGATGTCTATGTCGTGATGGTGCGAACCGGCGATGATGGGCCGAAAGGCATTTCCTGCCTCGTCGTCGACAAGGGAACGCCGGGCCTTTCCTTCGGCGCGCCGGAAAAGAAGCTGGGCTGGAACGCCTCGCCCACAGCGCAGGTGATCTTCGAGGATTGCCGCGTGCCCGTCGCCAATCGCGTCGGCGAGGAAGGCGACGGCTTCAAATTCGCCATGGCCGGGCTTGATGGTGGCCGCCTCAATATCGGTGCGTGCTCGCTTGGCGGTGCGCAGCGCTGCCTTGACGAGGCGATTGCCTATACCAGGGACCGCAAGCAGTTCGGCAAGTCGGTGGCAGAATTCCAGAACACCCAGTTCATGCTGGCCGACATGGCGACCGA
>CAZWEY010000287.1:0-2268 GCA_964632055.1 uncultured Sphingomonadaceae bacterium
TGAACGAACAACAGTTCAAAGATAGTACTAATACTATCGAGAACTTGAGTTCTGATCCAAATACTAAGATAAATTGGCTACTTGATCAGACGGAGAAGTTCTGTCAAGACCAGGCATTGTTTAATGCTATCTCTAAGTCTATCAAGCTGATGTCTGATGAGAAGGCTGAAATATCAAAAGGATCTATCCCTCAGCTCCTCTCTGATGCTCTGGCTGTTTCCTTTGATACACATATTGGACATAACTTACTTGATGACTGGGAAGATCGATATGCGATGTATCATCGTAAGGAATCGAAGATCCCATTTGATCTTGAATATTTTAACAAGATCACTAAAGGTGGATTGTCGCCTAAGACATTGAACATCGTGCTTGCTGGTACTGGTGTAGGTAAGTCGATGTTTATGTGTCACTGTGCATCAGCTAATTTGATGAGTGGCATCAATGTACTATACATCACTCTTGAAATGTCTGAAGAAAAGATCGCTGAACGTATCGATGCAAACATCTTGAATGTAACGATGGATGAATTGTCAGAGATGCCAAGAGATGTATATGAACGTAAGATCAATCGAGCAAAAGAAAAGACAGTTGGTAAACTAATCGTAAAAGAATATCCTACTGCATCTGCTAGTTCATCTAACTTTCGATATCTGTTCAATGAATTGAAGATTAAGAAGAACTTTGTACCAGATATCATTTATATAGATTATCTAAACATCTGTTCATCTGCAAGGTTAAAGACTGGCACTAACTTCAACTCGTATACTTATGTAAAGGCAATCGCAGAAGAGCTTCGTGGACTTGCTGTAGAATTTAATGTACCAATCATCTCGGCTACACAGACCAATCGTAGTGGTTATAGTAACTCTGATGTTGGTCTTGAAGATACTTCTGAATCGTTTGGTCTACCTGCAACTGCAGACTTCATGTTTGCCATCATTACAGGTGAACAACTCAATGGATTGAATCAATTGATGGTCAAACAGTTGAAGAATCGTTATAGTGATCCAAATATGTATAAGAAGTTCGTGATTGGTGTTGATAGAGCTAAGATGAAGCTCTACAATGTAGAGCAAGCAGCACAGCAAGACATCATTGATGAGAGTCGTGACACTTCTAATGTTACGCCTGTTAAGAAGAAGTTCGATAAGTCTTTGTTTGAAGATTTTACTTAAATATCAAAATATAGTATTATATCTACTACTGCAACACGGACAAAATCATGAATATCTTTTTCTTAGATCATAACACACAGCGATGTGCTGAATATCATTGCGATAAGCATGTGGTCAAAATGATTATCGAGTATGCTCAGTTGATGTCAACTGCTCATCGTGTGCTCGACGGTAGCGAATATGTAGATAGTAGTTCTGGTCGTAGGATCAAACGTTGGAAGCTAAACGATCAACGTGAAAATATTGTTTACAAGGCATCTCATATCAACCATCCATCAGCCATATGGACGCGCCAATGCCGGGCTTCATATTCATGGTTGTATGCATTGTGGATAGATTGCTTGAACGAGTATACCCATCGTTATAACAAGCAGCATGCGTGTGAAAAGCTTCGATTTGCTCTTGCAAATGTTCCTTCAAATATGAAGGATGGCAATTGGTCTGAACCTCCTCAGGCTATGCCAGAAGAATGCAAAATCAAAGGTGATTCACTTTCTGCATATCGTCAATATTATATTATGAAAAAGCATACCTTTGCTCGATGGACTAATCGTGAAATTCCAAAGTGGTATTCACACGGGATTCTAGATCTAATCGTTAAGGAATCCCAAGTGATGGGTCTTTATGATTGAAATAGAGATCGAAGGTATAAAAGCAAAGAAGCAGCAGAAAATATATAAAGATGCTACACTATTTTATTGCAGACAGTTATTCAAAAAAGATCCTGGATATTTGGATATCATAGTTTCTTTCATGAAATCTCCAGCTAATATGAATATTCATGGATGGTGTTTACCAGAAACTAACTATTATCCTAAGAACTTCTATATCGAGATAGCATCAAAACTCGACCATGAAGAAAGGCTTCGCACTCTTGCCCATGAAATGGTACACTTAAAGCAATATAGAAAAAATCAATTGCAGTTTAAGAAAAACAAGATGCATTGGAAAAATGAAGCATATATAATAGAGAATGAATATGAAATGTACACGTCTGCTCCATGGGAACTAGAAGCATATGACATGGAAGAAACATTGTACAATAATTTTATAACACAGTATAATACGTAGAATATTCCTCTCAACGCAC
>CAZWEY010000288.1:0-2245 GCA_964632055.1 uncultured Sphingomonadaceae bacterium
TCATCATCTGGCCTGCCCAGAAGAAGATCCTTGGCCTGGTCGAAGCCAGCGCCGACGAAAAGGCCGCCGCTGCACCGCGCGCGCTGATCGCCAGCCGCCTCAACACGCTGCTGTCGCTCGGCATGTTCTATGCGATGGTCAACGCGAACCTGATCAACTGATCCATCGTCAGAGACATAATCAAAGGGGCGCCCTACGAGAGTGGGGCGCCCTTTTTGTTGTTATATCTCTACCTGGCTTCCCAGTTCGACCACGCGGTTGGTCGGCAGGCGGAAAAACTCCATCGCGCCTGCCGCATTGCGCAGCATCCATGAAAACAGCTTTTCGCGCCAGATCGCCATGCCCGGCTTGACCGATGAAATCAGCGTCTGACGCGAGAGGAAGAAGCTGGTCTTCATCATCTCGAAGGGGCCGCCGCAATTGGTCACCCTGCCAAGCGCCGCGGGCACATCTGTCTCTTCCAGAAAGCCGAACCGGATGGTGAGCCGGTAGAAGCCCTGCCCCATATCCTTGCGGGCGAAACGCTCCGCCTCGTCGACAAAGGGCACATCCTGAATGGCTATGGTGAGGATCACCACGCGTTCGTGCAGAACCTTGTTGTGCTTGATATTATGCAGCAGGGCCGATGGCACGCCCGCATTGCTTGCGGCCATGAAGATGGCTGTGCCGGGCACACGCGATGCGCTGGAATGCGCGCTTTTGGCAAAAACTTCGAGCGGGATCGTGCCTTCGGCCATGTTCTCGCGCATCAGCTTGCGCCCGCGCGACCAGGTGGTGAGCAACGCAAAGATCGCAAAGCCGATCGCCAGCGGCACCCAGCCGCCATCGGGCACCTTGATGAGATTGGCGCCGAAATAGGCAATATCGACAACGATGAAAACGGCGATCAGCGGCAAGGCCTTCCACAGCGGCCAGCGCCACAGGCTGATCAGCACGGCGGCCATCAGCAGCGTGTCGATGAACATCGCGCCGGTCACTGCGATACCATAGGCAGCGGCCAGCTTGCTGGACGAACCGAAGCCGAGGACAAGCAGGATGACCATGATCATCAGGCCCCAATTGACCACCGGGATATAGATCTGGCCAGCCGTATCGGCGCTGGTATGCTTGATCTGCATGCGCGGCATGAAACCGAGCTGGATCGCTTGCTGGGTGAGCGAGAAAGCCCCGGAAATGACCGCCTGGCTGGCGATGATCGTGGCTGCCAGGGCAAGAAAGATCACCGGCACACGCACCGCATCGGGGATCATCAGGAAGAAGGGATCCTTGATCACTTCGGCGGCACTCACCGCATCCTGCGAGAGCACCATCGCACCCTGCCCCATATAATTGAGCATCAGCGCAGGCAGCACGAAACACAGCCAGCTGACCCCGATCGGCTTGCGGCCGAAATGGCCCATGTCGGCATAAAGCGCCTCGGCACCGGTCACCGCCAGAACCACGCTGCCCAGCGCGATGAAGGCACGGAACCCGTCAGTCAGAAAGAAGGTGAAGGCGTTGAGCGGATTGAGCGTTTCGAGAATGATCGACGGCATGGCCACCAGATGCATCAACCCCAGAACGCCAAGAACGAAGAAATAGATCAGCATCACCGGACCGAACAGCCTGCCGACCTTCTCGGTGCCGCGGGTCTGGAGCGCAAACAGCCCGACGAGGATGGCCAGCGCGATGGGCACGATCAGCGGTTTGATGCCGGGGCTGACATATTGCAGGCCTTCGGTAGCCGAAAGCACCGACATCGCCGGAGTTATCATCGAATCGCCATAAAACAGCGCAGTGGCAAAAACCCCCATCAGCACGAAAGGACCGGTCCAGCGTGCGCCGTCCGAGCGCCTGTTGATCAGCGCGAGCAACGCAAGACTGCCCCCCTCGCCCTTGTTGTCGGCCTTCATGATGGTGAAGACATATTTGAACGTCACCACGATCATCATCGACCAGAACACAAGGCTCAGCACGCCATGAATATGCACCGGATCGACATGAATGCCCGGAACGCCATGATGCGAGGCAAAGGTTTCGCGGAAGGCGTAGAGCGGGCTGGTGCCGATGTCACCGAAAACGACACCGATGGCGCCGATCGCCAGGGCGATCAGTTTCCCCTGATGATGGCCATGCCCTTCGCCGGTGTGAACCGCGTGGGACGCATCGCCGCCGTTCTGGACCTGGTCACTCATCGAACCTGCTACCCCCTTGAGTCGGCGCGACGCGATGCGCCTAGCACCTGGGAAAAATGCGGTCCAGCAAT
>CAZWEY010000289.1:0-2238 GCA_964632055.1 uncultured Sphingomonadaceae bacterium
TCTCAAACTGGCTCATGCCCGCCCCCTCATGGATTTGGCGATGGTCGCCGCCCGCCCGATGGCCGCGCGATCAAGGCCGGTCTCATAGCCCAGCGCCTCGAGCCGGTCCATCACCGCCTCGGTCGCCACGTTGCCCGGAGCCCCCGGCGCATAGGGGCAACCGCCAAGACCACCAACTGCGGCGTCGTAGACGCGGAGTCCTCGCGCAAGCGAAGCCTCGATATTGTCGAGTGCCCGACCCGCGGTATCGTGGTAGTGGCCAGCGAGTTGCCTGAGGTCGACTTCGCCCAGCACCGCCGAAAGCATCGCGTCTATGGTCTCGGGCCGCCCCTGTCCGATCGTATCGCCCAGACTGATCTCGTAGCAGCCCATGTCCCGCAGGGCAGCCGCGACGCGAGCGACAGCCGACGGGGCGACCCTGCCCGCAAATGGGCAGTCGGTAACCACCGAAATATAGCCACGAACAGGAATGCCATCCTGTCGTGCCGCCTCTGCCACGGGGCGAAACCGCTCAAGGCTTTCCGCAATCGAGCAGTTGAGATTGGCCTTCGAAAATTCTTCTGAAGCCGAGGCAAACACCGCGACTTCGTCGGCTCGTGCCTGCTTTGCGGCCTCGTAACCTTTCATATTGGGTGTCAACGCGAGATATCGGACGCCCGGAACGCGGGTTATTTGCGCAAGAACCTCGGCGCTATCGGCCATTTGCGGAACCCATTTGGGGCTCACGAAACTGGCCACTTCAATGCGCCGAAAACCCGCCGCGCTCAATGCGTCGACCAGCCGGACCTTGGCCGCCAAGGCGATCGTCGTCTTTTCGTTTTGCAGACCGTCACGTGGCGCCATCTCGACGATTTCAACAAACTCAGCCATCCCACGCCTCGTAGAAATCGCGCGTGTAGATCAGGCCATCGCGGGTCTGAGGAATTGATCTGAGGAAGGCTGGCCTAGCCATCACGCTTCGATACCATGTCATCAGGTTCTCAAAAGGCTCGGGGCGCTGGAAATGACCCGCCATATATACCGCCTGCGCAACGCTGATGTCTGCTGCCGAGAACCCGCCATCGAGCAAGAAGGCACGCCCCTGCAGCCGGCTTTCGATGGCGCCATAGCATTTCTCGATCCGCTTGGCCTCTAGGCGCATCACGGTCGGGCTGCGCATCGCATCTTCGTAGAGAACGATATGCTGCTGGGTCAACGCTGCGGTATGCTGGCTCAGTGTCTCGGCAAAATGCACCCAGATTAGCCAGTCGGCACGTTCCGGGTGTCCTGCCGCGCGGCCCATGCCTTTTTCGGGGAACCGTTCACACAGGTATTCGGTGATGGCTCCGCTTTCCCAAATCGCCCGCCCGTCAATTTCCAGCGCCGGAACCCGCCCAACTGGGTTGAGCGCTATATACTCCGGCGAGCGGAGCGATTTGTCGAAAGGATGAACGACGGTCTCAAATTCGACGCCGAGCTCGTTGAGAAGCCAAAGTGACCGCATCGACCGCGACTGATGGCAATGGTGAAGTCGGATCATGCCTCTGCCTCCGGCTCGAGCCGCACGAGCACAACGCCTGCCTCGACCTGATCCCCCTCGGCGCAAAGCACCTCGGCGACAACCCCATCGCGCCCAGCGGTCAGCGCGTGTTCCATCTTCATTGCCTCAAGCACCGCAAGCCTGTCGCCCGCTGCCACCGCCTGCCCCGCCTTCACCAGAACGGCGCGCACCAGCCCCGGCATCGGCGAAAGCGCCACATCGCCACCCTGCCCCGCGCGCGCCTCGCGGTCGAGCGGGTCGATGATCCGGCATTCTAGCGTCACGCCGGGCGCAAAGACGAAAACCTCACCCGCCGCGCGGACCGTCTCGAACCGCGGCTGGCCCGCGACTTGCCAAGCGCCGTCGATCCACTTCGCCTCATAGCTTTGGCCGTCAAACCGCAGCGCGGCCTGCTTCCCACCGTCGGAAAGACGGAAGGTCACGGCCACTTCGCCCCCCTCGGCGCTCAGCCCAATGCTCTGCTCAAGCGGCTGCCAGAGCGCAAAGCCCGTGGCCGCCCCCGGCACAATCCCCGCCCCCACCAAAGCCGCCACACCCAGCATTGCGCCGCGCAGCTCAGGGCTCCCATGCGCCTCGGTCAGCGCCGCAAGATCGCGGGCGATAAGGCCGGTATCGACCTCGCCCTTGGCAAAGCCCCCGTGCCGCGCCAGCGCGCCGAGGAAACCGAGGTTGGTCACCGTTCCGGCCACGCGGGTCTG
>CAZWEY010000290.1:0-2223 GCA_964632055.1 uncultured Sphingomonadaceae bacterium
ACCGGTGCAGGCCAGCACGGGGTTGCGACTGCCACGGTCTGCGCGCGCTTCGGCATCCCATGCGTCGTCTATATGGGCGCGACCGATGTTGCCCGGCAGGCGCCCAACGTTTTCCGCATGAAGCTCCTGGGCGCGGAAGTGGTCCCCGTCACCGCTGGCGCCGCGACGCTGAAAGACGCGATGAACGAGGCGATGCGCGACTGGGTGGCGAATGTGCACGACACATTCTACATCATCGGCACCGCCGCCGGCCCGCACCCTTACCCTGAACTCGTGCGCGACTTCCAGAGCGTGATCGGACGCGAGGCGCGCGAGCAGATGCTGGCGCGCACCGGCCGCCTGCCCGATCTCCTCGTCGCTGCAATCGGCGGCGGCTCCAACGCCATCGGCCTGTTTCACCCCTTCCTCGATGATCCTTCGGTCAAGATGCTGGGCGTCGAAGCGGCGGGCCACGGGCTGGACAAGGAACACGCGGCGAGCCTTGCGGGCGGTCGCCCCGGCATCCTTCACGGCAACAAGACCTACCTGTTGCAGGACGATGACGGCCAGATCGTCGAAGGCCATTCGATCAGCGCGGGGCTGGATTATCCGGGCATCGGGCCGGAGCATAGCTGGCTCAAGGAAACCGGTCGGGTGGACTATACCTCGGCAACGGACAAGGAAGCATTGGACGCGTTCCAGCTGCTTTGCCGCACCGAAGGCATCATCCCCGCGCTCGAGCCTTCCCACGCCATTGCCGCGGTCAAGAAGTTCGCGCCCACCATGGGCAAGGACCAGATCATCCTCGCCAATCTGTGCGGACGCGGCGACAAGGACATCTTCTCGGTGGCCGAACATCTGGGGGTGAAGCTGTGAGCCGCATTTCCGCCGCTTTCGCCAAGGGCCACCCTGCCCTCGTCTGCTTCATCACCGGCGGCGATCCGGCGCCAGACGCCACGCCCGCCATCCTCGATGCGCTGGTCGAAGGCGGTGCCGACGTGATCGAACTGGGCATGCCCTTTACCGATCCGATGGCCGATGGCCCGGCGATCCAGGCGGCCAATCTGCGCGCGCTGGCGGCGGGCACGAAAACGGCGGACATCTTCCGCATCGCGACCGACTTCCGCGCCCGGCACCCCGAAACGCCGCTGGTGCTGATGGGCTATGCCAACCCGATGACCATTCGAGGGCCACAGTGGTTTGCCGATGAATGCGCAAAGGCAGGCGTCGACGGCGTGATCTGCGTCGATATTCCGCCCGAAGAGGATGCCGAACTTGGCCCCCCTTTGCGCGATGCGGGCGTATCGCTCATTCGCCTCGCCACGCCGACCACCGACGCCGCCCGGCTGCCCGCCGTGCTCGAAGGCTCGTCGGGTTTCCTTTATTATGTGTCGGTCGCGGGCATTACCGGAATGCAGCAGGCGGCGATTGAATCGATCGAAGCCAATGTCAGCCGCATCAAGCAATCAAGCGCCATCCCGGTTGCGGTCGGCTTTGGCGTGCGCACCCCCGAACAAGCCGCCCCCATCGCGCGGGTGGCCGATGGCGTGGTCGTCGGCTCGGCGCTGATTGATCTTGTCGCCCAACATGGCGCAAAAGCCGCCGGGCCTGTGAAGGAACTGACCCGCGCGCTTGCCGATGCCGTCCATGGTGCTAGGTAGGCTGGCATGAGCTGGATAAACCGCATCCGCAAATCGCTGCCGTTCCAGGCCAAGCGCGAAACACCTGACAATCTGTGGGTCAAATGCCCCGGTTGCACAGAGATGCTGTTCACCCGCGAATATGAGGAGAACCTCTCGGTCTGCCCGCAATGCGGCCATCATGGCCGGATCGGGGCAGATGCGCGGCTCGCCCAGATGCTCGATCCGGGCTATGCATTGCTGAGCTTGCCCGGCGTCGTCGAAGATCCGCTGAAATTTCGCGACAGCAAGAAATATACCGACCGGTTGAAATCGGCCCGCGCCAACAGCACTCACCCCGATGCCTATGTTGCCGCCTGCGGCACGATCGAAGGCATCAAGGCCGTGGTCGGTGTGCAGGATTTCAGCTTCATGGGCGGTTCCATGGGCATGGCGGTGGGCGAGGCTTTCGTGGCGGGCGCACAGCGCGCGCTCAAGGAGCGCTGCGGCTACGTCGTGTTCACGGCTGCCGGTGGCGCGCGGATGCAGGAAGGCATCCTCAGCCTGATGCAGATGCCCAAGGCCACCGTGATGACCCGCCGCCTGAAAGAGGCGGGCCTGCCCT
>CAZWEY010000291.1:0-2189 GCA_964632055.1 uncultured Sphingomonadaceae bacterium
TAATGGCGCGGGCGTGGCGGACGACGCGGGCGCCGATCTTGACCCACATTCCCCAAGTAAATCGCTGATTTTGCTGTCAGGATCTCAATATTTCCGATATAAATCATGGTGTTGATGGCCGTGAGGGGCGCGTTTGATGGATCACCCAGAGGGTGCGGGTTCGAAGCGGGCAGATCGGGTCGAGTTCGACCGCCGGGTGCATGTGGAGTTCCGAGGTGCGCAGCTCAGTTCCGACGGCGGCCTGCTGGTGATGCGCGAGCTGGATGACGCGCTCGGGCTGTCCGATCTGGCGGCAAAAGCATTGCGCGACACCCGGCGCGGCAAGAACACGGTCCACCGGCTTGACGGGTTGTTCCGGCAATCGGTGTTCGGGCGACTGGCCGGATACGAGGATGTGAACGACGCCGACCGCCTGGCCCTCGATCCGGTGATGCGCCAGGTCGTGGGTGGAAGGGCTGTCGATGCGCAAGCGGCCTCGGCCTCGCAGATGGGACGGTTCGAGACCGAGACACTGGCACAGCCCGAGAACCGTGCCGCGCTGGCCGACCTGAATGGCCAATGGATCGACCGGTTCCATGACCGTAACGGGCTGAAGTACATCGTTCTGGACATGGACAGCTCGGTCAGCCCCACCCATGGCGATCAGGAGGGCGCGGCCTGGAACGGGCATTTCGACTGCACCTGCTATCACCCGAACTTTTTGTTCAACCAGTTCGGCATGCTGGAGCGCTGCGCCTTGCGCCATGGCAACGTCCACAGCGCCGATGGCTGGCGGGACGTTCTCGACCCCGTCATCGCCCGCTACGCGGAGCGCGACCTTTGCGGCCGGTTCTTCCGGGCTGACGCCGCCTACGCGATCCCCGCGATCTATGAGCGGCTGGAAGAAGCCCGATTCTTCTACGCCATCCGGCTGCCTGCGAACAACGTCCTGCGCGAGAAGATCGCGCATCGGCTGACGCGCCCTGTCGGGCGACCTTCGCTGACCAAGGTCAAGCGCTTCTACGAAGACTTCGAGTATCAGGCGGCATCCTGGGACAAGGAACGCCGGGTGATCGCCAAGATCGAATGGCATCCGGGCGAACTGTTCCCGCGTGTCGGCTTCATCGTCACCAACCTGCCGATGGAGCCCGACTGGGTGGTGCGGTTCTATAACCAGCGCGGCACCGCCGAGCAGCACATCAAGGAAGGTAAATATGCCTTCCACTGGACGCGGCTGTCATGCCGGAAGTTCCGCGACAATGAGGTGCGACTGCAACTGCATGCGCTGGCCTACAACCTGGCCATCTTCTTGCGCTGCATCGAGTTGCCCGAGACGATGGCCGACTGGTCGTTGACCAGCCTGCAACTGAAGCTGATCAAGATCGGGGCACGTGTCGTCCGCCATGCCCGCGCCATCACCTTCCAGCTGGCCGAGGTGGCCGTCACCGGTCCGATGGTCCGCGCCATCCTCGCCGCCATCCGCCGATTGCGAGCGCCTCCGCTATGCGCATGACCGCCATCCACGCCCAAACTGAACGAAAACGGCAGGATGGGTCTGTCCGCTGCGCTGAAAAACACCGCCACCAGGGCACAACACGGCGGCTTCGCGGGCCGATCTGCCCTGTCTCAGCGCCTTGCGCGCCCGACGACGCCGCTCGGGACGGAAAATGATTGTCCTGCGGTCGGATTCAGGCGAAACTCACGTCAGAGAACAACCGCCATGTCACCGTTCCCGACATGGACCGGCTGATGCGCTACGCCGGCAACGATTGAGCAAAATGCTCAACGCGTGATGACGATGCGTGTGTTGGACAGCCCGTGGCGGTTGGCCATCTGGAAGAAGGTCGCCGCATTGTTCGGGTGGAGGCGTACACAACCATGCGACGCGGGACGACCGAGGCGCTTCGTCTCGTAGGTCGCATGAACCGCATATCCGCCCTTGAAGAAGATCGCATAGGGCATCGGCGCGTTGTTGTACTTGCGCGAGCGATGGTTGCGCGAGGCCCACTTCGCCGACCAGGCTCCCGTCGGCGTGCCGTACCCCTTGCGGCCGGTCGAGACGCGCCAGCGATACTTCACCGCGCCGTTCTGAGTAACGACCATGGTCTGCGAAGAAAGACTGATCTGGGCGATAAGGTTGGCAGACAGAGCGGTCTGGGTCTGGAACAATACAAGAAGGAATGCGACTGCGGTCGCAAACAAAATACGCA
>CAZWEY010000292.1:0-2175 GCA_964632055.1 uncultured Sphingomonadaceae bacterium
CGGCCAGCATCTGGCCGGTCTGGTTGGAATCGTCGTCAATCGCCTGCTTGCCCAGGATGACAAGGCCCGCGCCTTCGCCTTCGGCAATGGCTTTCAGAATCTTGGCGACGGCCAGCGGCTCGACCTCTTCGTCGGTCTGGACGAGGATCGCACGGTCGGCACCCATGGCGAGCGCGGTGCGCAGCGTTTCCTGGGCCTTGGCCGGGCCGACCGAGACGGCGATGACTTCGGTGGCCTTGCCGGCTTCGGCGAGGCGGATCGCTTCTTCGACGGCGATTTCGTCGAAGGGGTTCATGCTCATCTTGACGTTGGCAAGATCGACGCCGGTGCCGTCGGCCTTGACGCGCGGCTTGACGTTATAGTCGATCACCCTTTTGACGGGGACGAGGATTTTCATCGCGGTTGATCCTTTTCTGCTGCGCCTGAAGTCCGTTCAACCGGTCATGCGCCGTGGATTCGTGAGTTTTTCAATTGCGGCAAGGGCGGGCGAGGTCAAGACCCCGGACCCGCCCCCCGATATGTCCGAGAGTGCAAAAGGGGCGATCAGGCCGCCTTCTTGACCTCTGCAACGATCTTCTTGGCGGCATCGCCGAGATCGCTGGCGGAAACGATCGGCAGGCCGGAACCTTCGAGGATTTGCTTGCCCTTTTCGACATTGGTGCCTTCGAGGCGGACGACGAGCGGAACCGAGAGGTTCACATCCTTGGCCGCCGCAACGATGCCGTCGGCGATGACGTCGCATTTCATGATGCCGCCGAAGATGTTGACGAGGATGCCCTCGACCGCCGGGTCGGACAGGATGATCTTGAAGGCTTCGGTCACCTTTTCCTTGGTGGCGCCGCCGCCGACGTCAAGGAAGTTGGCCGGGAAGGCGCCATTCAATTTGATGATGTCCATCGTCGCCATGGCAAGGCCCGCACCGTTGACCATGCAGCCGATGTTGCCGTCGAGCTTGATATAGGCGAGATCGTACTTGGACGCTTCGACTTCGGCCGGGTCTTCCTCGGTCTCGTCGCGCATTTCCTCGATGTCGGGGTGACGATAGAGCGCGTTCGAATCGAGCGTCATCTTGGTGTCGAGCACCAGCAGCTTGCCGTCTTTCGTCTCAACCAGCGGGTTGATTTCCAGCATCGCGCAATCAAGATCGATGAAGGCGGTGTAGAGCTGCTGGGCAAGCTTGGCGGCTTGCTTGTTGAGGTCGCCCTTGAGCTTGAGCGCAAAGGCCACTGCGCGGCCATGGTGCGGCATGAAGCCCTGCGCCGGGTCGATGGTGATGGTGGTGATCTTTTCGGGCGTCGAGTGGGCGACTTCCTCGATGTCCATGCCGCCTTCGGTCGAGACGATCATGGCCACGCGACCGGTGGCGCGGTCGACCAGCATCGAGAGGTAATATTCCTTTTCGATGTCGACGCCGTCGGTCACATAAAGGCGGTTGACCTGCTTGCCGGCTTCACCCGTCTGGACGGTGACCAGCGTGTTGCCGAGCATTTCCTTCGCGTTGGCTTCCACCGCCTCGAGGCTGGTGGAGAGGCGCACGCCGCCCTTGGCATCGGCGGCCAGTTCCTTGAACTTGCCCTTGCCGCGCCCGCCCGCGTGAATCTGGGCCTTCACCACATAGAGCGGCCCCGGCAGCTGCTTTGCCCCGGCGACGGCTTCTTCCACCGTCAGCGCGGCATGGCCGGCGGGAATGCCGATCCCGTAGCGGGAGAGAAGTTCCTTGGCTTGGTATTCGTGCAAATTCATCGGATGACTTTCCTTGTGCGAAAGAGGCGCGACGGACTGCCTGCCCCTAAGCACAGCTTGGCCCACTTGAAAAGTGCTGGAACTTCGCCAAGCTGCCGGTTTGGCCATGTTTGACCCCATACGCCTCGAATCGATCGTCCGCGCGGCGGGGCGGATGGCCATGGCGCGCTGGCCGGGCGCGGGCTTTGCGGTCGAAAGCTGGGAGAAAAGCCCCGGGAACCCGGTGTGCGCCGCCGATCTCGAAGTTGATGCCTTTCTCAAGCAGGAACTGGGCGCGCTGCTGCCCGGATCGGGCTGGCTATCGGAAGAGACGGCCGCCGATACCGCGCGTCTTGAGCGCGAGTTCGTGTGGCTGGTCGATCCAATCGATGGCACGCGCGATTTCCGGAAAGGCAGGGCGGGCTGGGGCGTTTCGGTTGCGCTGGTCGAACA
>CAZWEY010000293.1:0-2174 GCA_964632055.1 uncultured Sphingomonadaceae bacterium
GCGAGCTGGCGGGCAAGGAAATCCCGCGTTTCTGCTATCATGAGCGGCTGAGCATCGCCGGCAATTGCCGCATGTGTCTGGTCGAGGTGAAGCCCGGACCGCCCAAGCCGCAGGCAAGCTGCGCACTGCCCGCTGCCAACGGGCAGGAAATCCGCACTGACAGCGAAATGGTCAGACGCGCCCGGGAAGGGGTGATGGAGTTTCTGCTCATCAATCACCCGCTCGATTGCCCGATTTGCGATCAGGGCGGCGAGTGCGACCTGCAGGACCAGTCGGTGGCCTATGGCCGCGGTGCTTCGCGCTATGCCGAGCCGAAACGCGCGGTGACCGAAAAGAACATGGGGCCGCTCATCAAGACGGTGATGACGCGTTGCATCCAGTGCACCCGTTGCGTGCGTTTTTCCGAAGAAATCGCAGGCGTGGACGAGATCGGCGCGCTGTATCGCGGCGAGAACATGCAGATCACCACCTATCTCGAGCGCGCTGCGACGCACGAGATGTCGGCCAATGTCATCGACCTGTGCCCGGTCGGTGCGCTCACCAGTCGCCCCTATGCCTTCGAGGCGCGGCCCTGGGAGCTGAAGAAGACGCTCTCGATCGACGTGTCGGACGCTTGCGGCTCCAACATCCGGCTCGACGCCCGTGGCCGCGAGGTGCTGCGTATCCTGCCGCGCGCCCATGATGACGTGAACGAGGAATGGATTTCCGACAAGGCCCGCTTTCAGGTCGATGGGCTGACCCGCCGCCGGCTCGATCGCCCGTGGCTGCGGCTTGATGGCAAGCTCCAGCCCGCCAGCTGGGACGAGGCGTTCAAGGCCATC
Source organism: uncultured Sphingomonadaceae bacterium (assembly GCA_964632055.1). GTDB lineage: Bacteria > Pseudomonadota > Alphaproteobacteria > Sphingomonadales > Sphingomonadaceae > CANJYE01. The sequence goes on from CAZWEY010000293.1 coordinate 822, forward strand.
GCCAAGGTCAAGCCGGGCGCCAGCATCGCCGCGGTTGCGGGCGACATGGTGGATTGCGAGACGATGTTTGCGGCAAAGGCGCTGCTTGGCGCGCTCGGCTCCAGCCTGCTCGAAGGCCGTCAGACCGGCATGGACTATGACACGTCCAACCTTGCGGCAGTCAATTTCAATTCGACTTTCGCGGGCATCGAAACGGCCGACGCGATCCTCATCATTGGCAGCCAGGTCCGCACCGAAGCGCCTGTGGTGCAGGTGCGCCTGCGCAAGGCCGCAAAGCGTGGGGCGAAGATATTTCTCGTCGGGCCGGAATGGGAAACCACCTTCGGCGGCGAGTTTCTGGGCGAGAACCTCTCGGTTCTGAACGATCTCCCGGCGCATGTCAGCGAGGCGATGGCTGCGGCCGAACGTCCAGCCATCATCGTTGGCGGTGGTGCGATCGCCAAGGGCGCGATTCCGGCAGCACTCGCGCTGGGCGAGAAATGGAAGGTCGCCCGTGAGGGGTGGAACGGCTTCAATGCGCTGCATCTGGCTGCCGCGCGCATGGGCGGGCTGATGCTGGGCTATGCGCAGGAGGGCGGCATTGCCGATCTTGTGGTGGCGAAGCCCAGGATGCTTCTCTCGCTCGGCGCGGACGAGGTGGATTACACCCGCTTTGCCGACAGTATTGTCGTCTATATCGGCCATCACGGCGACAAGGGCGCGCATGCGGCGGACATCATCCTGCCGGCTGCCGCCTGGACGGAAAAGCCGGGGACATACGTCAACACCGAAGGCCGGGTGCAGTTTGCCGACAAGGCCGTGTTCGCGCCCGGTGACGCGCGCGAGGACTGGACAATCCTTCGTGCCATGGCCGATGCGCTGAAGGTCAGCGTCGGCTTCGACAGCTTCGAGGAACTGCGCGCGGCCATGGTGGCGCAAGTTCCCGCGCTGGGCGTTGAGGGCCTCGTCGATTACGGCAAGCTGCCCAAGGCGAAGAAGGGTGCGAAGGCGGATGGCGTCGTCGGTTATCCGGTGAAGGATTTCTACCTCACCAATGCAATCGCGAGGGCGAGCGAGACGATGCAGCGTTGCTCGTCAGAATTGCTCCACGGTGTGTCCCAGGCGGAGGCGGCGGAATGACCCAATTCTTCCAATCGCTTGGCATGACCTATGAATGGGCGTGGTTCGTCGCTACGATCTGCGGCATCCTGCTGATCGCGCTGCCGCTGATGCTGGCGGTTGCCATGATCATCTATGTCGACCGCAAGGTCTGGGCGGCGATGGCGCTCAGGCGTGGCCCCAACGTGGTTGGCCCCTTCGGCCTGCTGCAAAGCTTTGCCGATGGTTTGAAGGTGTTCCTGCAGGAAACCATCA
>CAZWEY010000294.1:0-2174 GCA_964632055.1 uncultured Sphingomonadaceae bacterium
AAGCCAAAGTGCTGCGCATGCGTTTTGGCATTGAAATGTCGACCGACCACACCTTGGAAGAAGTGGGCAAACAGTTTGACGTGACGCGTGAGCGCATTCGTCAAATAGAAGCCAAAGCACTTCGCAAGTTGAAGCACCCTAGCCGCAGCGACAAACTGCGTAGCTTTATCGATACGATGTGAGCGCACAAGATTGCATCACTGCAATCTTGATTTCATCGGCATAGGGGGCAGTCACCATGACTGCGCCCCTGCCACACCACCTAGCATGCGGGTCCGCACTAGGCGGTTCGTGAGGTTGAGGTTCATACCAGACGTGGTGCTCCAAGCTTATCAAAGTATTGAATCGTCAACACGGTTTTGATCAGCCCGTCGCTGTTTCTCCACCAGCACCTTGAGTTTGCCGCAACCCTTTTAGCAACGCCCTGCGGCGCACCTAGTTGCGTGAGCTCTCGGTACATCGTGCGACCACTCTTCCACTGCTTGAGCTGTATGGCCCTTAGCCTGTGGCGCATCCATTCATCCAGCTCTCGCCAGATCCTTGGCGTGTCCGCCAATTTGAAGTACGCCTTCCAGCCATTGACATACTGCTTGAGCTTGAGTGCCACCTCCACCATCCCCTTGCCTCCAATGCGGCGCGTCAGTTGCCTCACGCGCTGCTTGTAGGCCTTCTGCGCTTTGTCTGCCACGCGCAGCTTTACAGCTTTGCCCTTGGCTGCCCAGAAGCTGTAGCCCAAGAACTTGCGATCGTATGCGCTTGCCACTGCACTCTTGGATTCATTGACCCTCAGGTGCAGCTTGGCATACAAGCGTTTGAGCAGCGCCATCACCCGCTCGCCCGACTTCCGACTGCCTACGTAGACATTGCAGTCATCCGCGTAGCGCGCAAAGCTGTAGCCCCGCCTCTCAAGTTCTTTGTCTACTTCATCGAGCATGACGTTGGCCAAGAGGGGGCTTAAAGGGCCGCCTTGCGGCGTTCCTTCTTCCCGCTCTAAGACCACTCCATTGACCATGATGCCGCTGTTCAAGTACGCGCGCACGAGGCGGATCACGCCTGCATCGTGGATGCGTTTACTCAAACGGTCGATCAAGATGTCATGGTTGACGCGGTCAAAGAATTTTTCTAGGTCCACGTCCACCACCACTTTCTTGCCCGATTGCACGAACGCCTTGGCGGCAAGTACCGCATCGTGCGCTCTGCGGGCGGGCCGAAAGCCGTGGCTGTGCTCGCTGAATGAGGGATCGATGAGTGGCTGAAGCACTTGAAGTAGCGCTTGTTGAATCAGCCGATCCACCACCGTGGGAATGCCAAGCTCTCGCTCGCCTCCATCCGGCTTAGGAATCGCCACCCGTCTGACCGGACTTGGCCGGTATGTTCCCGCCAAAAGCTCAGAGCGAATTCGGCTCCAGTGGTGCTTTAGGTATTCAGCGGTTTGGTCAATGTCCATTCCGTCGATACCAGCGGCTCCTTTGTTGGCCCTCACCCGCTTCATCGCTTTGAGCAGATTCTGTCTTGTCAGTGCTTCCAGTAAAAGCGCTGACCCTGTGCCTTCGGTCTCATGGGTCGTGCCTTGGGTTTCATCACTGACAGGATCGCGCAGGGCTTCACCCCGCGCTACGCCTACCCGCTCAGCATTTGCCGACATCTGATGCATGACCTTTGACATACCCATGTCCTCGAACACTTCCTCACGTTAGGTCCTTGGCGCTTTTGGTGCAGCCTCATCGGCCACCGACTTGCGCTACTACGACCACTGCTGACTTCTCACGCCGATAAAGTCTCGTCGCCCTTTCAAGCATAAGGTGAGATCTCCCCAGGTAAGAGTCGCACTCCTTCACTGCACAACCGCCGGATATACACCACCTCGCTTTGATCACAAGAGCTTCTTGGTTTATGGCCCAGTCGCCCTGCTCAGCAGTGCCTCGTATCCGATTCTTGTTCATCGGCTCACAGTTTATGTTCCACGCTTCCTTTCCACACTCGGTCGCCCTCATGCAGTTGCGCTTCACTTCGCTCGTCGTGATCAACTTGCGACGGGACTTGCACCCGTAGGAGTGCGCCCATGCTGGGCGCACATAAAAAAACCCCGCTGCGTTGCCACAGCGGGGTTTTAGACTAGTTCAAATCCTTAACTGGCTCATGCCAGCGGAGAGATTAGAAAGAGTGGAGAACAA
>CAZWEY010000295.1:0-2137 GCA_964632055.1 uncultured Sphingomonadaceae bacterium
TGGTGCTGACGGGGGACACGGTTCCGGCAGCAGTGGCTGTAGTATCTGGCCGTGATCGGAATACCAACTGCGTACCGACCACTCGTTCGAACTTAGCGATGCTACGACTCAGCGCGGATTGCTCTAGGCCAAGCGCTACCGCCGCCTGACGAGAATAGGCGTTGTCGATAATTGCTGCCATAAAGCGAAGTTGACGGAACTTAATCATGGCCTGCCCTCAGGCTATTCGAGACGTCCGAGAATGGACTTTGCCTGCTTCAGATGGGGCGCGTCGATCATCTTGCCATCAAGCTGTAGCGCGCCGCTGCCTGGGTTGGCTGCGAAGGCTGCCACCACCGCACGTGCGTGTGCGATAGCGGCATCGCTCGGCGTGAACGCGGCGTTGATTACCGCTATCTGGGAAGGGTGGATCGCCATCATGCCGGTAAAACCGTCCCGCGCGGCACGCGCTGCATAGGCAGATAAGCCATCGAGATCGCGGAATGCGGGGTAAACGGTTTCTATAGCCTCAACCCCCGCTGCATGGGCGCCGAACAACGTGAGCGATCGTGCCAGCTGGTAGGGCGCGGTGTAGCTGCCATCGTCCTCGCGCGAGGTGGCCGCGCCGATCGCCGCCGGCAAGTCTTCGGCGCCCCATGTGAGTCCGGCAAGGTGATCGGCGCATTCCCTGTAGCTTCCCAACCCGAAGATCGATGCGGCGGTTTCCGTCGCGATCGGCAATATCGCAATCTCGGGATAGCCTTTCAGCAGCGCGATCAATGCCGCCACCGTGGCTTCGCCTTCCGATTTGGGCAGAACGATGCCGTCTGGCCGTGCTTCAAGCACAGCGGCGAGATCATCCTGCGCCAGCCCGCTGTCGAGCGGGTTGATCCGGACGAACAGCCTCATGCTGCGGTCGGCCGTCCGCAGGAACGCGGCGACGGCACGCCGCGCCTCGGGCTTCCTCTCGGGCGCGACCGCGTCTTCCAGATCGAGGATGAGCGCATCCGCGCCTGAATCGAGGGCTTTCTCCATCCGCTCCGGCCGGTCCCCGGGGACGAACAGCAAGGATCGCAAGGTCATGCCGGGCTCCGATGCAGCAGGGCCGAGCGCAGGCACTGGCACACGATCTCGCCACGCTGGTTCAGCAGTTCATGCCGGAAAGTGACGATGCCGGCACCGGGACGCGATTTGGAATCCTTGAGGTCCACAATCTCCGTTTGGGCGCGAAGCGTGTCGCCGAGAAAGACAGGTTTCGGCATCACAAGCTTGTCGTAGCCGAGATTGGCGACGAGCGTTCCCAAAGTGGTGTCGCCGACCGACAGCCCGATCATCAGCGCGAAGGTGAAGGTGCCGTTGACGAGGATCTGCCCGAACTCGCTCTTCGCGGCATAATCGGCGTCGATGTGCAAGGGCTGGGGATTGTGCGTCATCGTCGAGAACAGGAGATTATCGGTTTCGGTCACCGTCCGCCGGATCTCGTGGTCGAGTTGGTCGCCAACCTGCCACTGGTCATAATAGCGTCCTGCCATCAGGCGTCCTCCTTCATTTCCTGCTGGATCCGCGCGAGCGCGGTGCCTTCGGGCACCTGATCACCGGCCTCAGCGGACAGTTCAGCGACGATCCCATCAAACGGGGCCAGTAGGGCTTGTTCCATCTTCATCGCTTCCAGCACAAGCAAGCGCTGACCCGCGACTACAGCCTCACCCACCTCTACATCGACCGAAACGATGCGGCCCGGCATGGGGGCAAGTATGGCACCGTCGGATTGGGCGCTTCCGCCACCGACATGCTCCGCCACGGGCGGGCCAAAAGACCAGGCTTCCCCGTCAACGAACAGCAGCGTCTCACCCTTCACGGATTCGACGGCCCCCGATGGCGGCGCGTCGGTCAGCGTTACCAGATGCACATGCCCGGCCACGTCCACGGCAACGCGACGGTCCGGTTCGCTCGCCGACCGGAAACCGGAAAGCGCGGTCCATGGATCAAGGGAGCCGGTTGGCAGCAGCGCGGCTGCAGCCCGTTGCAAGATCACATCCGATGGTTCTGCGTCGGGCACGAGCCGCCCGAGATGGCTCTCGATGAAGCCGGTATCGATTTCGCCCGCGACAAAGGCCGGATCGGCGGCGGCCCGCGCCAGGAACGCGGCGTTGGTCCT
>CAZWEY010000296.1:0-2112 GCA_964632055.1 uncultured Sphingomonadaceae bacterium
CAGAACTTGCGGTCAAGGGCTTGCGTCGATCAATGATGGTGGGCAGGAACTCGGTGACCGTCGGGTGAACGGGCAATGCATCCCGGACCAACTTCCAGGTGCCGCCACTGGCCATCACCAGACCGATCGCCTGAATGATCTCGTCCGACTGGATCCCGAGCATGGTCGCTCCGAGGAAATGACCACTGTCCTCATCGATGAGGAGCTTGATCTTGCCCACGGTTTCGCCTTCTTCCTTCGCGCGACTGACGTCCTTCATGGCGTGAACCGCCTGGGAAATGCGTCGCCCTTCGGTCACGAGTTTTCGCGCGTCGGCCTCATAAAGACCGACGTGGGCCAGCGGAGGATCGGTAAACATGGCATAAATGCCGACGCGCGCGGCGGCGCTGCGTTGCCCTCCGGCCAGGTTCTCCGCCACGATGTCCTGATCGTGGTAGCTGGTGTGGGTAAAGGCCCCGCGCTGATTGATGTCACCCAGCGCCCAGATGCCGGGAACCGCGGTTTCGAGCCGGTCGTTGGTGACCAGGTAGCCTCGCGCACTGACCTCCAGGCCCACCGTTTCCAGGCCCAGACAGTCGGTGTTCGGTATTCGCCCGGTGGCCACCAGCAGGTGGCTGCCATCCACGCTGCGGCCACCAGCCAACTGCACCCGCACGCCAGCGTCGTTGTCCGCCTTGCCGACCCGCTCAATGCGCACGCCGGTGTTCACTTCGATGCCTTCCGCTGTCAGCATTCCGGTCACAGCGGCTGCAATGTCCTCGTCCTCGCGGGCCGTGAGGCGGGGCCCTGTTTCCAGAATGGCAACCTCACTTCCCAGCCGCCGAAAGATCTGAGCCATCTCCAGGCTGATGTATCCACCGCCGATGATCACCAGCCTGGACGGTAATTCACGCAGCGCCAACAGCCGTTCGTTGTCCAGGAACGGCAGCTCGTCCAGCCCAGGCACCGGCGGAACAAAGGGACGTGTGCCGGTGTTCAGCACCACCTTGGGCGCCACCAGCTGATGCTCGCCGGCCAGCACCACGAACTGTTCGCCTTCACGGCCCGCCAGGCGACCGCGCGCCTTGATGATGGTGAGTCCTTCCAACTGGCCCAGCCAGGCCTGCAGGCCAGAGCGAGCCTCCTCCACCCGGCGTTGCATGCGCTCCATCGCTGCCCTGAAGTTGACCTGGACCGACCCGGTTTGCACACCGAATTCGCTGGCCCGGCGCGCCATGTGAGCCACACGAGCCGACTTGCGTAGGGTCTTGGTTGGGGTGCAGCCCCGATTGACACAGGTACCACCCAGGTCACGCTCCTCGATGAGCGCCACCTTCATACCCCGGGCAACGAGTGTCGCGCCCAGAAAGGGACCGGCCTGACCGGCTCCGATCACGATCGCGTCGAACCTCTGTTCCCCGCTCATGGCCGCACCTCGACACCGCGCCAGAACGCCACCCTGCCGGTCACCGCCTCCGCACCAGCCTTGGGCGACGGGTAGTACCACGCCGCGTCAGCGTTCACGTCTTCGCCGACCACGACGTCGTAGTAGCTGGCCCGCCCCTTCCATGGACAGGTGGTGTGCGTATCGCTTGGTTTGAAATGTTCCGGGCGCAACGCGTCGTGTGGGAAATAGGCGTTGCCTTCAACTTCCACGATGTCATCGCTCTCAGCGATGGTGGTGCCTTTCCAGATGGCTCTCATGCTCCGTCTCCTTCGTTTGTGTGTGGTTGGGATCAGTCCCGAATCAGTGTGGTGGTGATCACCGGATGGTTCTCCAGCGTTCGATGCACGGGGCAACGATCGGCGATGCGCAACAGGTCCTGTCGCTGGCTTTCACTCAACGGTCCGCTCAGCAGGAGCTGCCGCGTGACGTGGTCAACCTGTCCCGAGCGATCCCCGCACTCCTGGCAATCGGTCGCGTGCGCGCGCTCATGACGCAACCTGACCTGGACATCCTTGAGCGCATAGCCTTTTCGCTTGGCGTACTGGCGCAATGTCATGGACGTGCAGGCGCCCAGCGACATCAGCAGAAGTTCATAAGGATCGGGCCCGCGTTCGCCACCACCCACTTCCTTGGGCTCATCGGCGTCGAGGTGGTGCGGACCTGCTCGCATCGATCGCCAGAAGGCG
>CAZWEY010000297.1:0-2095 GCA_964632055.1 uncultured Sphingomonadaceae bacterium
CTCGGGGACGATCCGAACTTCGCCACCACGGTCACGAACGCGCTGGCGGGCAAGCTCTCCGCTGCCTCAAACCTCGCAGATCTGCCGAACAAGGCCACGGCGCGCACCAACCTCGGGCTTGGCTCGATTGCCACGCAAGCCGCAAACAGCGTCGTGATCACCGGTGGGTCGATCGACGGGGTCGCGCTCGACGGGGGCACGTTCTGACCATGCCGAACACGCTTCTCGTCAAGCGGACGACCGTGGCAGGCCGTGTGCCCACCACCGCGCAGCTGGCCGCGGGGGAACTGGCCGTCAATGTCACCGACGGCAAGCTCTACCTCAAGAAGGCTACGGGCGGGGTCGAAAGCATCGTCGATGTCACGTCGGCCGCGCTCACCGACGCCCAGATCTTCACGAAGGTGACTGCGCAGGATGGCGCGGGGTCCGGCCTTGATGCCGATCTGCTCGATGGCAGCCATGCAAGCGCCTTCGCGCTTCTGTCAGGGGCGACCTTCACCGGCACGGTGACCGCGCCGAACTTCGTCTCATCCTCGGACGCGCGGCTCAAATCCGACATCGCGCCCATCACAGATGCGCTGGTCAAAGTTCAGACGCTCAACGGCGTCACATTCACCATGGTGGGCAGCGATGGCCGACAAATGGGTCTCATAGCCCAAGAGGTCCAAGCCGTCGCGCCTGAGGCCGTCATCGAGACCGAGGGTGTGTTGCGCCTCGCCTATGGCAATCTCATTGGCCTCCTCGTCGAGGCCATCAAGGACCTTGCCCAAGAGGTCGATCAGCTGAAAGGGGGCGCCCCATGATCGCGACCGGACTTTATGCCATCACCAATTGCGGAGTGCCGCGCCATTACGCGGTCGATGTCAAACCAGACTATGTCTCGATTGCTGTCTTCGAGTTCGCAAACCCTGGTACGGCAACTGGCATGGGCGGGGTCATGCTCTGGGCCGATCTTCTGCCGCATCTCGAGGCGCGGCCTGCCTTTGGCAATCAAGCGGGCTTTGTGGATCTGGCCCACAACGAATGTTTTGTCCCGGACCTCCCTGACGCGCCGATGGGGGCTATCTACAAGGGCCGATCTGGTCTCTTTGCAACCGGCATGCGGGGCCATGACGAAATCGTCGATCACGCGCTGATCGACATGGCTGTCGGCGCTGACGGAAGGCCGCTCTCCTGGCGGAACCGCTTTGCCCGATCCGCCCGCGAAAAAATTGACACCTCGTTCCGGTACCGGGCACTCGAAGGCATCTCGAACGCGCTGGTGGTCTTTCTGCCTGTGGTGGTGCCCTTCGATCAGGCCCGGATCGAGGTCCTGTGTCAGATCCCGCCGATCTTGCTGAACGGCACAGTGCAAGCAGGCACGGTCGACGATGCGACCATCCCGAAGGACGGGCTTTGGTACAAGCAGTTCTACTTCCACGCCTTGGGCCCAGAGGCTGCCACTGTGCCAGCCGGTGGGCGAGTGGATGTGCCTGTCGCGCTCAGGTGGAACGCGGATGGGTTAGCCTTTGCCCATGCCATCGCGCTGAAACTGGAAAGCGACGCGGGCTATCTGCCGAAACGTCGTCTGATCACTGCCGCTGATGGCACGGGCAGCTTTGCCATCGAGGCGCTGGGGCTCTCCCCGGGCGACCGCATCGCCGTGAAGCTCAACACCGAGCATTACACCGCGATCGGCAAGATCGTGCTGGAGGTCATCTGATGGAAATCGCAACCGCGAGTGAATTGCAGCTGATCTATCCAAGCTTTGTGCTGCACAAGCATTGGGAGATGCCCGAGGGCTTCAATGACCGCCTACACGCGCTGGCGGCCGAGGATGCCGAGGCCAATCGCATCCGGGAGGCTGGGGACGGGCGCAATGTCGGCGACCACACCAATCACCTCGGGCATCTGCGCCATAACTTCCTGACCGACCGGCAGGACCCGGCGCTTGCGGTGCTCGCGCAGATGGTGGCCGCGGGCGTGCGGGAATATCTGCAGCTGGCCTATGGATACGACCACACCGGCGACATCCGCATGATGTCGGATACCTTCTGGCAGCGTAGGTCGTTGCGCGAGAACGTCGGCATCAACACCCACACTCATATCCAGACCG
>CAZWEY010000298.1:0-1281 GCA_964632055.1 uncultured Sphingomonadaceae bacterium
ACGCGGGTGGCGTTGCCGACAATATCGTCACGATCCTTGATCTGGCCGGTGCGGCGGATGTCGAGGCGGACGGAGGCATAGAACTTGAGCGCATTGCCGCCCGTGGTCGTTTCGGGATTGCCATACATCACGCCGATCTTCATGCGCAGCTGGTTGATGAAGATCACCATGCAGCGCGAGCGGCTGATCGAGCCAGTCAGCTTGCGCAAGCTCTGCGACATCAGCCGTGCCTGCAACCCGACGTGGCTGTCGCCCATCTCGCCTTCGATTTCGGCCCGGGGCACGAGTGCTGCAACCGAATCGACCACCAGCACGTCGATGGCGTTGGAGCGCACCAGAGTATCGACGATTTCCAGCGCCTGTTCGCCCGTGTCGGGTTGCGAGACGATCAGTTCGTCAATGTCGACGCCCAGTTTCTTCGCATAGACCGGATCGAGCGCATGTTCGGCATCGACGAAGGCAGCCGTGCCACCCGTTTTCTGAGCTTCGGCGATGACATGCAGCGCCAGCGTGGTCTTGCCCGAGCTTTCCGGGCCATAGACTTCGATGACCCGGCCGCGCGGCAAGCCGCCGACGCCCAGCGCGATGTCGAGACCCAGCGAGCCGGTGGAGATCGCTTCGACCTGCATCGCTTCCTTCGAGCCGAGCTTCATCGCCGAGCCTTTGCCGAATGCGCGGTCGATCTGGGCAAGCGCTGCTTCGAGCGCCTTTTGACGGTCCATGGAATCCTTGCCTTCCTGAATCAGTTTGAGCTGTGCAGCCATTGTTCGTCCCCTTGCCTAAACACCTGACCGGGAAGGTCAACCACAGCCTGTGTATTCTATTTGTTCTCATGGAACAAGGGAGGAACGAAATTTTTTCTCGTGCTCTATTGCGAAGCCAGAACCTCGGCCACCTTGGCGGCGATCTGTTGCACCGAGAAGGGCTTGGCGATGAAATGGACATGATCCAGATCGATTTCGCGTCTCAGCTGTTCCTCGGCATAGCCCGACATGAACAGCACCGGCAGGGCTGGCGCAATCCGGCGAATCTCTTTTGCCATGGCCGGACCATCCATGGAGGGCATGACCACATCGCTCAGCACCAGATCGAACCCTTCGCCGCGCCGGACGATCTCGAGGCCTTCTTCTCCGTCCGATGCGGTGACAATGGCATAGCCTTCGCGTGCCAGCGCCCTTTCGGCCACGGCGCGCACCATGTCCTCGTCCTCGACCAGCAGGATGCGCCCGCCGCCGGACCATTTGCGCGCAGGCTGTTCGGCAGGTGCGGGCGCCCTGGCCA
>CAZWEY010000298.1:1291-2091 GCA_964632055.1 uncultured Sphingomonadaceae bacterium
AGATAGACACTGAAACGCGCGCCCTTGATGCGGCCATCGGCGCCCGGCACATTTTCAGCGAAGATGAAGCCGCCCGACTGCTTGACGATGCCATAGACGGTCGAGAGGCCGAGGCCGGTGCCCTTGCCCGTTTCCTTGGTTGTAAAGAAGGGCTCGAAGATCTTGGGCAGGTGCTGTGACGGGATGCCGCCGCCGGTATCTTCGACCACCAGTGCGGTATAATCGCCGATCGGGATGATGTCCGATTTCATCCGGCGCACCTGTTCAGCCGAAACGGCGCGGGTGGAGAGGCTCAGCCTGCCATGCCCATCACCTTTGGCCCGCCCCTCTCCTTTGGCCTGCATCGCATCGCGGGCATTGACCGCCAGATTGACGATGACCTGTTCGAGCTGCTGCGGATCGGCTCTGACCGCGCCCAGATTGCGCATATGGCTGACGGCGAATTCGATCTTCTCGCCCATCAGCCGCTTGAGCAATTGCGACACTTCCGAGACCACATCGGGCAATTGCAGAACCTGCGGGCGCAAGGTCTGCTGGCGGGAGAAGGCGAGCAGCTGGCGGGTCAGAGAGGCGGCGCGGTTGGAATTGGCCCTGATCTGCTGGATATCGTCATAGTCGCTGTCGCCCGGTGTGTGGCGCAACAGCATAAGGTCGCAATAGCCGATGATCGCGGTCAGCACATTGTTGAAATCATGCGCCACGCCGCCCGCCAGCTGCCCCACGGCCTGCATCTTGGTGGCCTGCGCCACCTGACGTTTGAGGCGGGTTTCCTCGGTGCTGTCGACCAGACTGAGCAGCAC
>CAZWEY010000299.1:0-972 GCA_964632055.1 uncultured Sphingomonadaceae bacterium
CGTTGTTGGTCCGTCGTGCCGACCAGTCCGAGCGAGCTGGCCCGGCCGGTACCGGCCGGCCGGTGCCGGGCTTGTTCATTGTTGGATATCCGGATGCCGCAACTCGATCCGAGAAGTTCACACTTGACGCTGCGGCGGCACGTATTGCCGCGCTCATCGAGCAACGTAAGTGAGTCGAGAAGTCTCGCGTCTGCCGCGGTCAGCTAATTTACAGGTTCGGCGAACGCTTAAGCTAGTAACCTAGGGGCATGGCGGAGTGGAAGGCGGGCGAGATGAATGCCATCACCGCGCTTTCGTCACGTCCACGTTCGAGCTGGCGGCGTGTAGTGATAGCCCTGCTCGCGGTGCCGGCGATCCTCATCGGTCTGCTCGCTATGCACTTCCTAGCGTCGGAATCTCTAGCCCCAGAGGCTCATTCCATGAGCGCTTCAGTCGCGGATTACCCGACTCTCGTGAACATGCACAACGACGAGCCAGCGCCCAAAGGGTGCGCCGAGACGTGCGGACCAAAACACGACATGCTCGGCATGGCATGCCTGCTTGCACTGCTAGTTTCAGCGATCCTCATCATCCTCCGCGTCTTCTTTTTCCGGTTCCGCGCTGCTGCCGTAGTTCTACAGGCGATCGGTGCCCGACTTTCCGCGTTAACCCCCCTGTCGCCCCCCTCGTTACACATCCTTTCTATTAGTCGAACCTGATTCGCTGCCCGGTCAAGCCGGGCCAACGCCGCACGCGGCGAGCGACTCAAATCATTCGACTAGTAGAAAGAATCACAATGAAAATCCGCACAATCGCCCTCATTTCCGGTGTTCTCGCAACGACTTTAGCCCTTACCGGATGCTCGATGGAGGGCATGGACATGGAGGGCATGGACATGGGGGGCGGCTCCTCGCCTTCGACCTCCAGCTCATCCGGCTCCTCCAAAGCTAACAACGCCGACATTGCCTTCGCCATGCAAATGGTTGCCCACCA
>CAZWEY010000299.1:982-2078 GCA_964632055.1 uncultured Sphingomonadaceae bacterium
AGATGGCTCAGATGATCCTTGACAAGGACGGTGTAGATGCGCGCGTCACCGAGCTCGCGCAGACAATCAAGGACGCCCAAGGCCCAGAGATCGACACAATGAACGGCTGGCTCACCAGCTGGGGAACCAGTGGTTCAATGGACGGTATGGACATGGGCGGAACCATGTCCGATGCGGACATGACTGCTCTGGAGGCTGCCTCCGGCTCGGAAGCCAACAAGCTGTTCCTCGCGCAGATGACCGTGCACCATCAGGGTGCCATCGACATGGCCAAGACAGAACTGCAGGACGGCCAGAACGCTGATGCGCTTGCCCTCGCGCAAAAGATTGTCAACGACCAGACGGCTGAGATCACCCGCATGAAGGACCTCCTCGGCACCCTGCAGTAGCTGCCAGGCACTAGTCCGGGCCGCGGTGGCCTGTGCTCCACCGCGGCCCTCCATCCGCTCCTCGTTCAGTCGTTAGGACAACCATGAATCCCCGCTCCTACCCAGGCAACTCCGACGAAGCCGCATGCCTGCATGAAAGCGAAGATCGGGTTGCGAGAAGGCCGCGGCAATCCGTTCGAGCGAAAGCGATCCTGCGAACCGCAGCAATATCAGCAGTACTTCTGCTCGGTCTGAGTGCGTGCATGGAAACCCCCTCTCTCGCAGGCAGTGCCGGTTCGGGCTACTCCTCGGTCAGCCCGGTGACGGAGATCCGCGCAGCTGAGCGCGGTGAGCCGATCCCCTTCTCGGGGACATTTGACACCGGCACCAGCGGGTCGTCCAAAGACTGGCTAGGCGGCGTTGTCGTAGTCAACTTCTGGTACGCCGGGTGCGGCCCGTGTCGCGATGAAGCACCCGATCTTGAGGCTCTCAACATCAAGTACCAGCCTGACGGCGTGCAGTTTGTCGGAGTAAACGTAAGGGATCAAGCCGGGACCGCGCGGTCTTTCGCTGACAAGTTCGGGATCACGTATCCGTCCTTCTTGGACGCTGACGGCGGCGAGATTCAGCTGGCCTTCGCTGGCGAGATTGCTCCTGATGCGGTGCCGACCAACCTGGTGGTTGACCGGCAAGGGCGTGTCGCCGCGCGCATCGTCGGAAGGCTGGAC
>CAZWEY010000300.1:0-2072 GCA_964632055.1 uncultured Sphingomonadaceae bacterium
TTATTGTTTCAGGCCATATCAGGGTCATGGAACCTCGGTTGTTCCTGATCTATCCCGAAGGCAATTTCATCGAGGCAAGCATGGATACGCCGTTCTTCCAGATCGGCGAGACCAAATATGGCAGGCCGATCATCCTGCGCGCCTATGACCGGCAGATGAGCTTCGAGGATTCGGTCAAGCTGCTGATGGTGTCGTTCGATTCCACGCTCAAGGCCAATCTTTCCGTAGGCATGCCGCTTGACTTGATGGTGATCGAACGGGACAGTTTCGAGCCGCTGCACATGAGAAGGATCGAGAGTGACGATCCCTATTTTCAGGGCATATCATCGCGCTGGGGCGAGGCCTTGCGCGCTGCGTTCGATTCCCTGCCCGATTATGCGTTCGGCCCGGAGCCGGACTGAGAGAGTCTATCGGCAGAAGGGGCGGCCATTGCCGCCTACCTCCACATGGATATGATCGCGATGGGCCTGGTTGTATTCCGGGCCGAGCACGGTTGAAAAACGCTTGCAGGCGCTCTGGAAGGCGACACGCAGGAATTCGCGCTCTTCGCGGCTGCCGCCGTTCCAGTCGCCCAGAACGGTAATACGGCGCCCATCGGCCAGAACGAAGCCGGATATGTCGATCGCATCGGCGGTGGCATGGGCTGAACGCCGGCTGGTTCCGGCCACATTGCGGCATGAATAGCTGCCCATGGTCTCGATCCTGACCAGTCGCGTTCCCAGAATCTGGCGCGCAGCCCGGTCTGCGCCAAAGCGCGCCCAGCCGGCAAAGCCATTGGCCATCTGGCAGGAAACGGGACCAAGATTGGTCAGCGCAAGGGTCGATGTGTCGCTGCGCAGGCCATTCAGGGAAACCGTGTTCACATTGGAGCAGCCATTGCCGAAATATCTGTCTGGCAAAGGGGTAAAGCTCGCCCTGCTGGTGCCCAGGCTCGACAGGCACTGGCGCGCGTCCGGGTTAGTCGAGAATGCACCGGAGCCATGCCTTCGGACATCCTGCCGCTTGCCGCCAACAGGGATGTCGATGCAGCCTGAGAGAAGCAGGAGGAAAGGGAAGAGGGGGGCGAGCCGTCTCATCGGAAGGATTCTGGCCCAAACAAGGTTAGGATTTGGTTAAATTGCGACGGAATGTGCGCCGGCAAGGCCCGAGAGAGTCCCCAAAAAAGGAAAGGGGTCTTGCGGTTCCCCCACCGCAAGACCCCGTCGCGTGACGTATTCGTGCTGCGCGACCTTATTTCCCGGTGAGCCCGGAGACATCGCCCTTGAGGACTGCAACCAGCCTGAGTGCGAGAACCGTGGCAACCGATGCAGCAGCCACAACCGCAAGATTGCCGGCAATGGCGCCAAGCTGGCCACCTACTGCGGGAAGCGGGCTGAGCACGGCGGAAACGACCGGAAGCACCAATGCTGCAAGGATAAGACCGACCCGGTCATCCTGGCTATAGGCAAGTCCGGCCAGCAGGCCGAGAACGACCAGCAGGTTTGCCGTATCGAGGCCGGGTATGGCCACAATTGCACTGACAACAGCGAGTAGGATGGCGACGGCACGTGAAAGTCCGCCAATTTTGCTTAACATGTTTGCCCCTCCAGTTTTGATTATGACCTATGGCAGGCGGGCCTTGTGCGACCCAGGGTAAAGCTACAGACAGCCCCCCGAAAAACAACCCTTTCATGCTGCGCGGTAAAATGCTGTTTATAAGTAATAAAACGTATTTTTCAACAGAGTTGTTCTGGTGGTGCAGCATTGCCATCCGGGTCAAGTGGCCATTTTGCTCCTGAGATGTGGGCGGCGCTTGAGGCCTGCAGCTTTCCCTTGACTTGTTGCGGTGCACCACTAAAGGCGGCGCCGGGCCACGCGGTCCCAACGCCGCGCGTGCTCTCTGTAAGGAGAGACTACATGACTGTTGCACTTCCGGCTCGCAAGCCTGCGCGCCCGTTCTTCTCTTCCGGTCCCTGCGCCAAGCCGCCCGGATATTCCCCCGACAAGCTCGCCACCGAATGCCTTGGCCGCTCGCATCGCGCCAAGATCGGCAAGTCGCGCCTTCAATACTGCATCGACCTGATGCGCGAAGT
>CAZWEY010000301.1:0-2051 GCA_964632055.1 uncultured Sphingomonadaceae bacterium
GCTCAAGGGCTATTACGGCGACGTCACCGAAAAGCAGTTCAAGCGCACCTATCAGCAAGCTGCGAGCATGAAGGGCGACACCGGCCAGAACCTGATCGGCCTGCTCGAACAGCGCCTCGACATGGTTGTCTATCGCGCCAAGTTCGCGCCGACCATCTTCTCGGCCCGCCAGATCGTTTCGCACGGCCACATCCGCGTCAACGGCGTGAAGTGCAACATCGCGAGCCGCCGCATCCTTCCGGGCGATGTCATCAGCCTGGGCGCGAAGGCCAAGGAAATGGCCCTGATCGCCGAAGCGCAAAGCCTGCCGGAACGCGAAGTGCCCGACTATGTCGCGCCCGATGGCACCGACAAGGTGACCTTCACCCGCGTCCCCAAGCTGGACGAGGTGCCTTACCCCGTCACCATGGAACCAAATCTGGTGGTCGAATTCTATTCGCGCTGAGTTCTTCGGTTATCGAATTCAAGAAGGGCGGTCCGCAAGGGCCGCCTTTTTTTCTGGGCCTTGTCAGGGGGTAATGGGCGATCCGTCCCAGGCGTAGATGCCGCCGCTTGCCGTTGCGTCCAGTCCGTCCAGAACTTCGAGAATCCGCTCCGCCGCAAAGGTCGGGGCAAACAGCCTTTCTGCAGGAACCCCGCTCTGAAACGGCGCGCTCAGCCGCGTGTCGACCGTGCCGGGGTGCATGGCGACACAAACAGCCTCCGGGCGCTTGCGCGCCAGTTCTATCGCCAGCGTTTTTACAAACATGTTGAGCGCGGCCTTCGACGCCCGGTAGCCATACCATCCGCCCAGTTGATTATCGCTGATGCTGCCAACGCGCGCCGACAAGGCCGCAAAGGCCGAGCGCCGATTGCGCGGGAGCAGGGGGAGGAAGTGCTTGGCGACCAGCGCCGGACCGATGGCGTTGATCGCAAAATAGTCTGCAAGGTTTTCCCCAGAGAGATCGCGCCAGGCTTTTTCGGGAGTCCCCGGCCCTGCATGCAGCAGGCCCGTCGCCACAATCACCAGATCGACCGGGCCATGATTGCCTATAATGCGTGCCGCATCAGCGATACTGTCCTCGTCGCGCAAGTCGAGCGCATCTGCCGGATTGTCAGGATAGCGGGAAAGCGCGTGGACAATAGCGCCTTGCGCCCGCAACCGTTCGGCCAGCGCGCGTCCGATGCCGCCTTTGGCACCGATCACCACGGCGCGTTGCCCGCTCATCCCGCCGCGCCTGCCGACGATCGATAATCCCGCCGGAACTCAGCCGCAAAGGCAGCAAACCCCCCTTCCCTGATCGCGTCGCGCATTCCCTGCATCAACTGCTGGTAGAAGCTCAGATTATGCTCCGTCATCAGCATCGCGCCGAGAATCTCGCCCGAGCGAATCAGGTGATGAAGATAAGCACGGCTGTATTTTGCACAGGCAGGGCAGGTGCAACGATCATCCAGCGAGCCGGTATCCTCGGCGAATTTGGCGTTCCTGAGGTTGATAGGGCCGTTCCACGTAAAGGCCTGACCATTGCGGCCTGAGCGCGTCGGTAGCACGCAGTCGAACATGTCGACGCCCCGCTCGACCGCGCCGACAAGATCATCCGGCTTGCCGACCCCCATCAGGTAACGCGGCTTGTCCGCAGGTAGCTGGCCCGGTGCGAAGTCCAAAGTGGCGAACATCGCCTCCTGTCCTTCGCCCACGGCCAGCCCGCCGATCGCGTAACCATCAAAGCCGATGTCTCTCAGCGCGTCCGCACTCGCCTTGCGCAGCCCCTCATCCAGCGCGCCTTGCTGGATGCCAAACAAGGCGGAACGCGCCGCATGTTCAGTGCCGCTGTCAAACCCGTCGCGGCTGCGTCTGGCCCAGCGCATCGACATTTCCATCGAGCGGGCAATGACATCGCGCGGCTGGTCGGCGCGAGGGCATTCGTCGAAGGCCATGACGATGTCGGAGCCCAGCAAGCGCTGGATCTCCATCGAACGCTCCGGGCTCAGCATATGGCGCGAACCATCGAGATGGCTGGCGAAGGCAACGCCTTCTTCGGTGATCTTGCGAAGATCGGACAGGCTCATCA
>CAZWEY010000302.1:0-2032 GCA_964632055.1 uncultured Sphingomonadaceae bacterium
GGTGATAGATGACATCGTAATACATCATGCGGGTCTTGTTGCGTTCGATCTGCTCGCGCGCCTTGGCGTTGGGACGCACATTGAAGCCGATGATCGGCGCGCCGCTGGCGGACGCCAGGGTCACGTCGCTTTCGGTGATCGCACCGACGCCCGAGCTGAGCACCCGAACCTTGATCTCGTCATTCGACAGGCGATGCAGCGCGGTGACGATGGCTTCGGCCGAACCCTGCACATCTGCCTTGATGACCACCGGATATTCGATCACATTCTGCTTGGCGGCGAGCGCCGAGAACATCGTATCGAGGCTGGCGGGTGCCATTGTCGTGCGCTTTTCGGTCGCCTTTTCCTTGCGATAGGCCGAAACCTCGCGGGCGCGTTGTTCGTTCTCGACAACGGTCAGCGTGTCTCCGGCCAGCGGCACGCCTGAAAGGCCCAGCACCTCGACCGGGGTAGACGGTCCGGCAACCTTCACCTGGCGGCCCTTGTCGTCGATCATCGCGCGCACACGGCCGCTTTCGATACCGACAACCAGCACGTCGCCGGTCCGCAAAGTGCCGCGTTTGACCAGAACAGTGGCCAGCGGGCCCTTGCCCTTGTCGAGTTTCGCCTCGATCACCGCGCCCTGCGCCTCGCGGTCGGGGTTGGCCTTCAATTCGAGCAGTTCGGCCTGGAGCAGGATCTTCTCGATCAGTTCATCCAGCCCGGCACCGGACTTGGCCGATACTTCGACATCCTGCACGTCGCCTGACATCGCCTCGACGATGACCTCGTGTTCGAGCAGACGTTCGCGGATCTTCTGTGGGGCGGCTTCGGGCTTGTCGCATTTGTTGATCGCCACGATCATCGGCACACCTGCGGCCTTGGTATGGCGGATCGCCTCGATCGTCTGGGGCATGATGCCGTCATCGGCCGCCACCACGAGGATCACGATATCCGTCACATTGGCGCCGCGCTGGCGCATTTCGGTGAAGGCTTCGTGGCCCGGCGTATCGAGGAAGGTAACAAGATCGCCACCCTTGGTCTTGATCTGATAGGCGCCGATATGCTGGGTGATGCCGCCAGCCTCGCCGCGCACCACATCGGTGCCGCGCAGCGCATCGAGCAGGCTGGTCTTGCCATGATCGACATGGCCCATGATGGCAACCACCGGCGGACGCGGTTTGAGCGTTTCGGGCGCATCCACATCCTCTGCCGTATCGATATCGATATCGCTGTCGGACACACGCTCGATATTGTGGCCAAACTCGGTGACCAGCAGTTCGGCGGTATCCTGATCGATGGTCTGGTTGACGGTAACCATCATGCCCATCTTGAACAGCGCCTTCACGAGGTCGGCACCCTTCTCGGCCATGCGGTTGGCCAGTTCCTGAACGGTGATCGCTTCGGGCACGACAACATCACGCACCTGCTTTTCGCGCTCGACCCGCTGGCCCGAGAAATGGGCGCGGCGTTCCTTTTCGCGGGCGCGCTTCAAGGCCGCGAGCGAACGGGCGCGGGCACCTTCATCCTCGTTCAGTGCGCGGCTGACGGTAAGCTTGCCCGACTGGCGACGATTGCCCGCCGTTGCCGCGCCGCGGTCGCGCTCACGCTCGCGCTCGCGCCCGGCACCGGGCTTCTTGGCATCCTTGTCCTTTGCAGACGAGGGGGCGCTGTCCCGTTCAGACGGTTTCTCGGCCGCCTTTTCCGGGCGACGGACCGGAGCGGACTGCACCGGCGTGAACCGGCGCGGCGCAGGACTGCCTGCATCGGATACCGATGGCTCCTCTTGAGTTTCCGGCTCATTGGCTGGCGTTTCAGATGCTTCAGGCGCTTCAGGCGCGCGGGCCGCAGCCTCGGATTCCGCCTTGCGGTTTTCCTCGGCGCGGCGACGCTCATCTTCCGCTGCGCGCAGGCGTTCTTCCTGCTCGCGCCGGTTGGTCTCTTCCAGCGCGGCAAGGCGGGCTTCCTCGGCCTCGCGCAGCAGGCGAGCCTGCATTTCCTGCCGTGTCTCGCTGCTTGCGGCAACAGGTCGCGCAGCTGGCTTGGGCGCAGG
>CAZWEY010000303.1:0-2015 GCA_964632055.1 uncultured Sphingomonadaceae bacterium
GGGCGAGGGCAGTCGCGACCAGCATGCGACCCGGCTGATGGCCTATCGCGACCGGGCAGCCTTTCAGGCGATCATCGATGCGATCGTGGAGGTTACGGTCGAATATCTGGTTGGCCAGATCGAAGCTGGTGCTGAAGCGGTGCAATTGTTCGACAGCTGGGCGGGCAGCCTTGCCCCGGATGAATTCGAACGCTGGGTGATTGCGCCCAATGCCGCGATTGTCGCTGCTCTGAATGCTCGCTGCCCCGGCGTTCCGGTGATCGGCTTTCCCAAGGGAATCGGCGAAAAACTGGTCGCTTATGCACGCGAAACAGGAGTGAACGCGCTGGGGATCGATGAAACGATCGATCCTTTGTGGGCTGCTGCCAATTTACCCGAATCGATGCCGGTGCAGGGCAATCTCGATCCACTGCTGCTTGAATCAGGCAGTCCTGATCTGGAACGCCGCGCCCTTGCCTTGCTCGAAGCCTTTGCTGCGCGGCCGCACATCTTCAATCTGGGCCATGGCATCGGCCAGTTCACCGATATAGGCCATGTTGAACGGCTGCTGGCGGTGGTTCGGGGCTGGCAGGGCTGAAGTTGCGGGGCTAGAATGGCCCGATGTATGAGGTTCTGAGCATGATCTATGCATGGCTGAAGGCGGGGCATATCCTGTTCGTCATCTTCTGGATGGCTGGCCTGTTCATGCTGCCTCGCTTTTTCATCTATCATCAGGAAAGCGAGGCGGGCAGCGTTGAGGATGGCCGCTGGATCGAGCGCGAGCGGCGCCTGCGCTCCATTATCCTCACTCCGGCCATCATCGTCGTCTGGGTGCTGGGCCTTGCTCTGGCATATGTCACCTCTGCCTGGGACCATGCCTGGTTCTGGGTGAAACTCGCCCTTGTTCTGGCGCTTTCGGCCTATCATGGCTGGATGGTCGGCTATGCCCGCGCTCTGGCGCTTGGTGACAGGCGGCTTGACGGGCGCAGCCTGCGCCTGCTGAATGAAGTGCCAGGCCTTGCTGCTGCGCTGATCGTCGTTCTGGTGGTGATCCGCCCTTTTTGATCGGGCGGTCTGCCGGAATATGGCGGGTTCCGATTTTGCGAATTGACGCCGGGCAGTCGCAGCCCTATTTCACACGCGTTTCCGGCTCAGGCTGCCTTTCGGGCAGCCGGTCTGCTTTCCCCAAGCCCGATGATCGGCCGGACCTTCTCTACCCTGCTGCGCCAGCCTGCTGGCCGACCTTTGGAACAGCATCATGCATCTGAAAGAACTCAAGAAAAAAGCGTCTGCCGAACTGGTTGAAATGGCAGAGGAATATGAGATCGAAGGTGCATCGACCATGCGCCGGCAGGATCTCATGTTCGCGATCCTCAAGGAAGTGGCCGAAGATGGCGAGGAAATCCTCGGTATCGGCACAATCGAGGTCTTGCAGGACGGGTTCGGATTTCTGCGCAGCCCCGAAGCCAATTATCTCGCCGGGCCGGACGATATTTATGTCTCGCCCAACCAGGTCCGCAAATGGGGCCTGCGCACTGGCGACACGGTGGAAGGCGAGATCCGCGCTCCCAAGGACGGTGAACGCTATTTCGCGCTGACGAAGCTGGTTTCGGTCAATTTCGACGATCCCGAAGCGGTGCGCCATCGCACCAATTTCGACAATCTGACCCCGCTCTATCCGGACGAAAAGCTGGTTCTCGATGCGGTCGATCCCACGGTGAAGGACAAGTCCGCACGCGTCATCGACATCATTAGCCCCCAGGGCAAGGGCCAACGTGCCCTGATCGTCGCGCCGCCCCGCACCGGCAAAACGGTTTTGCTGCAGAATATCGCCAAGGCGATCACCGACAATCACCCTGAGGTGTTCCTGCTGGTCCTGCTGGTCGACGAACGGCCCGAAGAAGTGACCGACATGCAGCGCAGCGTGAAGGGCGAGGTGATTTCCTCCACTTTCGACGAGCCTGCCCAGCGCCACGTCCAGGTGGCAGAAATGGTGATCGAAAAGGCCAAGCGCCTGGTCGAACACAAGAAGGATG
>CAZWEY010000304.1:0-1980 GCA_964632055.1 uncultured Sphingomonadaceae bacterium
CGGCGGCAGAGGCGTCGTCACGATTGGCGGCGGCTCCGGGTTGACGCGGATCGTCGGCGGCGGAGCTACCGGCGGAGGCGCCACTTCTTTCTTCTCAGGCGGAGGGGGCGGAGGAACTTCCTCGACCTTTTCCTCTTCGATATCGATGGTGGTTACTCGCTTCGCAACCTGCTTGACGGCTTCAAAAGCCAGACCCGTAACGAGGCCATAGCCAAGGAGAATGTGGAGCACAGCAACGACGATCAGCGCAACAATACGATTGCTGCTCGGTTTTTGGTCAGCGTAGGCCATTCAGTCGCATCACTCCATACCAATAGCCTGGGAAGCCCCAGGTCAGCCCACCCTGCCGCTTAATGTGCAGGGCAACCGGCTTTAAAATTCCATCCTGCCAATTCGACCAGCACGGGCGAATCGATGCACCGGATATCTTAACAGATTAGGCTCGCCAAGGAGCACTGCGCAATCTGCCAGTCCCGGTTTTCCGGGGGTGATAGCGAGCAAGAAGAGCTTGCGCAAACGCTTTATCCGTTAACATCCAATTCAAACGATTGTCGTTTGAAGGTCGGCTCCAAAATTGACATTATGCTGACAGTCCACAATTCCTGCTCCCGGAGGCGGCATCATGAAAAACGGCGCAATTTCGATGCTTGCGAGACTTCCTCGCCCCCTTCGATTGTGCGTGTGGGGACTGTTTGCGACAATGGCGCCATTACCCGCTCAGGCAAGCCATACACCGCCTCCAGAGGCGCCGCAGACCGCCGAAGCGGGGCTGGCTTATGCCGATCTTGCCGATCTCGTCGATGCCTCAGACCTGGTTATCAAGGCGCAGATTCGCAAACAGGCGACGGTGTCGGCAGAGCGGGCCCCCGGCCTGCAAGCGGGGTGGGCCCGGCTCTATATAGAAGCAAGGCCCACCGCGCTGCTCGCAGGGGAGGTCCCCATGGGAGAGGATATCGGATACCTCGTGGATATGCCGCTCACGGCGAAAGGCCGTGCCCCTCGCCTCAAGGGCAACACAGTGATTCTGTTCGGCCGGGGAGTCCCCGGAGCGCCCGGAAGCCTGCAGCTGGCTGGTCGTCACGCACAAAGGGCTGCCAGCCCGGATATGGAGCAGCGGCTCCGCCCCATACTTGCGGAGTTCTCAGCTGCTGACGCACCGCCCCGCATCAAGGCGATTCGGGAAGTTCTGTGGGTGCCCGGCAACCTGGCCGGAGAATCGGAAACGCAGATGTTTCTTTCGACTCTGTCTGACGGGCCAGCGCTGATCTCCGTGCTGCGCAGGCCAGGCCTTGAACCAAGCTGGGGAGTATCCTGGTCGGAACTTGTTACCCAGCCATCCGGGGCTCCGCCGCGCGACACGCTTGAATGGTATCGGCTGGCCTGTTTCCTGCCCCCCCGCCTTCCTGCAGCTGCGCAGATTTCCCAAGACCCGGAAGCCAGGTGGCGCGCAGAGGAAGATTACCGGCTGGTTCTTGCACAATTGGGGGAATGCCGCAGAACCCTGTCCGAATAAGCTCCTGTGAAGCCGTGGCGAAGAGGTCTGGCCTTTGAGGCTTCCATGCCCTAGGCGCGCCTGCGGAAAACTGAGGGAAGACATGGCCGAACCGCTGCGCATCGCAATAGCCGGACTGGGAACCGTGGGAACGGGCGTCATCCGCCTGCTCGACACGAATCGCGATCTCATCACCAGCCGCGCGGGGCGCGAGATTCGTATCGTTGCGGTCAGCGCAAGGGACCGCATGCGCGAACGCGCGGTGGATCTGTCGCGCTTCGCCTGGGAAGATGACATGGCCGCGATGGCCGGCCGCGATGATGTAGATGTTCTCGTCGAGCTTGTCGGCGGTTCAGACGGCCCCGCGCTGACCCTTGCCCGCAACGCCATTGCCGCCGGACGCGGGCTGGTGACGGCCAACAAGGCGATGATCGCCCATCACGGGCTGGCGCTTGCCGAAGCGGCCGAGGTGGCAGGCGTTCCGCTGC
>CAZWEY010000305.1:0-1950 GCA_964632055.1 uncultured Sphingomonadaceae bacterium
GGATTCGGGGGCTTTGGATTCGGTGTTCGAAGTGCTGGTCCGCTCGGGCCGGTCTGCGCCGATGGCGAAAACCATGCTGGTGCCTGAGGCGTGGTCGAAGGCCACGACGAACATGCCCAAGGCTTGGGCAGATATGTATTCCTATTGCAACTCGGTCATCGAGCCGTGGGATGGCCCGGCGGCTTTGGCCATGACCGATGGGCGGTGGGTCTGCGGCGGGCTGGACCGCAACGGTCTGCGCCCGATGCGCTATGTCATCACCAGCGACGGCATGCTGATCGCGGGGTCCGAGGCGGGTATGGTGCCGGTGGATGAAACCACGATCCGTGAGAAGGGCGCCTTGGGGCCGGGGCAGATGATTGCCGTCGACATGGCCGAGGGCAAGCTGTTCCATGACACCGAATTGAAGAACAAGCTGGCCAGTGCCCAGCCCTATGGCGACTGGGTTGGCAAGATCGTCGATCTGAATGCGCTGTTGCGCGATGTGCCGGAAGAGCCGCAGTTCAGCGGGGCCGAGCTGCGCAAGCGGCAGATCGCGGCGGGCTATTCGGTGGAGGAGCTGGAGCAGGTTCTGGCGCCGATGGCCGAGGATGGCAAGGAAATGGTCGCCTCCATGGGCGATGATACGCCGGCGGCTGTGCTGTCGTCGGTTTACCGTCCGCTGTCGCATTTCTTCCGGCAGAACTTCTCTCAGGTCACCAACCCGCCGATCGACTCTTTGCGTGAAGGCCGGGTGATGTCGTTGAAAACCCGCTTTGGCAATTTGCGCAACGTGCTGGACGAAAACAGCAGCCAGAGCGAGATTCTGGTGCTGGAAAGCCCGTTCATCGGCAATGGTGAGTTTGGGGTTCTGGTCAAGCGCTTTGGCGATCAGGTGGCGTTCATCGACTGCACCTTCCCGGCAGGGGCGGGTGCGGATGCGCTGCGTCAGGGGCTGGAGCGCATCCGGTCCGAGGCCGAGGTGGCGGTGTCGTCGGGCGCGGGGCAGCTGGTCTTGACCGATGAGCATCAGGGCGAGGGCCGGGTGGCCATGCCGATGATCCTGGCGACGAGTGCGGTGCACAGCTGGCTGACGCGCAAGGGGTTGCGGACCTTCTGTTCGATCAACGTGCGGGCGGCGGAGTGCATTGATCCGCATTACTTTGCCGTGCTGATCGGGTCGGGGGCGACCACGGTGAACCCCTATCTGGCCGAGGACAGCATTGCGGATCGCATTGCGCGGGGGCTTCTGGAAGGCTCGCTTCTGGATGCCATGCGGAATTACCGCGATGCGATTGATGCGGGGCTGTTGAAGATCATGTCGAAGATGGGGATCTCGGTGATCTCGTCTTATCGCGGGGGTCTGAATTTCGAGGCCGTGGGCCTGTCCCGCGCCATGGTGGCCGAGTATTTCCCCGGCATGCAAAGCCGGATTTCGGGCATTGGTCTGCAAGGTTTGCAGATGAAGGTCGAAGAGGTGCATGCCAAGGGCTGGAAGGGCGGCGCGGATGTGCTGCCGATTGGCGGCATCTACAAGGCACGGCGGTCGGGCGAAAAGCACGCCTGGGAAGCCCAGACCATGCATATGTTGCAATCGGCCTGTGACCGGGCGTCCTATGACATCTGGAAGCAGTATTCGGCCGCGATGCGGGCCAATCCGCCGATCCATATCCGCGATTTGCTGGACATCAAGGCGCTGGGCAAGCCGGTGCCGATTGAAGAGGTGGAAAGCATCACCTCGATCCGCAAGCGGTTTGTGACGCCGGGCATGTCCTTGGGCGCGCTGAGCCCGGAGGCGCACAAGACGCTGAACGTGGCGATGAACCGGATTGGCGCCAAGAGCGACAGCGGCGAGGGCGGCGAGGATCCGGCGCATTTCCTGCCCGAACCGAATGGCGACAACCCAAGCGCCAAGATCAAGCAGGTGGCGTCAGGGCGCTTTGGCGTGACGGCGGAATATCTGAACGCCTG
>CAZWEY010000306.1:0-1939 GCA_964632055.1 uncultured Sphingomonadaceae bacterium
AGGAAGTGCCCGAAATCTACGACGGCATCATCGAGATCAAGGCCGCCGCCCGCGATCCGGGCAGCCGCGCCAAGATCGGCGTGCTGAGCCGCGACGGTTCGATCGACCCGGTCGGCGCCTGCGTCGGCATGAAGGGGAGCCGCGTTCAGGCAGTCGTTCAGGAAATGCAGGGCGAAAAGATCGACATCATTCCCTGGAGCGAGGACACCGCGACCTTCATCGTCAACGCGCTTCAACCTGCGACCGTCAGCCGCGTTGTCATCGACGAGGAGGAAAACCGCATCGAAGTGGTGGTGCCCGACGATCAGCTCAGCCTCGCCATCGGCCGCCGCGGCCAGAATGTGCGTCTGGCCAGCCAGCTGACCAATTCGGCGATCGACATCATGACCGAGGCGGAAAGTTCGGAGAAGCGCCAGAAGGAATTCGCCGAACGCTCCAAGATGTTCGAAGGTGAGCTGGACGTCGATGAGACGCTGTCACAGCTGCTGGTGGCCGAAGGTTTCTCCGAGCTGGAAGAAGTCGCCTATGTCGCGCTCGACGAGCTGGCAGGAATCGAGGGTTTCGACGAGGAGCTGGCTCAGGAACTGCAGTCTCGTGCGCTCGAAGCGCTGGAGCGGCAGGAAGAAGCTCACCGGCAGGAGCGTCGCGAGCTGGGCGTGGAAGATGCGCTGGCAGAAATGCCGCATCTGACCGAAGCCATGCTGGTGACGCTGGGCAAGGCCGGCATCAAGACGCTGGACGACCTGGCCGATCTTGCCACCGATGAACTGATCGCCCGCAAGCGCGAGGCACCGCGCCGCCGTGGCGATGGCCCGCCGATGCAGCGCCGCCCGCAACGCCCCGAAGACAAGGGCGGCGTGCTGGGCAGCTATGGTCTTTCCGAAGATCAGGGCAACGAGAACATCATGGCCGCCCGCGCGCACTGGTTCGAGGACGAAGACGCCGCAAACGGGGAGGCCGCCGATGCGGGTTCCTCACAATGAGCGCCTAGGCTCCGACATCGATGGTAACGGGCCGGCCCGCGCCAGCGAGCCGGAACGCCGTTGCATACTGACCGGCGATCATGGTGGTCGCTCCGGGCTTATCCGGCTGGCGATTGCGCCCGAAGGCATGGTCTTGCCCGATGTCAACGCCAAGGCGCCTGGGCGCGGCGCGTGGATCTGCGTCAATCGCGGCCAGCTTGAAACCGCCATCGCCAAGGGGCAGCTGAAGGGCGCTCTCGCGCGCGCCTTCAAGGGGGCGCCGCTGGTCATTCCCGATGGCTTGGCGGATCTGATCGAGGCGGCGCTGATGCGCGCCTTTACCGACCGGCTGGGCCTTGAAATGCGGGCCGGGCGGCTGATCCTGGGCACCGACCGGATCGCCGATCAGGCGCGCATGGGCAAGGTGGCATGGCTCGCCCATGCCGCCGATGCGGGCGATGACGGCAACCGTCGGCTGGATCAGGCATGGCGGGTCGGGCGCGACCAGGAAGGCTCCGGGCTTGAAGGAATGCGGTTGCCACTGGACCGGGCGGCTCTGTCTGTGGCATTGGGCCGCGACAATGTCGTCCATCTTGCCTTGGGCGACCACGCGTCTGCACAGCGGGTGCAAGGCCTGCTGTCGCGCTTGCTGCATTTTGCCGGAACCCCAGGGCTGACCGGAACCGCAGACGTGACCGCAGGACCATCCGGAGACGGGGCAGAGCAATGCTCCGCGCCTGCGGTGAATTTGAATTGAGCATGTGAAGGGTATTTTGGGCTTTATGAGCGACACCGACAACAAACCGACGCTGGGACGCAAGCCGCTGGGCCTGAAGCGTTCGGTCGAAGCCGGCGAGGTCAAGCAGACCTTCAGCCATGGCCGCACCAACAAGGTGGTCGTGGAAGTGAAGCGCCGCAAGATCCTCAAGCCCGGCGAGACGGCTGCCGCGCCAGAACCGGCGGCACCGCCGCCGCCG
>CAZWEY010000307.1:0-1925 GCA_964632055.1 uncultured Sphingomonadaceae bacterium
GCCCTGGGAGCGTCCGGCTTCTGCGGACGCGAGCCATTCCGCATCATCGATACCGAGCCGCCGCATCAGTTTCTCGTTACCAATGGCGACCTTCCGCGGTCCCACGCGCGCCTCGACACCCTCGCCGGTAGTCGACGACAAATCAGACGCTGCCTCGAACGCCACGCCTCGCGCCTTGGCGCCTTCAACTATTGCATGGGCAAGCGGATGCTCGCTCCCCGATTCGACCGCGGCGACGGCGGAAAGGAACTCGGCCTCGTCCAGGCCCACTCGGGGAGTGACGGCGACGAGATCAGGCTTGCCCATGGTGAGAGTGCCCGTCTTGTCGACCACCAGCGTGTCGATCTTTTCGAGCGTCTCGAGCGCCTCGGCGTTGCGGATGAGGATGCCGTGCTGGGCGCCCTTGCCGGTCCCGGTCATGATCGACATCGGCGTTGCGAGGCCGAGCGCGCATGGGCAGGCAATGATGAGAACGGCGATTGCGTTGACCAGCGCATAGGCAAGCGCGGGGAATGGCCCCCAGATGGCCCAGACGATAAAGGTAACGACCGCGATCACGACCACGGAAGGCACGAACCAGGCCGCGACCTGATCGGCCAGACGCTGGATCGGTGCGCGGCTGCGCTGAGCTTCGGCGACCATTTGGACGATCTTGGACAGCATCGTGTCCTTGCCGACCGCGCCCGCCCGCATAACGAAGCCGCCGGTCTGGTTGACCGTTCCGCCGATCACCTGGTCGCCGGCCTTTTTGGAAACAGGCAGCGGCTCGCCGCTGATCATGGACTCGTCAATGGCGCTCGCGCCCTCGGTCACTTCGCCATCGACCGGCACCTTGTCACCCGGGCGGACGCGGAGCAGGTCACCGCTTGCCAATTGGTCGAGCGACACTTCGCGCTCGTCGCCGCTGCCGAAGATCTTGAGCGCGGTCGGCGGCGCAAGTTCGAGCAGTGCACGCAGCGCGCTCGAGGTTGAGCCCCGCGCCCTGAGTTCGAGCACCTGGCCAAGTAGGACGAGCGTGGTGATGACCGCCGCTGCTTCGTAATATACCCCAACCCGACCCGAATGATCGCGGAAGGCGGGCGGGAATATATCGGGAAGGAGAGTCGCGACGAGGCTAAACAGGAATGCGATCGCAACGCCGAAGCCGATCAGCGTAAACATGTTGAGGTTGCGGGTCCTGAGCGACTGCCATGCGCGCTCGAAGAAAGGCCAGCCGCCCCAAAGTACGACCGGTGTAGCGAGGGCCAGCTGCGCCCATTGCGCACGTGCCGGTTCGATCAGCCGGTCGAAGCTGATCCCGGGCACCATGTCGCTCATCGCGTAGGCGAACAACGGCAGGGTGAAGAGCGCGCTGACCCAGAAGCGGCGGGTCATGTCGACGAGTTCGGGATCGGGGCCATCCTCGAGGCTGACCGTCTCGGGCTCCAGAGCCATTCCGCAGATGGGGCAGCTTCCCGGTCCTACCTGCCGGATCTCAGGATGCATGGGACAGGTGTAGATCGTCCCTTCGGGAACGTCTTCGACCTGCATGGGATGCGCGCCCGACAGATAGTGCTCCGGATCGCTGACGAACTTGTCCGTGCATCGTGCCGAACAGAAGTAATGGGTCGCGCCATCGTGCTCGGCGACATGAGCCGCGCTTTCGATCGTCACGCTCATGCTGCAGACGGGGTCGACGGCGGTAGCTTCACCTTCCGCGTGATTTGCGTGGTGGGTGTCGCAACAGCTCATGGATTGCCTCCTCTGCTTCGCAGGTGCGTATGACTGAAATCAGGGATAGGATGCGAAAACCTCGCGGCGGCCGTTGCCGAACGCTATTACCTGGTACGGTTGGACTTTGCCCCCCGCTTCCATGCCGGGCGATCCGAGCGGCATACCGGCGACCGCGAGCCCTTCGACCCAGTCGGGCCTTTCCGCGAGCAGGC
>CAZWEY010000308.1:0-1912 GCA_964632055.1 uncultured Sphingomonadaceae bacterium
CCCAAGGGCCGACAGGCGGCGCTTGTGGGTAACCTCGGACAGCGGGTTCGTCTGGTCCATGAATTGCGACAGCTGCGAAGAGCCGAAGAATTCACGCACCGCCGCCGCCGCCGGTTTGGCGTTGATCAGGTCTTGCGGCATGATCGTGTCGATTTCCACCGACGACATGCGTTCCTTGATCGCACGCTCCATGCGCAAGAGGCCGACGCGATACTGGTTTTCCATCAGCTCGCCGACCGAGCGCACCCGGCGGTTGCCAAGGTGGTCGATATCGTCAATGTCGCCCTTGCCATCGCGCAGTTCGGTCAGCGCCTTGATGCAGGCCACGATGTCATCGCGGTCGAGCGTGCGCTGGGTATCCGGCTTGCCAAGATCCAGACGCATGTTCATCTTGACGCGGCCGACGGCCGAAAGGTCATAGCGTTCGCTATCGAAGAACAGCGTGTCAAACAGCGCCGAGGCCGCTTCCACGGTCGGCGGTTCACCCGGACGCATGACGCGGTAGATGTCCATGAGCGCGGTATCGCGGCCCATGTTCTTGTCCGCCGCCATGGTGTTGCGGATGTAGGGACCGACGTTGACATTGTCGATGTCGAGAACCGGGATCTCGGTGATGCCCTGATCAAGGAGCAGCTTGACGGTGCCGCCCTTCGGCTCGCCGTCGCGGTCATAGTCCATCGTCAGCTCGTCGCCGGCTTCGGCCCAGATCTCGCCGGTTTCTTCGTTGATGATGTCCTTGGCGACATAGCGGCCCAGAATATGGTCGAACGGCACCAAAAGCTCGGTAACCGCGCCCTCATCCTTCCACTTTTTCACCATCCGCGGCGTGGCCTTCTCGCCAGCCTTCAGGATGATTTCGCCGGTGGCGGCATCAACCAGATCATAGGACGGACGGGTGCCCGAGACGCGGTTCGGGAAGAACTTGGTGACCCAACCCTTGTTCTTCACATGTTTGAAGCTGATGGTCTCGTAATAGGCATCCATGATGCCTTCCTGATCCATCCCCAGCGCGTAAAGCAGCGTCGTGACCGGCAGCTTGCGGCGGCGGTCGATGCGGGCGAACACGATGTCCTTGGCGTCAAACTCAAAGTCCAGCCAGCTGCCGCGATACGGGATGATGCGGCAGGCGAAGAGGAGTTTGCCGGACGAATGGGTCTTGCCCTTGTCATGGTCAAAGAACACGCCGGGCGAACGGTGCATCTGCGAGACGACAACCCGTTCGGTCCCGTTTACGATGAAGGTGCCGTTCGAGGTCATCAGGGGCATGTCGCCCATGAACACGTCTTGTTCCTTGATGTCCTTGACGCTGCGGGCGCCGGTCGATTCATCGACATCAAACACGATCAGACGCAGCGTGACCTTCAGGGGCGCGGCATAGGTCATGTCGCGCGACTGGCACTCGTCCACGTCATATTTGGGCTTTTCCAGCTCGTATTTCACGAACTCGAGCACGGCGGTTTCGTTGAAATCCTTGATCGGAAACACCGACTGGAAGGTGCCTTGCAGCCCCTCGCCATCGGTGGGTTTCGGGCCATCGCCCGAACGCAGGAACAGGTCATATGAGGATTTCTGAACCTCGATCAGGTTCGGCATGTCCAGAACTTCGCGAATCTTGCCGAAATACCGGCGGATACGCTTCTGGCCAACGTAAGCTTGAGCCATGCTCGTCGTTACCTTTCTTCTTTTTCGCCGGCGCACAGCCTGTCGGGCCACAGGAGCGCGCCGCTTGGCGAGAGGGGGTAAGGTTCCATTCATGCCAGCTGTCCCGTCAGCTGGCTCCCGAACCTTGCCGCGCCTTGGAAGAGGCTTTACGCCAAAAGCACCTTCCGAGACGCGCGAAGCTGGAGGCAGATTTCTCTGCCCCCAGCCCGAAAATCCTTGCCGGGACCGAAGCCCCGGACGGGATTACTTG
>CAZWEY010000309.1:0-1897 GCA_964632055.1 uncultured Sphingomonadaceae bacterium
GTCTGAGAAAAGAGGGGCAATTAGATAAAGGGGGAAGAGAGGGAAGAAGGGAAGCGTCAGTGGGTGAGGGCGCGGCCCTGGACCCCGCGCGACCAGTCGAGCGCGGCAGCCATGCCCGGCGACATCTGGGTCGCGAGCACGTTCTCGATGAACGCCGTTTTCTCGATGATCTGCATGATCGCGCTGACACGCAGGTGCGTGTTTGCCTGACGTTCAGCTAGCGCCTGACGCACCACGTTCACCTGGCCCTGCCACATTGCGATCTTGGCTTCGTCGGCACCGATGAAGCTCGACATCGAGCGGCCCGCCTCGCTGACGATCCGGTCCAGAACCGCGAACAGAAGATCGACACTGGCGATCTCCGCCAGAGTCTCGCGGTCATCGGTCGGCATGCCGCGGCCATAGGCGGCCTGGACGGTCAGGATCTTGTAAAGCGGGATCGAGGCGACCTGGAGCAGCTCCTTCTGCGCATCGGTGATCGGAGTGTCGTCGTGGATAGCCTGGACCATGCCGTCGATCAGTGCCACGACCCGCGGTCGCAGCGCCTTCGACGCCGGCAGGGCGAACGACTTGAACCCGGGATCGAGACACTTGTCGGTCTCGTCGCAGTTGAAAATGAGCACGCGGTTGGCTCCGGTGCCATCCAGCAGCGAGGTCACGAGCGTTGACGACGCTTCACCCGCGATCGGCACGAACTTGCCTGGCTCGTCGTCCTTGGGCGGCACATAGATGATGGTGCCGATGAGCGTCATCGCATATTCGGCAAGTTCACGGTCGAACGTGCCGCCTGGCGAGAAGAATGCCGACTTCTTGAGGATGGTCCAGGTGTAGTTCCGCGCCACCCCGGGATTGACGTCGTCGTACTTGCCAGCGCCCTGCGCCGTCGTGCTGGCGCGCTGGCCCTTGGTGCCGCAGCCGTGCTTGGCAGCGGCATAGTCGGTGAATATCCCTTCTGAGTTACCGATCGCCTCGCAGATCGCCTTGTCGGCGAGATCACCCTTGGGCCAGATCCCGCCGACGAGACCCTGGGCCAGTTCGCAGGAGTTGATGTTGAGATTGTTCATGAGCTGAGCCTTCTGGCTGAACTCCTGCATGATCTTCGAGCATTCCGGGCAGACCGTGTCGATCGCGAGGCTGAAGGCAAAGCCGACCGCGTTGTTGGCGACCGCTTTCAGCATCGCGACGATCTCGCTGGCATTGATGAAGCTGAAAGAGCCGGCGAAGATATCGATACCGCCGCAGCCCGCGCGGGCACGCGGCAGTTGCAGGTTGGCGATGTTGGTCGTCTTCTGCGGGAACCGGGTCCAGACGTTGCCAAGACTGTAGTATCCCGCCGACTGACCCTGGAACGCGGTCGGACCGTTCACGTTGGCTGCAACGCCGACATCGTTCAGGAACGAGTCCATCGAACTGCCGACATCGGCCGACACGCTGGTAAGGGGGAGGGCGGCCGCGAGGATCGCGGCGAGCAGCGCCGTCTTTGGGCGTTTCATCCTAGTAGTCACGTCCGGCTTCCTTCGATGTGAGGAGGTAGATGCGGTCCTGAAGCTCGTCGGCTGACATCACGCCGTAGCCGACCGGGATCGCGCGGCCCTTGGCGGCGTCCCACAGCACGACCGCCGGTGTGACCTTGGGCTCGAGCCCCATGCGGGTGCGCTGGTTGGTCTCGACGGTGTAGCTCGGGAAATGCCGCGACGGACCGCCGTCGGTCGAGATCGCGCGCACGGTGATGTGCCAGGTCGACGCGACACCTTGGACGATCGGCGACATGACTTCGCAGGCGCCGCAGCTTTGCGCGAAGAAGTAGAACAGGCCATAGCGCTGCGAGAGATTGCCCATGACCGTGTCGCGCTCGGAACTCCGCGCGTCCTGCCATTGGCGTTTGCCGAGCGTCGAG
>CAZWEY010000310.1:0-563 GCA_964632055.1 uncultured Sphingomonadaceae bacterium
GTGACTTGCTGAAACGCTTGGCCGAAATGCAGTACAGCCGCAATGAAATGGATTTCCAGCGCGGTACTTTCCGGGTGCGTGGCGATGTCATTGATGTATTCCCGGCGGAGCATGCCGAGCACGCATTACGTATTGAGTTGTTTGATGATGAAGTGGAGCGTTTACAGTTGTTCGACCCGTTGACCGGCGAGATCCGCCAGCGACTGTCGCGTTTTACGATTTATCCCTCCAGCCATTACGTGACACCGCGCGCAACAGTTCTGCGGGCCTTGGAAGGCATTAAAGAAGAGCTGAACGTGCAACGTGCGGCGTTTTTATCCGAAGCAAAACTTGTCGAAGCGCAGCGCCTGGAGCAGCGAACGAAATTCGATATCGAAATGCTGAACGAGGTTGGGTTCTGCAAAGGTATTGAAAACTATTCACGCCACCTATCCGGCCGTAACCCCGGTGATCCGCCGCCAACGCTGATTGATTACCTCCCGGACGACGCCTTGATCTTTATCGATGAATCGCACGTGGCGATCGGGCAGGTCGGTGCGATGTACAAGGGCGATAAGTCGCGT
>CAZWEY010000310.1:573-1895 GCA_964632055.1 uncultured Sphingomonadaceae bacterium
AATTTGGTGAATTATGGTGTCCGATTGCCTTCCGCACTGGATAACCGCCCCCTTAAGTTTGATGAATTTGAAACAAAGATGCGGCAGACGGTCTTTGTCTCGGCGACGCCAGCCGCTTACGAGAAAGAGCACGCAGGGCAGGTGGTTGAGCAGGTGGTGCGACCAACGGGCTTGGTGGATCCCGTTGTTGAAGTGCGTCCAGCGACGACACAGGTTGACGATTTGCTCGTAGAAATCCGTAAGCGAGTGGCGCTGGATGAACGCATTCTGGTCACCACCCTGACCAAGCGCATGTCAGAAGACCTAACGGATTACCTCACAGAAAACGGCATCAAGGTGCGTTATTTGCACTCGGATATTGACACGGTTGAGCGGGTCGAGATCATTCGAGACTTGCGCCTGGGTGTCTTCAACGTCGTGGTCGGCATTAACTTGTTACGGGAAGGTCTGGATATTCCTGAAGTCTCCTTGGTGGCAATTCTCGATGCGGATAAGGAGGGGTTCCTGCGCTCAGAAACCTCGCTGATTCAGACCATTGGTCGGGCGGCGCGCCATCTGAACGGTACGGCAATTCTGTATGCCGATAAGATTACCGGTTCGATGCGCCGGGCGATGGATGAAACCGAGCGGCGGCGTAATAAACAGGTGGCATTCAATACAAAGCATGGCATCGTGCCACGTGGGGTCAAGAAACGCATCAAAGATATTATTGATGGGGTTTACACCACCGGATACTCTGATTCCAATGATGCGCAGGCGATGCGTAAGGCAGCACAGACGCGTCAGCGCTATGAAACGATGTCAGAGAAGGAAGTGGCTGCAGAGATCCGCAAGCTCGAACAAGCCATGCAGCAGCATGCCAAGAACCTGGAGTTCGAGGCGGCGGCACAGACGCGGGATCAGTTATTCCGCTTGAAGGAGCAGTTGTTTGGTGCAGCGCCGAAGGGCGATTAAAACGTTTTCATGATCGTGCACATGTCGGTCGCGATACCGCTGACCAAGTACTGAGTCACGGCCTTGGACGCTTGAGCCAGTTCAGCGGCCTGTTTCGGTGATGTTTTACTGTAATGGTTCAGTGTCACCGAGCCCGTCGTCCCACTGTTGTAGCTGTACCGTCCGATTTGTTTGAGGCTGCGTGTTTCATATACACGGACGAATGCAACACCTTCTAGCGTATCGTCTTTAAGACCGGACCGTAGTTTCATGTTGACGACCCCTGCCTGTAAAAAAAAGCGGTAGGGCGCGGCGCTTTCTTTGAAACCACCGGGGAGCACCAAGTGTGTTTGCGCCCATTTAGTACTTTTGGGTTCTAGAGTTTCTGG
>CAZWEY010000311.1:0-1895 GCA_964632055.1 uncultured Sphingomonadaceae bacterium
CAAGACCTCGCGCGAGCCCATGACCCTGCGCGAGAACACGTCACGCGCCACGTGGTCGGCGCCCAGCAGAAGGTGGGTATAGGCCCCTTCGACCGGGGTTTTCAAAGGCGAGCCCGGCACAGCGTTCTTCGAGCCGGAGAACTGCGCCAAGGGATCCATGGTGATGATAAGATCTGCAAAGATCGCGGTGAGCACCCAAAACATCACGATGCCAAAGCCGATCATGCCGACGGGGCTGTCGAAGAGTTTGCCGTAAAGGCCAAGGCGGCGCTTGAAGCTGATCGACAGCGCGAAGGTGACAACCAGCGCCACCCAGACCGGCAGAAAGCGGCCGGCCATGGCGGCAAGGATTTCAAGCCAGGAGAGCGGTTCCATGAGGCGTTCTCCTTAGGACAAACGAATGCGGGGATTGAGGAACACATAGCCGATATCGGAAATCAGCTGTGTGATGAGCACGAGCACAACCGCCACCACCGAACAGCCCAGCAACAGTTCGATGTCGTTGTTGCTCGCGGCCTGCACCAGTGTCCAGCCAAAGCCCTTGTAGTTGAACAGCGTCTCGACAATCACAACGCCGTTCAAGAGCCAGGGGAATTGCAGCATGATGACGGTGAAGGGCGCGATCAGCGCGTTTCTCAGCGCGTGGCGGATCACCACCTGGGGGAAGCTGACGCCCTTGAGCCGGGCGGTCCGGATATACTGGGCGGTCATCACCTCGGTCATCGAGGCCCGCGTCATGCGGGCGATATAGCCGATGCCATAAAGGGCGATGGTCATCACCGGCAGGGCAAAGTTCCAGAAGGTGATGTTGTCCATGGCGCTGGTGGCGGTGCCCATGAACAGCGTCTTGCCGTCGATCCAGCCCCATTCGGCCAGCAGGGGCGAAATCCCCCCGGTGGCCGAGGCCAGAAGCGCGATGAAGATGACGCCCGAGACATATTCCGGTGTGGCCGTCGTCACGATGGCGGCGGTAGACAGCACCCGGTCGGTGCGTGAGCCTTCGCGCATGCCCGACAGGATACCAAGGATGAGCGAGCTCGGCACCATCACCACCATCACCCACAGCATCAGCCAGCCGGTCTGGTTCAAGGAGCGCGCCAGCACCTCGGTGACGGGGATCTTGAACACGGTCGAGGTGCCCCAGTCGCCCTGCAAGAGCCCGCAGAAACTTTCTGCCTCGGCCGGGTTCTGGCCCTTGGCGACGCAGCGCCCGCGCACCTCGCCGCTTTCCAGCGTCTTGACCCAGCCCGGCAGCGCGCCAAGCCACTGGCCGTAGCGCGACAGGACCGGCGTTCCGTAACCGTTGTTGTCGATCCACTTCAGCACATCCTCGTCGCTCATCCGGACCGAGGCCTCGGACTTGGCGAGCTTTTCAAGGTTGGGCGGCAGGTTGGTCAGGTAAAAGACGATGAAGGTCAGCGCAAAGGCCGTCAGCAGCATGACTGCAAGGCGGCGAAGGATGAAGATCAACATGGGCGCGGTTCCGTCCGGCTGGCAACAACAGACGACCGGACCATACCGGTCGCCCGCAGGGCGGTTTAGCTCAGAAGAAAGGGCGCGCGAGGGGTCTCCCGCGCGCCCGGATCATGATGTGATAGCGCGCCTTATGCGGCGGCGATCGACCACTTGTAGTGATGATGCTCGAAGGTGGCGTGCATGTCGACGCCCTTCACCTTCGGGTCGAAGTGACGGTAGATCGAGCGCCAGTAGGGCTGGATCAGCACGCCTTCGTCCTGCATGATCCGCTCGACCTTTTCCATCACCACCTTGCGCTTTTCAGCGTCAGCGATCGACAGGGCTTCGGCCAGCGCAGCATCGAACTCGGCGTTTGCAAAGGCGCTTTCGTTCCAGGCTTCGCCCGAACGATAGGCCAGTGCGAGAACCTGCACGCCAAG
>CAZWEY010000312.1:0-1894 GCA_964632055.1 uncultured Sphingomonadaceae bacterium
AACGCGGGCAGGCCTTTGGCCTCATGCATCTAGATCTCGACTACTTCAAACAGGTCAATGACACCCATGGCCATGCGGCCGGTGACGCGGTCTTGCGCGCCGTGGCACGCATCCTGCGCGAGGAAACCCGTGCCTCGGATCTGGTGGCGCGGGTCGGAGGCGATGAGTTCGTGATGGTCTTTCCGGGCCTTTCGGATGAGGCTCGCCTTGCGCAAATTGCTGCCCGCATCATCGAACGGCTGAGTGAGCCGATGGATTTCGAAGGGCAGGAATGCCGGATTTCCGCCTCGATCGGCATGACGGTCTCAACGCTTTATCCCCTGCTGGTGATCGAAGACATGCATGCTGACGCCGACGAGGCGCTTTACCGCTCCAAACGGGACGGGCGCGGCAGGGTGACGGTTCACAAGGGAAAGGTGGCAGCCCGTAGGGGAGTCGAACCCCTCTTACCTGGTTGAAAACCAGGTGTCCTAACCGATAGACGAACGGGCCACTGGCGGGTTTCCTAACGGCCCCCGGCGGCGGGTGCAAGGGGCAAAATTGCGCAAGCGGCGGTCAGCCGTCGATGCGGGCCCCGATGATGGCAATGGCCTGCTGATAGACCTTGGCGGCGTTCCATTCCTTGATCACGGCAAAATTCGGCTCGCCTTCCTGATAGCCTGCGCCGGGCCGCCAGCCTTTGGCTGCAAGATAATTCGCCGTGGTGGCCAGCGCATCGGTCAGATTGCCCAGATCAACCTTGCCATCGCCATTGCCATCCACCCCATAGCGCAGCGCATTGCCCAAAAGGAACTGGGTATGGCCCCATTCGCCATGCTTGGCCCCGATGGTGTTGGCCGAGATCGACCCCATGTCGACCAGCTTCAGCCCGCCAATCAGATGCGGCCGGAAGAAATCCGACCGCCGGCAATCCCAGGTCAGCGTGGCAATCGCCGAGATCACATTGCTGTCGCCCATGAAACCGCCAAAGCCGGTTTCCATGCCGTGAATGGCCAAAAGCACCCCGGCAGGCACGCCATATTGCGCCTCGAGACTGGCAAAAAGCTTGGCATTCTTGGCCTTGCGCGACTTGCCCTGGCTTGCAATCGCATCGGCCCCGCGCACCTGCAGGAACTTGTCCAGCGAATACTTGAAGCTTTTCTGGTTGCGATCCGCGCTGATCGTGGCCTTGGAATAGCTGGCCCCCATCAGCGCCGCGATCCCGGCCTTGCCCACCCCTTCGGCGCGGGCCTCTTCGGCCATCACGGTCTTCCAGTCCTCAAACCCGGCCGAGGTATCGCCACAAGGCGCGGCAGCGGCGGGCAGGGCAAGACCAAGTGCAAAGAGCGAAGCGATGAGGGAGCGAAGCAACACGGGCGGCAAACCTTTTTGAAGAAACTTGTGCCAGTCTAGCTGCCTGCGCTGCCTTGGCAAACGGGCGCGTGTCAACATGGCGAAGGGGCGGCCAAAAGACCTGCTGCGCCCATTTCTGGAGAGTATAAAGCAGAGGGAAGTGGCAGCCCGTAGGGCTACAATTTCACATTCCACGCATGTCTGAGAAGTTCCAGAAAACACTTGTATAGATGGTATTTATCCGCGTACTCTGCTGGTGTGATCTATAGAATTCCAGGCCGTTCTAGTGTTTAATGGGGGAATGAATGGGGGCAATGAAGTGACCGAAAACCTGACCAGAAGGCCCGCGAAAGCCCTCACCGCACAGGCGGTCCGTAATGCAACTGAGCCCGGAAAGTACTTTGACGGTCACGGACTATTTCTCAAGGTCAATGAGAGCGGCGGTAAATCCTGGGTGCAGCGCATAGTCATCCGCGGCAAGCGCCGGGAGCTTGGGCTCGGGAGCGCCCAACTTGTGAGCCTGGCAGAGGCACGGCAAGCTGCACTTGAAAACAGGAAGGTT
>CAZWEY010000313.1:0-1885 GCA_964632055.1 uncultured Sphingomonadaceae bacterium
CCTTGGCTATAGCAACGACGAGATTGCGCTGTACGACGTAGGCGTGGGCTTCTGGGCCTATCTTATCGGGATATTCATCGGCGGCGTCGCCTATGCGCGGATGGGGCTGAAGCGATCCGTTCTTCTGGCGCTGTGGCTGATGGCGCTTTCGAACCTCTCGTTCGCCTTGCTGGCGGCGGCTGGCCATACGGTGTGGGGCATGGCCGGGGCGATGGCGTTCGAAAATGTCGCCAGCGGGTTCGGCGGGGTGGTCGTGGTCGCCTATTTCTCGGCGCTGTGCGACCTGCGCTTCACCGCTGCGCAATATGCGCTGGTCTCGGCAGGCGCCAGCATCGTCGGCCGGTTCCTCACCGGCACCACGGCGGGCGCGCTGATCGAGGGGATGGGCTATGTCAATTTCTACTTGCTCACCACGCTGGCCGCATTGCCGGGCATTGCGCTGTTCTGGTGGATGAGCCGCACCGGCCTTGCCGACCGCTCGATCGGCACGGCAGGTGTTTCTAACGGGGAAACGCGCGGTTGAGCCTCAGCACCTCGCCCGCAAGATAGAGCGATCCGGCGATCAGCACATCGCCGCCCTGCGGCAATGCGCGCAAGGCTTGCGTCACATCGGCGCAGGCGCGGAAAGGGATGTCGTCTGGCACCGGGAAATCGGCCAGGTCATGCGATTCATGGCCCGGAACCGGAACGACCGAGACAGAGGCCAGTCGCCCCCCCAGCGGAGCGAGGATGGAGGAGGGATCCTTGGCCGCCAGCATACCAAGCACAAGGTGAAGTTTGTCCGCCGAGGGTGCGAAATAGCGCGCCAGAGCAAGGCCGGCATCGCTGTTATGCCCGCCATCGAGCCAAATCTTGCGGCCCGGCGCGAGATCGGCAAGCGGGCCAGCCCCAAGCAGTTGCAGCCGCGCCGGCCAATGCGCGCGCTGAATGCCTTGCGCCATGGCTTCGGGCGTGACCTTCACTTCGGACTGGTGGCGCAGCATGGCGACGGCCAAGGCGGCGTTATCGGCCTGATGCGCGCCTGCAAGCGCTGGCATCGGCAGATCGAGCGAGCCTGCCGCATCACGATAAGCGAGCGATGCATCGCCATGCGCGTCCCATTCCTGCCCGCGCATGGCGACGCTCGCGCCTGCGCGTTTTGCCTGCGCCACGATCTGCGCCACGGCTTGCGGCGGATATGATTGAGTGACCAGCGGCACACCCTGCTTGGCGATGCCTGCCTTTTCAAAGGCGATGCGGGCGAGAGGATCGTCGGGGGTGCCTGCTTCTGGGGCCAGCAGGAAGCGTTCATGATCGATGCCGAGCGAGGCGATGGCGCAGACAGCGGGACGATGCAGCACATTGGTGGCATCGAACCGCCCGCCAAGCCCGACTTCGACAATGCAGGCATCGGCCGGAATGGTGGCAAAGGCGAGGAAGCTGGCGGCGATGGTCGCCTCGAAGAAACTGGGGGCCAGGTCTGTGCCCGCATCCAGCACTTCGGCCAGAAGATCGGCCAGCAGCGCATTCTCGATCAATTGGCCCGCCAGCCGGATACGTTCATTATAGCGCACCAGATGCGGGCTGGTGGCGCAATGGACGCTGAGCCCGTGCGCCTCCATCATCGCGCGCAGCAAGGCGGCGGTGGAGCCTTTGCCGTTGGTTCCGGCGATGTGAAAGGCGGGCGGCAGGCGCAGATGCGGATCGCCCAGCCGGGCCAGCAGCGCCCGGATAGTCTCCAGCCCCAGCCGACCCTCGGGCAGCGACAGCATGGCCAGCCGGTCAAGCTGGCGCTGGACGGCGGGATCATCGGAGCGGGCGAAATCCTTCACCGCGTGGTTCCTGTCAGGCTGCTTCGGCAGGCCTCAGATAATCGAGCAGCTGCGCGATCTGCGCCCGCATCTGC
>CAZWEY010000314.1:0-1878 GCA_964632055.1 uncultured Sphingomonadaceae bacterium
TGCAGCCAAGAATTTCAGATGGCGACACCGGAAAAGTTACCAGTGAAGCAATTGATCAAGCAGTCTCAATTATTCGTAGCCGTGTGAATTCATTAGGTGTTGCCGAATCTGAAGTAACTGCTCAGGGTAGCGGCACAAATAGACAGATTGTCATCTCGGTTCCAGGAAGTACTGGACGAAGAATTGTTGAGTTAGTCGGAAATACTGCCGAACTTCGCTTCCGCCAAGTTTTGGCTGAATCAACTTCTGGCGCCGCAGCAGGCACAGGTGAAGCAACTCCAGTTGCTGGCGTCAGCCCTGAAATTAATGCCGCCTACGCAGCAATTGATTGCACCACTAATGCCGCAAGACAGAATTTAGGCGGTGATACTCCAGAGCAGACCATTGTTACTTGCGCTAGAAATTCAGCAAATAAGTACATCTTAGGACCTGCAGAGGTTGTAGGCCGTGAAGTTTCAAAAGCATCAGCTGGATTAGATACTCAAGCTGGAAATGTTTGGACTGTAGCGCTTACCTTTGATAACGAAGGAACAAAAAAGTTTGGTGCGCTAACACAACGTGTGACATCGCTACCTGCGCCGCAGAATCAGGTAGCAATTGTTCTTGATGGATTAGTAGTTTCGGCTCCACGAATTAACGAAGCGATTGTTTCTGGAAATGCACAAATCACAGGCTCGTTCACTCAAGTAGAGGCTTCAGATTTAGCCAACGTTCTCAAGTACGGATCACTTCCACTTGCGTTCGATCGTGGTGAAGTTCAGCAAATTTCACCAACTCTTGGTGAGAATCAATTACATGCGGGATTACTTGCAGGCGGACTCGGTTTATTCCTAGTACTTC
Source organism: uncultured Sphingomonadaceae bacterium (assembly GCA_964632055.1). Taxonomy (GTDB): domain Bacteria; phylum Pseudomonadota; class Alphaproteobacteria; order Sphingomonadales; family Sphingomonadaceae; genus CANJYE01. The sequence goes on from CAZWEY010000314.1 coordinate 841, forward strand.
TTTATATGTTCGCTTTCTACCGAGGGTTAGGAATAGTTTCGGCTGGTTCGTTGATTATGGCAATGGCATTTACTTACGTAACTTTCGCATTACTCGGCGAAACTATCGGATTTACTCTTACCCTTGCAGGAATAGCGGGCGCTATTGTTTCAATTGGTATTACTGCCGACTCATTTATCGTTTTCTTCGAACGTGTTCGCGATGAAATTCGAGAAGGCCGTTCACTACGTTCAGCAGTGGAAACAGGATGGGTACGTGCGCGCCGAACAATTTTGGTTGCGGACTTTGTTTCAATTCTCGCAGCTGCGCTGCTTTACTTCTTCGCAGTAGGTGGAGTTCGTGGTTTCGCGTTTGCGCTTGGAATTGCAACATTTATCGATTTGCTAGTGGTCTTCTTCTTTACTAAACCACTAATGACAGTATTGGGCCGAACTAAGTTCTATAACTCAGGCAGCGCGATTACAGGTGTATCGCGTAAAAGCCTTGGATTGGAGGCATAAGGATGTCTAAGTTATCTAGTCTAGGTGGCCGTCTTTACTCAGGTGAGACATCTATTGATGTCATCGGAAAGAAGAAGCGTTGGTATGCATTCTCAGGTTTGCTAATAGTCTTATCAATCGGCGCACTAACATTGCAAGGATTACACCTCGGAATTGAATTCAAAGGTGGCGCTTCATATACCGTTACTAAAGCTGGTGCAAATTTAGATCCGGCCTTCGAAGCAGTTGATGCCGCCGGAATTCCAGGCGAACCAATAATTCAATCAGTTGGTAATGATCAAATCAGAATCCAAACTGGTTCACTGACAGGTACGCAATCAATTGCTCTTCAAGATCAATTAGCAGCAAAATATCAAGTGACTGTTGATTCTATCGATACGCAAATTGTTGGACCTTCATGGGGTAAAGAAATTACTAGAAAAGCTCTCTATGGCTTGGTCGTATTCTTAGTTGTAGTTGTTCTTTATTTGGCCATGACTTTCGAACCAAAGATGGCCTTTGCGGCAATAGTTGCTGTTGTTCACGATGTTTTCATCAC
>CAZWEY010000315.1:0-1867 GCA_964632055.1 uncultured Sphingomonadaceae bacterium
TCTTCCGTATCGCCGGGCCGGGCAAGGCCCGGCTCTGGTCTTGGTTCATGGCTACGGATTCCCTCGCTGGCGAGGGGGACTGATGTATCACGCGGACACATTGACTCCGGCTTGCGTGGTTGCAAGGATCACCGAGTTTTCGTCCGCCGACCCTCTGGGCTGGAGAGTCCCTTCACTGATCACGAACCTGGTTCGCGACGCCAGGTCGTTCGCGGATGCCTGAACTTGAAGATAGGTCTGAAGACATGGCTGATGTGTTCATCTGCGATTTCATCCGCACGCCGATCGGCCGCCACGGCGGGGCCCTTGCCAGGGTACGCGCCGACGATCTGGCCGCTGTTCCGATCAGATCCCTGATCGAGCGAAATCGGTCGATCGACCTGGTCGAGATCGATGAGGTCCTGCTTGGCTGCGCAAATCAGGCAGGCGAGGACAACCGAAACGTGGCCCGCATGGCTGCCCTGCTCGCGGGCCTACCCGAGGAAGTTCCCGGCCTGACCCTGAATCGCCTTTGCGCCTCAGGTCTTGAGGCGGTTATCACTGGTGCCCGGTCGATACGGTGCGGTGAACTCCAGCTTGTGATCGCTGGCGGCGTGGAGAGCATGAGTCGAGCCCCGTTTGTTCAGCTAAAAGCCGAAACCGCGTTCTCACGCGCTGTCGCCATGGAGGATACGACCATTGGATGGCGATTCGTCAATCCGGCGATGCAGACGAGCTATGGCGTCGACTCGATGCCCGAGACCGCCGAAAACGTCGCGATGGAGTATTCGATCGGGCGGACCGATCAGGATGCCTTTGCCCTGCGGTCGCAGGCCAAGGCTGCCAGAGCAGGCAGCAACGGACGATTGGCGCGGGAAATCGTGGCGGTCAGCGCCCCAGTGAAGCGGGGGCAAGCCGCGATAATTGACGCTGACGAGCATCCGAAACCGAACACGACCATAGATGACCTCGCTCGACTACGACCAATCGTGCGTACCGACGGGACCGTCACGGCAGGAAACGCATCCGGGGTGAACGATGGTGCCGCAGCATTGCTGCTGGCGTCGAAGGAAGCTGTTCGTCGATATGGGCTGACACCCCTTGCCCGAGTGGTGACCGCTGCGGCAGCTGGGGTTCCTCCCCGGATCATGGGTATCGGTCCGGTTCCGGCGATCAGAAAGATACTCGCTCGGCAATCGCTGACGATGGGCGACATCGGCGTGATCGAACTGAACGAAGCCTTTGCCAGCCAGGCGCTGGCCTGCACGCGGTCGTTGGGTCTGGATGATGAAGATCATCGCGTAAATCCCAACGGCGGAGCGATCGCGCTCGGTCATCCGCTGGGCATGTCCGGGGCACGGATTACGGGCAGCGCAGCGATTGAACTTGCTCAAGGGACCGGGCGCTACGCCATTGTGTCTATGTGCGTGGGCGTCGGACAAGGAAGCGCGCTGCTGCTGGAGCGGGTCTAGGAGACCTGCCTCTGGGTGGCCGCAAAAAACGACAACGGAACGCGCAGTAAAATTCAAGACCTGAAGCCAAGCACGACATAGCTTCTCCACTGGATCAGCTCTCGGCCGCCCGAAGTTTCGGACAACGATCGATTGGGGCGTTCAAAAAAAGATGGATGGAGAGGCCAAATGGCGGACAATCGGGAAGCAGATTTCCTGCGCGAATTGTACGAGGATTGGAGCAGCCGGATGGCCGCCAATCCCGCAATGTCGATTGCCGATTTGCGCAGTATGTTCGACGAGTGGGGCAAACCAGCACGTGAACCCGAGGGCGTAAGCTACAAATCAGATGAAGTCGGCGGAGTCCCGGGAATATGGGCATTTCCGCAAGACGCCGATTCCGCGCGCGTCATTCTCTACACCCACGGCGGAGGTTT
>CAZWEY010000316.1:0-1864 GCA_964632055.1 uncultured Sphingomonadaceae bacterium
AAGGGTCGCATCCAAGATCAGTTCTCCAGAAGCCTTGGATTCGACGACTACGCCAAGCTGGCGCAACCCGACGAGCATGGTCTCAATACGGTCACTTTCCTTAACTCTGAGCTCCTCCGCTCCGCGCACTACAGTGGTCCCGTTGGCAAACGCCGCGGCAATAAAGAACACGGGGAACTCGTCGATCATCCGGGGCGCGATGTCCGCGTCGAGCTCGATTCCGGACAGCTCGGCACCGGTGACCGTTATATCAGCGACTTCCTCTCCACCAGAGCTGCGGCGGTCCGAAAGCTCTACCCGCGCGCCCATGAGCCGCAGTGCGTCCACAATGCCGGTGCGTGTCGGATTTATTCCCACGTTCCTGATGGTAATTGAGGCGCCAGGATTGATAGCAGCCGCCACCATAAAAAAGGCTGCGGACGATATGTCGCCGGGAACAACAACGTCCCGGCCCTTCAGGCTGCTTCGCTCCACTTGGATTTCTTGCCCGTTGACGGAGACGTTGCCTCCGAAGGCGGCCACCATGGTTTCCGTGTAGTTGCGGGTGGGTTTCCTTTCTATCACGGTGGTGGCTCCATCCGCATAGAGGCCGGCCAACAGTACCGCCGACTTCACCTGGGCGCTGGCCACGGGCAAATCGTAAGTGATGCCCCGAAGCTTTGGCGTGCCGGTGATCCTCATCGGAGCGGTCCCGGAAGCTGACAGCTGAATTTGCACCCCCATTTGGCCAAGGGGGGTCGCCACACGCCCCATCGGCCGTTTCGACAAAGAATGGTCTCCAACCAGCACGCTTTCGAAGGGCTGCCCGGCCAAGATTCCGGCCATAAGCCTCATCGCAGTACCCGCGTTGCCCGCGTCCAGTTCCGCATTTGGCCGCGTGAGCCCACTCTCGCCGGCCCCAGTGATGGTTACCTGCCCGTTCGCAATCTCAATGCTTACTCCCATGGCTCGCATCATTCCGATGGTGCTGACCACGTCTGCTGCCAGCAAGCACTTCCGAACCGTGGTAACCCCTTTAGCCAGAGAGCCGAGCATCACCGCGCGGTGAGAGATGGACTTGTCGCCAGGAACCTCAATCACTGTCGGGTTTTGGGTCAGACGGCCGGAAAACGTAACCTTCATTTGTGCCTCGCTAGAATTAGACTGCGAATTTCTCGCTATCGGGATTGTTTATTGACAACATTGGAGCGCAGCGGCCCCGGATGAATTCGATCAGCCTCTGTTCGCTTTCTTCCACGACCCTTACCGACTCCGCGGCTCGGCGACCGATGGCCGCCCGCAGGAAATAGTCACGCCAACCTTGTGCCGCCTGGTCAGCGAGGTGATGCAGCGAGTTTACATCGGCGGGCTGGCAAAATCCGCTTCGCATGAGAATGGTCCCCAACCATCTTGCCCAGCTCCGCTGGTTGGCGAGGAAGCGCAGCGTTTTGGTCAGGCGATCTTCGTTGCCTTGGGCGGCACGAAAAGCCTCGCCGACGAGAACGGCCTTACGTTCGACCGCAGTACTAACCGATTCGATTCGCCCAATGGCGTTTGCCACGACCGTTTCAACCGATGGCAGGGCTCGGAAGTCGCGTCGAACTCTGGCGGTGAGAACATAGGGCGCCCCGTGCGTCGCTTCGCTAAACAATTGCTCATGGAACAGAGATAGGCGCCCGAGGGTGTCGAAGTGCTCGGCATAGACGTCACCAAGGACGTCGTACAGAGTCCTCTTGCCGGAGTCGAACTCCGCGCCTAGCAAATCAAAGAGACGCTGTGCGTGCGCAGCTTTTATGAGGCCGATGAGCTGTGAGTTGTCAACGGTTCCAATGACGCCCGTCTCCTCGTCGAGAGCGCGGACCAATATCAAATGAGTTCCAGCCGT
>CAZWEY010000317.1:0-1850 GCA_964632055.1 uncultured Sphingomonadaceae bacterium
CGCTCCGTCGATGACGAAGGGGTGTCGTTCGAAGTCAGGGGTCGCGTTGACTAGGAACGACGCTCCGTCGATGACGAAGGGGTGTCGTTCGAAGTCAGGGGTCGCGTTGACTAGGCCCAGTAGCTTGATCACCCCTACCACTAAATCTAGGTTACCTAGATGGTCGCGTAGCGCCCCCAGGATATTAAGGGCGACCAGCCGTGCATGGTCGCGGGCCGCCTCGGCGGTGACCTCGGCTCCGACCTTGCCCCTCATAAGAGTGCCGTCCGCAAGTACCGGCCCCTGACCGGAGATATAGACCAGCCTGCCAAGCCGACGGGCGTTGCAGAACGCGCCGATCGGGGTCGGCGCCGCCGGTGGCAATTCCAGTCCGAGTTGCGCAAGGCGCTCCTCCAGCTGCCTGTGCCGACCGGAAATACTCATGATGACCGCCTGGCTGCGGAGAGGACCGAGGCACCGATAACTGTCATGCGCGGTTCAAACATCTGGGGAATCCTGAGTGTTGAGCCATGGCTGTCAGTGGCTGTCCCTTCATGTTCGGCCAGATCAAACACGGTGAAGTCGGCGCGCCTTCCCGGCGCCATGCCGTCCCGCGTTGGTAGTTTGAGCACGGACCGAGGACGCTCGGTGACCGCGGCAAGCACCTCGTCGAAGGGCAGCCCCACGGCAAGCAGCTTCGACATTGTGGTGCCCAGGTCGTACACAGGGCCGGCTACATTTCCCAGATGCAGATCCGTTGAAATCGAGAAGGGACGCAGCCCACCCTCGAGTGCGCGCCGGGCCATATCGAAGCTGAAAGAAGCCTGTCCATGACCAAGGTCCATGCATATCCCCTCTTCGGCCAGGCGTTTTGCCTTCTCGAAAAGCGCCGGCGTATCGCCAATGGAGCCCGCACGCTTGCCATTGAAGCAGTGGGTTACGATGTCGCCCGGGCTCAGCACATCGAATACCTCATCAATCACCGGGTCGGGTTCTCCAACATGCACCATGAGTGGCAGGCCCAGTATTTCCGCCACCCGCTTGGCGGTCTTGACCGGGGTGATCCCCCATCCACGGGTGATCACGCCTGAGGCGCGGACCTTGATGCCGCAGATCACATCCCGATTCGCCTCCGCGACCGTGAGCGTGCGTTCCACATCGATCGAGCACTCCGGCGAGCCCAATTCCGACACCCGGTTGCAGGCGACCAGACCGATGGAGCCGATGTTGAGGAAGGCCTTGATCGTCTCCTGCCCCGGCTCGATGACGTACTCACGCAAGCCATGGAACGCCGCTTCGCCCGCTGAGCCGGCGTCGGCCATTGCGGTGACGCCGGTGGCACGGCCTGCCTGCTGGGGACGCACCGAGATATCCGTGCCACCATGCCAGACGTGCACGTGCAGGTCGCACCAGCCTGGAGAAAGCCAGGCGCCATCGCAATCAACGATCCTTGCGCCCACCTGCTCGGTAGCAGCAACGCACCCGGCATCATCGACGAATAGCCGGTCACTCGCGTTGTCGAAGCCGACTGGACGAAAATGGGTCAGTGTAAGTGCCATGCCGTTGTTCCTCGCTACGGGCCGACGGTTACCCCTGCCTGGCTGCCAGCAGCGCGGCTCCCCGCGTCCCGCTGGATTCGCCGAAACACGGTGGAACCAGCTGCACGGGGCGTATGCCCCGCATCAAATGGGGCGATACTGCCTCGGGGTACTGCCGATAGATTTCCCCCACGCCGGAGAGCCCGCCGCCCAGTATCACAATGTCAGGGTCATACAGCAGCGACAGCTGGGCCATCAGCGCGCCCAGACAATCCATGAACGCGTTGAACGCTGATACCGCTTGCTGGTCACCTTCACGCATGGCGCGTATCA
>CAZWEY010000318.1:0-1845 GCA_964632055.1 uncultured Sphingomonadaceae bacterium
ACGAACAGGTCGCCCATGTGGAACCAGCCGCCGCGAAAGTCGATCGCATTGACCTCGGGAGCATCCCAGTAGCCCGAGAACAGCGTCGGTCCACGGATCGCCAGTTCACCAGGCACGCCGACAGGCACGTCGCGGTCATCGGCATCGACGAGGCGGATGCGGCAAAAACCCGACTCGCGCTTAGCCAGACTTTCGGGCACGGCGCCTTGCGCCAGCAGAACTCCGGAAGCCGGCGCCAAGCCCGTCTCCGTCGCGCCGAAGCTGTTAAGGTAGGGAGCGCCAATCAGGCGCGTGAGTTCGGCGATCTGCTGCAGCGGTACCAGATCGGCCATCGCACCGACCATGCGAACCCCGCGGATGCGCGGCCGGTTGCGCTTCAGACCATCGATGAGCGGCTCTATCATGCCTGGCATCGCCACCAGCCAGCTGATCGGTTCGCGCTCAAGTACCGCGCACAGACCGTCAGCATCGAACCCGTCGTGAATCACCACCTTGCCACCCAACATCAGGGTAGCGAGGCTAAAGTCGGTGGCTGCCATGTGGAACAGCGGCGACCAAGCCAGAAAGTTGCGGTCGGCACCAATGCCGAATTCAGCGGAAAAACACATCGCGCGCGCAACCATCGCGCGGTGGCTGATCACCGCCCCCTTGGGAACGCCGGTGGTGCCGCTCGTGTAGAGAATAACCAGACCCTGTGCGGGATCGACATCGATCTGCGGGTCGCTCTCAGGCGCCGTAGCCAACAATTCCTCGTAGCGCGCGTCGATGTCGATCACTTGGGGCACGCGATGATCGATGCGCGCGAGCATCGGCGCATGGCGCGCCGACACAAGCACAACGCGCGGCGAAACCAGGCGAACGCAATGCGTCATTTCAGCATCGGCCAAGCGCCAGTTTAGACAGGCCACGATGGCGCCCAGCTTGGCAGCTGCCAACTGGGTTTCGAGGTATTCGCGGCGATTCTCCGACAGCAGTGCCACACGGTCACCCATCGCAACGCCATGCTGAACCAGTACATGGGCCAATCGATTCACGCGCTGATCGAGCGTTTGGTAGCTCAGCGCGCCCCGTGCATCCTCGACAGCCGTCGATTCGGCACGGACGGCCACCTGCTTGCGTAACAGGTCGGCCACCGTCAATGAATACGCACCGATTCCGTCTCCCATGGACACCGCCTCCAGTTCTGGCACCCCGAGTGAGTGTCTGTGCCGAATCCTACCTAACGCTTGACAGTTTTGCAATACCCCATTAAATTCGCGTCAACCCAAAGAGGTCTCGTCCGCGCAAACTCGCTCTGGTGCGCGCCGAGGCTCACTGACCAATAACCCAAGTACTGATAGGCATCCCAACATGGCCGTCCCTCGCAGTTTCGCTCTCTCCGCCGACGACCGCGCCGTGCTCGAAGCAGCCGACAAGTTCGCGCGCAAGGAATTCGTGCCACTCGCGCGCCGCATGGACGACGAGGAATGGTGGCCGCCCGATATTTTCCAAAAAATCGGCACAGCTGGCTTCATGGGGGCCACCGTGCCTGCCGAGCATGGTGGCGCGGGCATGGACCTGTTCAGCTCGGGTCTGATCTGCCAGGCCTTCGCGCGCTGGAATCCCGCCATCGCCTTGTCCTGGGCGGCGCACGATAACCTGTGCGTCAACAACATCTTCCGCAACGCCAACGAGGCGCAGCGCCGCCAATACCTGCCCGGCCTGTGCAACGGCACGAAAATCGGCGCGCTCGGCCTGACCGAACCCGGCGCCGGCTCGGATGCGCTGGGCGCCATGCGCACCAGCGCGCGCCGCGAGGGCGACCACTACATCGTCAACGGCACCAAAACCTGGAACACCATGGGC
>CAZWEY010000319.1:0-1814 GCA_964632055.1 uncultured Sphingomonadaceae bacterium
CGCGAGCTGGGCTATTCCAGCAATCCTCGCCGCTTTGCCGCGCAAATGGCGGCGGCATGGCGGGTGGGCGAGGGCAGCTGGCTGCGCTCGCCGCTGCTGTCCTGCAATGGCGGCGCGGTGCTGTCCTGTCTCAGCATCGGGCCGGACAGCGCGGCGGTCGCAGGCGTGTCCTTGCCCCTGAAGGCGCGCATCGGGCGTCTGGCCTATCTGGCGGCCGGGCTTTCTCTCCTGCGCCGCTGGCCGCAAGAGCACTTGAGCCTGCGCGCGGTGCTTGCCGATGGTTCGACGCTGGAGCGCCGCGCCCAGGCCATTTTCGTTGCACGCGGTCGCTATTATGCCGGGCCGTTTCGCCTTTCTCGCGCGGCGCGGCTGGATAGCGCAAGCTTCGAGCTGATCGTTCTGGAAAAGGCGGGCCGCCTGCGCAGCCTCGGCTTTGCGCTGGCCATGGCCGCCGGGCTGGATTGCGCAAAACTGGGTCTTGCCAGCGTCCATAGCGTGCGGGAATTGCAGGTCGAAGGGGCCAGCCTTCCGCATCAGATCGATGGCGATGCAAGGCCGCCTGCGCCGCTGCATCTAGCGATGAGCGAACAAATCATCCGCTATTGCGTCTGAGCCTTATTTCTTCGGCTTGCCGCGCAGCTTGCGCTCGATGTTGATGTCGAACACCTCGCCCGGATTGCCGTCATTGTCGAGCAGGCCCAGCCTGCGCGCGACTTCCTGATAGGCTTCTTCCTCGCCGCCCATGTCGCGGCGGAAACGGTCCTTGTCGAGCTTTTCGCCGGTGGTCATGTCCCACAGGCGGCAGCCGTCGGGGCTGATCTCGTCGGCAAGGATCACGCGGGAATAATCGCCGTCCCAGATGCGGCCGAATTCGAGCTTGAAGTCGATCAGCCGGATATTGATCGCCGCGAACATGCCGCAAAGGAAATCATTGACCCGGATCGCCATGGCCGAGATGTCCTGCATCTCTTCATTGTTGGCCCAGCCGAAGCAGGCGATGTGCTCTTCCGCGATCAAGGGATCGCCCAGCGCATCGTCCTTGAAATAATATTCGATCAGCGTGTGTGGCAGCGGTTCGCCTTCGGGAATGCCGAGCCGCTTGGAGATGGAGCCCGCGGCCACATTGCGCACCACCACTTCGATCGGCACGATTTCCACCTGGCGCACCAGCTGTTCGCGCATGTTGAGGCGGCGGATGAAATGGGTCGGGATGCCGATATGGCTCAGCCGGGTGAAGACATATTCGCTGATGCGGTTGTTGATCACGCCCTTGCCGTTGATCGTGCCCTTTTTCTGGGCGTTGAACGCGGTGGCGTCATCCTTGAAATACTGGATCAGCGTGCCCGGTTCGGGGCCTTCGTAAAGGATCTTGGCCTTGCCTTCGTAAAGCTGGCGGCGACGGTTCATCGCATGGTTCCTTGAACGCCGGGGCCGTGGCCCCATAAAAACATTTCGCCCCGGCTCTCGGAAGTCCGGATTGCGGACTGCCGATCGGACCGGGGCGCTTGGGCAGCTCTATAGGGCCAAATGGGGGGCTGTGGCAATCGGGGAGTGAGCTAGGGTCAGGACCTATGAATCGCGCCTTCGAGGTTTGAAGCAAAATGGCCCAGTGCAAGGAGGAGAGGCGAAGGAATAGTGGAACTATTTCAAGCCGATCCGACGCTGCAATGGGCCATTTTGGCCAAATCCCTGCGGGACGCCGGAATGGCTTCCATCTCGGCCGGATATTCGCTTGGAAAGGCAACCAGCCTTCCCGGCGCAAATATCCGCCCGATATGTTCGCCATTCCGGCGCCTCGAAGGCGCGATTCATAG
>CAZWEY010000320.1:0-1801 GCA_964632055.1 uncultured Sphingomonadaceae bacterium
GAGTGATGGCGTCGTGAAGGTGCGGATAATCGAATGGTTTGCCTCTCTCATGCCTGCGCGCGAGCAGCTGGAGCAGAACCGTTGGGTCCGGCCTTTTGCCCGCAGGCCCGAATTGTGGCGCTTTACCCGCCGCTCGGTTCCGCGCGGGGTTGCGGTGGGGCTGCTGGTCGGCATCTTCGCGCTGATCCCCGGCGTTCAGGCGGTTGGGGCGGCATTGATGTGCGTGCCATGCCGCGGCAATATCCCGCTGGCCATTGCCACCACTTTCCTGAGTAACCCGGCCACCACCCCCTTCATCCTGATGGTCTCGCTCTATATCGGCAATAATCTCGGCTTTCATGCCGATCTGCAGGCTTTCAAGGCGATGATGGATCGTCATGCCAGCCTGGGCGAATGGGTCGGATGGCTGGTTTCCGATGCCGCGCCCTCGCTGATGCTGGGCCTGTTCATCCTTGCCACCGTTCTTGCCGCGATCGGCTATCTGGTGTCGTCCTATTTCTGGCGCGACCGGGTCGCGCGTCGTCGTCGCCAGCGTTTGCGTTCGCGGCAGAACCGGGCCACTCTGGCAGAATGACCAGTCGGGATCCCCTGTCTGCGCGCGATGGCGGCAGGCTGGATGGCTTGCTTGCCTTTGTGGCGCTGCTGCTCAGCGCCGGGGTTGTCTGGCTCGCAACGCATGAAGTGAGCGCGGTGCTTGCCTTTGCCGGCGGGCTGTTTGCACTCGCCGTCATGGGGCGGGGCATGCTGAGGCTAAGGGGCGGAGATCGCATTGGCGATGTCGTCCTTCCCGACTGGACCGTGACCAGCATCGCCATCGAGCAGGAAAATGTGGCGGTGGCCATCACCGACCGGGCCAACCGCCTGGTCTGTGCAAACGGGGCATGGGAAAACTGGTTTGGTACCGACCATGCGCCGCCAGCCCTGCCGGCGGGCGATGCAGGTGCCGCGGCCATGCTCGATATTGCCCGGACCGCATGGCGGGATGGCTCGGCAAAGACTGCCCTGCTGGAATGCGGGAAGGGCATATTTCATGTCGAGGCGACAAGGGCAGGGCGGGGCGAGGACCATCTGGTCTGGCGCCTTCGCCCGATCGAGGAACCCGATCCCGCTGCCGACATGGCAGAACGCCTTGCCTCGAGCCTTGGCGAGATTTTCAGCCGGGCCGGGGTCGAGGCGGCCATCGTCGAGCCTGACGGCATGATCCGTGCGGCCAGTGCAGGCTTTGCCGGCCGGGCGATGGGCGATCCCTCGGCTACTCTCGCCGGACAGGATTTTGCTGCATTGCTGCGCACCGACGAGCAGGACCGGATCTATTTCGCCAGAGAGGCCCAGAGAGGGCAGCCCCAGATTCTGGTGCATATCGGCCTTGGCAAGGATGCGCCCGGTTTGCCCGGGCGCGATGGGTCCGCTCCTGCCTTGATGCTCATGGTCGATGCCGCGGTTGCGCTCGGCGCTGTGGCTGATGCGCCCCAACAGGCAGGCGCTCCACAGCTCGAAGCCTTGCTGGCGCAATTGCCGCTGGGCCTCGCCATGGCCGATCGCGACGGGCATTTGCTGTTTGCCAATGCCGCCTTTGCGCGAGCATCGGGGATAGAGGAAGGCAGGATGCCGCCCTATCCGTCCGATCTTGTCGTCAAGGAGGACAAGGGTGCGCTGGCCGATGCGGTGCGCCGTTTCGGCCAGGGCAGGCCAAGCTCAGGCGACATGGCGGTCCGCTTGCGCTCCAGCCCCGAAGAACCCGTCTCGCTGGGCCTTGCAGGCGTGCGCGGGCTGGGTGATGCGGCCGTGCTGCTCAGCCTTG
>CAZWEY010000321.1:0-1791 GCA_964632055.1 uncultured Sphingomonadaceae bacterium
AAGTTTAAGCTGTTCAGACGGCTTGAACCCTTTCACTTCGACCCCCGATCGCGCCGCTTCCAGATAGACCGCCTTCTTGAATTCGTCGCTTCCATGAACACGGATCGACTGCCAGCCATTGTGCTTCGCGATCGCGATAGCATCGCCAATGGCATAGTCCTTGTTGATGCGAATGCCGTCTTGGCCCTTGATCGACATATCGGGCTTGTCATCGCGGCCGCTACGGAAAAGATCATTCCCAACGCGCAGATATTTGCGTTCGAGCTGCGTGGGCAGAGCCAAGCGTGTGTCGTCAACTTGCTTGTCATCCTTTGGCGCTGCCTTCGATGGAACCTCAGCTTTCGCGGGCGCAGCACCGTCTTTGCTCTCCGCCCTGGCTCGCTCACCCTCATGGATATTGAGCGATTTATCGGCCGATGCGGTCGGAGCCGCTTCGCGCTTCGCTTGCCGGGGCCACGCATTAAGGTCGGCCCGCACTCTGCTTTCGTGTCCGCGCAATTCGTCGGCAGGCGCTCCGCGTTTCAGCGCCTTATTATACTCTTCGACAGCCGGCGTCAGATATTGCGCAACCGGCGTGGACCCATCATTGCGCCAATCCGTGGACGCCAGATAAGCGGTTTTTCCGCCTTTCTGCATCGTCAGCGCGTGGTCATATTGGTTTTCCAGCTTGGCAAATGCCTTCATGGCATCGGGGAATCTCGCAAAGGTTTCCTTGCTGTTCCCAGGGCCAAGAATTTCGTAGGAGCGCGGCGTCTTTGCTTGGCGTTCGCTGTTGTCATTATCGGCCATATTCTTCTCCTTCACTCAGAACTAGATCCCGGCGCTGACCTTCCCACTCCTCTTTCGTCGGGTCGGGACCAATAATGTCGTCGAAGTTGATTTCATCGAAAGCCATGCTGCCGTCCTTCACTGTCAGGTTCGGCATATCGCGATCGAGGGCGAGAACGTCTTCGGGAATGTCCTGCACCTGGTCATCGGCCAGTGCGGAATAATCATTGAAAGCCGCCAGCTCTTCATCGCTCAGATCATCGACGGCCGCGATCGGCGCGACCGGCTTGGGCAGCGCCGGCACTTCCGGCGCAGGCGTCAAGCGCGAGCGGAACACGGCATCCTTGAAGTAGCGGATTTTCTTCCCGCGAATGACGGGGATGCCGCCCCGGATGACGAGTATATCGTCTTCGGGCAGCTGCATCAGCTCTTGCGGGAGCATCAGCGCGCGGCGCTGTTCGGAGATCGTCTTGCTTCGATTGGCGAGCAATCCATGTATCGTCAGGGACCGGCTTTCCGCATCCTGACCAAGATAGCCGAGGCGTTCGGACAGTTCCTTTGCGACCCGCAGCTCCTTCGGCGTGAAAGCAATTTCGACCCCGCAGTTTGATACGATTTCGTCCGCGCCATGCTCACCATAGACATTCCGCAGCTGGGAGCGGGACTGGATGACGGGGAGCAGACGCAGCCCATAGCCGCGCACATAGGAGAACGCATTGGCAATGACCTGGGCGCGGCCGAGCCGCGCAAATTCGTCCAGAATGAGCAGCACGGATAGCTTTTCACCATCGTCGGGCAGTTGCCGCGTGTTGAGGTCGATCAGCTGTTGGAAAAACAGATTGTAGAGCGGCGCGACCCTATCGAGTTCATCCGGCGAGACACCGAGATAGATCGAGGTCGGGATGCGGCGAAGGTCCGTCAGGGAAAAGTCGCTTTCGGCCGTCGCGCGATCGACAATCGGATTGATCTGAGAACGGCGGTGCAAAATTAGACCACGGTAGCGGCGGCGAAGTGCTGCTGCGG
>CAZWEY010000322.1:0-1789 GCA_964632055.1 uncultured Sphingomonadaceae bacterium
CTCATTATGGCCGAAGCGACGATAGCACCACATGTCGATCACGATGTCGCGCTTGAACTTCTGTCGGTATTCGATCGCGAGTTTGCAGCAGAAGGTCACCGCTTCGGGATCGTCGCCATTGACATGCAGGATCGGGGCCTGAACCCCCTTGGCGACGTCCGAGGGGTAAGGCGAGCCGCGCGAGAATTGCGGGCTGGTGGTGAAACCGATCTGGTTGTTGATGATGAAATGCAGGCAGCCGCCCGTATTGTAGCCACGGATGCCCGAAAAACCGAGGCATTCCCACACGATACCCTGACCCGCAAAGGCGGCGTCGCCATGAATGAGCACCGGCAGTGCGGTATCGTTGGTCGACAAATCGCCCCGGATCGCCTGCTGCGCGCGCACCTTGCCCAGCACCACCGGGTTGACCGCCTCGAGGTGGCTGGGGTTGGGGACCAGCGACATATGGACCTTGATGCCGTCAAATTCGCGGTCGGCGCTGGTGCCGAGGTGATATTTGACGTCGCCCGAACCGCCGACATCCTCGGGGTTGGCGGTCCCGCCGGAAAATTCATGGAAGATCACGCGGTAAGGCTTGGCCATCACATTGGCGAGCACGTTGAGGCGGCCGCGATGAGCCATGCCATAGACGATATCGCGCACGCCATACGCGCCGCCATATTTGATGACCGCTTCCAGTGCCGGGATCATGCTCTCGCCGCCATCCAGCCCGAACCGCTTGGTGCCGACATATTTGCGGCCAAGAAACTTCTCATACTCCTCGCCACGGATCACCGCGGCCAGGATCGCCTTCTTGCCCATCTCGGTGAAGTCGATCGATTTGTCGCCGCCTTCGATCCGCTCCTGAATGAAGCGGCGCTCTTCCACATCGGCGATGTGCATATATTCGAAGCCGACCTTGCCGCAATAATTGGCGCGCAGAATGGCAACGAGTTCGCGCACCGTGGTCCATTCAAGGCCCAGATTGCCACCGACATAGACCTTGCGGTCAAGCGCGGGGCCGGAAAAGCCATGATATTCGGGCGTCATGTCGGCCGGCAGCTCGCGCTGGGTCAGTCCCAGCGGGTCGAGATCGGCGGCCAGATGGCCGCGCACGCGATAGGTGCGGATCAGCATCATCGCGCGGATAGAGTCGGCTGCTGCCTGGTCCACTTGCGCTTCGCTGACAGGCGCGCCCGGCTTTTGCGCGGCCTTCTTCACGATGGCCTGCATGGCCATGGGATCAAGCGCCTGGGTGAAATCATCTTCGCCCAAAGCACCGGCGAGCGGCCAGTTCGACCGCTGCCAGGACGGGCCGGCCTGCGGGCCTTCCTGTGCCTGGTCGGGAAGGAAATCGTGTCGTTCGCTACCCATAGACGTCACCTCAGGTCGCCGGAACTGCGTTCCGGCGTTTCCAAAATGCCAACCGGGGCAATGCGCACCGGAGGCCGGGTCGCATTGCCAGTATCATGGTTATTATTGGCCTAAGCCCGGGCTCAGGCGATCTCCTTAAGCAGCCCGGCAAGCGTGGTGCCGAGTTCGCTGGGCGAGGGCGAGACGCGGATGCCCGCTGCCTCCATCGCCGCGATCTTGTCTTCAGCGCCGCCCTGGCCGCCCGAAACGATGGCGCCGGCATGGCCCATGCGGCGGCCCGGAGGCGCCGTGCGGCCAGCGATGAAGCCGACCATCGGCTTCTTGCGGCCACGCTTGGCTTCGTCCTTGATGAACTGGGCCGCTTCTTCTTCGGCCGATCCGCCGATTTCGCCGATCATGATGATCGACTGGGTTGCGTCGTCGGCAAGGAACA
>CAZWEY010000323.1:0-1779 GCA_964632055.1 uncultured Sphingomonadaceae bacterium
AAGGCCGACGTGGAGGAGCGTTTCGGCGGTCTGTACCGCGCCTTCCAGTATGGCGCTCCGCCGCATGGCGGCATGGCCGCTGGCGTGGACCGGTTGGTGATGCTGCTGTGCGGCGCACAGAACCTGCGCGAAATCAGCCTGTTTCCGATGAATCAGCGGGCCGAGGATTTGCTGATGGGCGGTCCGAGTCCTGCGGAACCGAAACAGCTGCGCGAACTGCATCTGCGGATTGTGGATCCGCCGAAGCCACAGGGTTGAACGGCTAATTGCGCTATGCCCTTGCCAGCGCGCGCGGGCTTCTCTACGGGCTTGGCCATAGATTTTAACGCTTCCTTTGAGAGGGATTTCAATGAGCGATACCGCCGAACGCGTGAAGAAGATCGTTGTCGAACATCTGGGCGTCGAAGCCGACAAGGTGACGCCTGATGCCAGCTTTATTGACGATCTGGGTGCTGACAGCCTCGACATTGTCGAGCTGGTGATGGCTTTCGAAGAAGAATTTGGCGTCGAAATCCCTGATGACGCGGCCGAAAAGATCGGCACCGTGGGGGATGCAAACAAGTATATCGACGAAAACAAGGGCTGATTGCCCGCACCCGCCGAGCTCGTTCGACAGCCATCAGGGGTGGCGCGGTCGGCGGGGGTAACCAGGCTCAGCCCTTGATGGGCTGGGCCTGTTGCATATCAGGAGAATTCGATGCGTCGTGTGGTCGTTACCGGTCTGGGCCTCGTCACCCCGCTGGGTGCCGATGTTGAAACCACCTGGAAGAATATCCTTGCCGGAAAAAGCGGGGCGGGGCCGATCACCAGATTCGATGCGTCTGAGTATAAATGCCGGATTGCCTGCGAAGTGAAGCCTGCCGATCACGAGTATGGCTTTGATCCTGACAAGCGGGTGGATTCGAAGATCCAGCGCCAGGTCGATCCCTTCATTGTCTTCGGCATTGATGCCGCCGGGCAGGCGATCGAGGATGCGGGCCTGCTCGAGATGGACGATGCGACGCGGCTGCGCGCTGGTTGTTCGATCGGTTCGGGTATCGGCGGCCTGCCGGGAATCGAAAAGGAATCGCTGGTCCTGCACGAAAAGGGGCCGGGCCGCGTTTCGCCACATTTCGTGCACGGGCGTCTGATCAACCTGATCTCGGGTCAGGTATCGATCAAATACGGGTTGATGGGCCCCAATCATGCGGTCGTCACCGCCTGTTCGACGGGTGCTCATTCCATCGGCGATGCTGCGCGCATGATTCGCGACGATGACGCCGACATCATGCTGGCGGGCGGCGCTGAAGCCACGATCTGTCCGATCGGTATTGCCGGGTTTGCTCAGGCGCGCGCGCTCAGCACCAATTTCAATGGCGACCCGGCGCGTGCCAGCCGCCCTTACGACGAGGCGCGCGATGGCTTCGTCATGGGCGAAGGCGCTGGCGTGGTCGTGCTTGAAGAATATGAGCATGCCAAGGCGCGCGGCGCGAAGATTTACGCTGAAGTCGCCGGTTATGGACTTTCGGGCGATGCCTATCACGTCACTGCGCCGCATCCTGAAGGTTCAGGCGCCTATCGTTCGATGGAAATGGCGCTGAGGAAGGCGGGCATGACCCCGGCCGATATCGACTATGTCAACGCGCATGGCACCTCCACCCCGCTGGGGGATGAACTGGAGCTGGGCGCGGTGCGCCGCCTGTTCGGCGATGCAGTAGGCGATATCTCGATGAGTTCGACGAAATCGGCGATCGGCCATTTGCTGGGCGGCGCGGGCGCGGTGGAATCCATCTTCTGCAT
>CAZWEY010000324.1:0-1757 GCA_964632055.1 uncultured Sphingomonadaceae bacterium
GGGCCCGCATGGCAAACCCCACCCGGAGCAAGACCGAATAGGGGCGGCGCGCCTGCGTCCTTCGGGGCAAGGGCAGGTGAGTTTCGCACCAGTCGCCCGGGTTGGTTGCTTGAGTCATGCGGCAACGCATGGCGTAGATGAATGGCTGCCATTGCGGATACGGTCTCCGGTGAGATACCGTCCGCGATACAGAACCCGGCTTACAGGCCCCCTGACACTTCACTTTCGCTCATGCGAACGACGTGAATTGCCTCCGCTTCGTCGCGGGCCTGGAGAAACCGCCGTTCGCTTCCCTCCAGCACCAGCGCGGTCAGGCGGCCATGGCGATAAGCGCCGGTGTCGATACCGATGCGGTTGGCGCGCAATTGCACCTCGCGCGTGATGGTGTGGCCATGCACCACGACATGGCTGTGCGGCGACTGATGCGAAAGGAACGGCTCGCGAATCCAGCGCAGATCAATGGTCTTTTGTTTTTTCAGCGGCTGATCAGGGGCGATGCCGGCATGGACGAACAAATAATCGCCGACCTCCACCATATTTTCGAAACTGCCCAGAAACGCCCTGTGCCGCCCCGGTATCGCCTGCAGCAGGCTCTGCCGAACGCTCTCGAAATCGGCGATATCGAGACTGGCCGGGTCCATCCCATAGCTTTCAAGCGTCTCGGTCCCGCCATAACGCAGGAAATGCACCAGCACGGCCGGGTTGGTCATGCAGGACAGCAGCATTTCTTCGTGATTGCCGCTGATGATCCGCATTTCGCGGCGCAATTGCCAGTCCAGGACATAATCGACCACCGCCCTGCTGTGCGGACCTCGGTCAATCAGATCGCCCAGCATGATGACGGTGCTGCGTGCAGACCGTGCCGCGCGATTATCCTCTTCGATTGCGCAGGCAAGCGCGTGCAGCAGGTCCAGCCGGCCATGTACATCGCCCACCGCATAGACCAGTCTCCCCGCCGGAACGGTGGGCTTTCTGGCCATGCTCTGCGGATTATCGGGCACTGTGGAGCGTCTCCGTTGCGCTATCTCAATCACTTAGATGAGCATTATGGTCAACGCATCCAACTGATGCAAAAAATCAACACTATTTTGCGAACGCACATCAAAAGGCGATATGCCTCTTGTGCAATGCAGCAAGGGCGGTCAACTTAAAAGCCGTTCAGAAAGCGATTGCACGGCGAATGATGCAATCCACTGATACGCAGGTGGGACGAGGCAATGAAAACTTTTTGTAAGGGAAAAAAGCCATGCTTACGTCCGTCCGCAGCCTTCTCGCTGCATCCATTCTAGCTAGCGCTGCCGTTGCCACCCCGGCTTTTGCGCAAGACGAAGCTGAATCCGACATCACCGTTTCGGGCAATGTCGCTCTCGTAACCGATTATCGTTTTCGTGGCGTTTCGCTTTCAGCAGGCGATCCGGCGATTCAGGGCGGTATCGATATTGCTCATTCAAGCGGGTTTTATGTTGGAACCTGGGGGTCGTCGATTGAAGGTGGTGACGCCTACGGCGAAATGGAACTTGATATCTACGCCGGCTGGAGCGGCACGCTGACCCCGGGTCTCGATCTCGATGTCGGCCTCCTCTATTACGCCTATCCGGCCAAGACCAACGGGTTTGGCCCGGTCGACTATTTTGAGCCCTATATGTCGCTTTCGACCACGCTTGGTCCGGTCGGTGCCACAGTTGGGGTCGCCTACGCGTGGGATCAGGATTCGCTGGGCGATGACGACAACCTTTATCTTTACACTGATCTGGAAG
>CAZWEY010000325.1:0-1751 GCA_964632055.1 uncultured Sphingomonadaceae bacterium
AGATCCTTCAAATGGACATGGCCCGGCACGAACTGGGTGAAGCTGTTCACCACAGCGATGATCGGCTTGCCGAAATCGCCGTCCTTCATGCCGGTGGCGCGCCACAGCCCGCGAGCGCCCGCCATGTTGCGGCCATGGGTGGAAGTGCGGGAACGATAGGCAGGCATGATGCGGCTCCGGTTTGCTTGCTGGTGGAGATATCCGCTGACGGCCCTACTTCAAGTGGCGCGCCAGTCGAAGTGGAAAATGGGCGTCAGTCGAGCGCGAGGGCGACCTGGTTGCAGATCCTGACCATCCGTTCGGCCCAGACGGCCTGCTGTGCTGCGGTCGATATCTGATCCTGCCGGATCTCGATCCCGAAATAGGGTCGCCCGTCCGCTTCGGCATGGCGGTTCATCGTCGCGTTCAAAAGCTTGCCCGAATAGGGCTTCTGGTCTCCGACAAGGACGCCTTCCGCCTCCAGCAAGCGAATGGCGAGGCGCGAGGCCCGGTCATCCTCGTTGTAGAGCACCCCGCAATGCCACGGCCTTTGTTCTTCAGGATGACTGGCAAGGGCGGGCGTGAAACTGTGAAGCGATAGGATCAATGCCGGAGGCGCAGCATCAAGAACTTGCGACAAGCCCTTGTGATACGGCCGGAAAAATCGCTCCAGTCGCTCCTCATGCCCTGCATGGTCGAGAGCATTGCCAGGAATCGCGTGGCCGTCGCTGGCGATGGGGCAGACGGTCGGGCCGTGCTCCTCGCGATTGAAATCGCAGACAAGGCGGCTGACATTGCCAAGAAAGGCGGCAACGCCCTTGCTCTCCGCCATGCGTTCGGCAACACCGGCCACCCCGATATCATAAGCGATATGCTGCTCCATGAGGGCGGGCGCGATGCCGAGGTCGATATCCTCCGGCACATGGTTGGAAGCATGATCGGCGACCACAAGGATGCCGCCAAGGCGCGGCTGATTGAAGATGCGAAAGGGCTCGCTCACCGCAATTTCCCCGCCATCTGCCACCACTCAGGATGGTTTTTACCAATCATTGCAGTGGCTTGAATTATGACGTCATGACTGCGGTAAAGCGCAAAGCACGTCGCACCGGAGCCTGACATGCGAACAAGGAAAGCGCCGGTTTCCTTCAGCGCGGCGAGAACCTCGGCAATTTGCGGACATAGCCGGATTGCCGGGCCTTCAAGATCGTTGCGGCCCTCAATGGCGATCCGGCTCGGCGGCCCATCAGGCAGAGCCCCCCGGTCCTGACCATCCCAAGCCGCAAAGACCGGCCCTGTGGCAAGTGGAACGCGCGGATTGACAAGAAGAACAGGGGTTGCGGCAAGATCGCTCTCTACCGGTTGCAAATCGGCCCCCGTTCCGGTGCCGATGCAAGTGAGCGAACGCACGCAAGCAGGAACGTCAGCGCCCAATGCAGCCGCCCTTGCCTGCCAATTCCGGGGAAGTCCGTTCAATCGTTCGACCAGCCGGAAAAGCGCGCCCGCATCTGCAGAACCCCCGCCAAGCCCGGCAGCCACAGGCAAGCGCTTGTCAAGCGATAGGGCCAACCCTTCACCATGCGGCAAAAGCTCCAAGGCGTCCTTGAGTATATTTCCATCAGATACAGGTATTTGTGGTGAAAACTCGCCAGATAGTATCAAGCTATTGCGAGCGGCCACCTCGCCACAAAGCACATCGCCATCATCAACGAAGGCAAATAGCGTTTCCAGCTCATGATAGCCGTCCTCGCGCCGCCTGCGGACATGCAGCGCGA
>CAZWEY010000326.1:0-1744 GCA_964632055.1 uncultured Sphingomonadaceae bacterium
ATTCCGACTGCACCCGCGTCGGGTTCCAGGAATTGCGAGTGGTCACGCCGATAATGCGATCGAGATCCTCGGGCAGGTCCGCGATCCTGGCCAGCCAGCCGGCCTCGAGTTCAACCAAAACCTGGTCGGGCGACAGCAAGGTAAGGAAATCGCTATCCATCAGCAGTTGGCGGATAGTCATCACTGATCCGGATTCCACGGGCACCGGTGGCAGTGCAAGCCCTTCGCGCACAAACATCTGCTCCCAAAGGTGCCTGAGCGGCGTACCGACGCTAGAGATCACCCAGGGGTAAGTAGCCAATTCTGCTGCCGATGGGCTCAAGCCTGAAAGCGGGTGCTTGGCCCGTCCAATCGCTACGATCCGATCGCGGAACAGGACCTTTTGATGTAGATCAGGCTCGGCCAGCGGTTCCCGTACTGCGCCAATCATCAGGTCGATAGATCCATTTCGCAGCGGATCGACCAGTTCGGACCGCGAGCCCTCGACGATAGAGATGTGTACATGCGGGTTACGCCGCAGGAATTTTGTCACTGCCGCAGGCATGACACGTGCGCGTGACAATGGCATGGCGCCGATTGCGATACGGCGCGTTTCATGCCCCTTCAGCGCATCGATCTCAGACAGACCGGCTTCGAGTTCGACCCGTGCAAGCCGGAAGGATCGGGCCATCACTTCGCCAGCTCCGGTCAGGATGACGATCTTGCCACGCCGTTCTGCCAGCGACTTGCGCGAGGACAGCGCCAGATCGCTGACTGCCCGGTGGAGCGACGGAAGCGATAGGCCGGTAAGCATGCTCGCCCCAGTGTAGCTGCCAGTGTCAGCCAGCGCTATCAAAGCCCGCATCCGGCTCATCGTCACATGCGGGCTCGCGATGTGATCGAGCGCTGCCTTGGCGCGTGGCACGAAAATATCGGCCGCCGCCGTTGATATCATGCCGTCATGACGCCGTTCAAACAGCGGCAGCGCGATCATGGACTCGATACGTGACAACGCCTGGGTTATCGCCGGTTGGGTGAGATTGACGGCCTGGGCAGCCGCATTCATGGTTCCTAGTTCCGCGATTTTCGTGATCGCACGCAGATGGCGCAGGTTGAGATCCCAGATTTCCATGCGCAGCATCTTAGCGAAATCTAATCGCCGCGCCAGATATTCGACTTTCGCTCACGAATCTATGAGATCAAATAAATCGCTGGCCATCGTATCGTGAGGAGTGGAAATGTGAGCGGAATCGTCGTCCAGAACATCGAGCGGGCCGGGCCTGCGGTCATCGACGGCCTTGCCAAGTGCGGCGTCGCCACGGTCCACGAGGCGCAAGGGCGCACCGGCCTGCTCGCCAGTTACATGCGTCCAATCTACGCGGGCGCGCGGATCGCGGGCAGCGCGGTGACGATCAGCGCGCCTCCGGGCGACAACTGGATGGTTCACGTCGCCATCGAACAATTGAACGAAGGCGACGTCCTGCTGCTCGCCCCGACTTCGCCTTGCGAGGACGGCTATTTCGGCGACCTGCTCGCCACTTCGGCGCAGGCGCGCGGCTGCCGGGGGTTGATCATCGATGCCGGCGTGCGCGACGTGCGCGATCTCACCGAGATGAATTTCCCGGTCTGGTCGAAGGCGGTCTATGCGCAGGGCACTGTCAAGAACACGCTGGGCTCGGTCAACGTGCCGGTGGTCTGCGCCAATGCGCTGGTCAACCCGGGCGACGTGATCGTCGCCGACGACGACGGCGTCTGCGTCGTCCCG
>CAZWEY010000327.1:0-1741 GCA_964632055.1 uncultured Sphingomonadaceae bacterium
TCAGCCCAACGCCGTGCAGAAACTGGTCGACAAGCTGCGCACGCAAAAGCACATCACCATCCACCATGACGAAATTCCGCGCGCCAACCATTTCTTCGAGCATGAGCTTGAGGATCTGATGCTGTCGGTCGACAAATATCTCGATTTCCGCCTCTCACCGGAATGCACTATCCGCTGATCGCAGGTTAGCGAGCCTCGAGAATTTTGTTGGCCGGAGCCTCGCCGCTGGCATCGGGCAGGGTCCAGATCGCCACATTGAGCAGCGCGATGACCGCGAGCAGAAGCATGAGCAGAACCTGCTTCACGCTGCCGCCGCGACGCCACAGTGCATAAGCACCGATCACGAGCACAATCGCCGCCAGCACCAATATCGACAGGACAGTGTTCATTTCCGCTCCTCTTGCCACATAAGAACCAAGGGGCAGGAGCGATTGCGGCCGAAGCGCGCAAGGTCAAGCCTCGCGCGCCATTTCGTCACGTTACTTACCGAACAGCTTGCCCGCCAGCCCGGTGAGATCGTTGAGCGGGTTGCCGTCGCCATCACGATCAAGCATGCCCAGCAGGCTTGATGCCTGCGGGTTGTCCTTGAGCATCGCGGTGATTTTCTCAAGGCCGCCTTCACCGCCCAGATTCTGCACCAGCTCCATGAGCTTGCCCGAATCGATCCCGGTTTTCTCGGCTGCAGACTGAACCGTGTCGCCCGGTTCGGGATGGGCCTGGCCCAACGCGGCCATCGCCTTTTCGGCCAAGGCAGGATCCAGCCCGACCTTCTCGGCCAGACCGGCCAACCCGTTGCCATCGCCCAGCTGGCCAACAATCGTGTCAAACAGACTCATGATAGCTTACTCCCTGATAAAGGGGGTAGCATACCTAGGTAAGTTTTCATCACAAGCAAAAGCGGGGCAGAAGCACCATCCGCTTCTGCCCCGCCCAGATTTGCGGTCAATGCACCTGATGGGGTCGATCAGGCTGCCTGAGGTGCCGCAGCGCGGACGCCTTCATCGACATGATCGGCAAACTGTTCGAAATTCTCTACGAACTTGTTCACCAGATCGCGCGCCGTCTTGTCATATTCGGCGGCATCGGCCCAGGCACCGCGCGGATCGAGGAGCGCGGTGTCGACCCCTGCGACCGCCACCGGCACTTCGAACCCGAAATAGGGGTCCTTGCGGAATTCGCCCTGGTTGAGGCTGCCATCCAAAGCGGCGTTGAGAAGGGCGCGGGTGGCCTTGATCGGCATGCGCTTGATGCCTTCCATCGTGGCCTTACCGCCCGACCAGCCGGTGTTGACCAGCCAGCACTTCACGCCGCCCTTGGCGATGCGTTCCTTCGGCAGGTTGCCATAGACCGAAGGGTGACGCGGCATGAAAGGCGCACCAAAGCAGGTCGAGAAGGTCGCTTCCGGCTCGGTCACGCCGATTTCGGTGCCCGCAACGCGCGCTGTATAGCCAGAGAGGAAGTGATACATCGCCTGATCCGGCGTGAGCCGGGCGATCGGGGGCAGGACGCCATAGGCATCGGCGGTGAGAAAAATGAGATTGGCCGGAACCGGGCCGAGATTTTTCTCCGAGCAGTTCGGAATGAAATCGATCGGATAGGAACCACGGCTGTTTTCGGCCAGTGAATTGTCATCGAGGTCGATTTCGCGGGTCTCAGGATCGATCACCACATTTTCCAGCACAGTGCCGAAACGCTTGGTGGTGGCGAAGATTTCCGGCTCCGCTTCTTCGGAAAGGCGGAT
>CAZWEY010000328.1:0-1741 GCA_964632055.1 uncultured Sphingomonadaceae bacterium
TTCGGTCGGTTCAGCGAATGCACACGCGAGGTGATCGCGGTTCCTGAGGTACCCACAGCGCTCGTCACAGGGAGAAGTATGACGCTTTGTAGTTGTCGAGGTACAGCCAGGGGCCAATTTGGTCACAACTTGTTTGGCGTGACATTGGTGACACCCGCTCGACGTGGGACGATCTGCCGGTGACCCACCCCCCAGCCGAGCCCCCTGAGGACCGCGCCCCGACCCCCCCGATTTCGTCATGGCCGCAGGTCCTGGGCCGTTTGACGGCTTGCGAGGAGCTCGCGGCCGGCGAGGCGGCCTGGGCGATGGACCAGATCATGTCGGGGGAGGCGACCGGCGCCCAGATCGCCGGTCAATGCCGTCAACCAACTACCGCCGGTCAGGCCGCCTGCATAGCGCATCGGCATGTCGCCCGCCCAGTACGACAGCGGCGCGCCGGCGACGATGATCGGTCCGAACAGTTCGGGCCAGACGGCCGCTGCCATCAGGACCTGCCAGCCCGCCTGGCAATTGCCGATGACAGCGGGCTTGCCGCGGCTGCCGGGGTGCAGCTCGCCGACCTTGCGCACGAAGGCCGCTTCGGCGCGCATGACGTCCTCGACGGTCTGGCCGGGAACGGGATCGGGCAGAAAGCCAACGAAGTAGCAGGGATGCCCTGCCTTGAGGGCTGCCCCGACCTCGCTGTCGGGTTTGAAGCCGCCGATGCCCGGGCCGTGGCCCGCGCGTGGATCGACCACCACGAACGGTCGCTTGCGGGGATCGCTCGGCGTGTCGGCTGGCGGCAGGATGCGCACGAGGCCATAGTTGACTGGCCGCGGAAGATCCAGCCCGGACATGATGACCTCGGAGGCGAAGTCGAGTACGTTCGGCGTCTGCTCCTGCAAATGCTCCTGGTACTGGTTGCCGCGTTGGCGGCGAACGTCGGCATACAGAATGGATCGCTGCCAGGCATCCACTGCATACTCGGTTGCCATCGCCGATAGTCGCAACGGGTCCCACAGCAACTGCCCCCAATCGGCCGTTGGTGATGTCGTGGTGTCTCGATTCATGGCGATGGGCACTCCTTCTGTGATGAAACTGAAAAATTGAATGGCAAGGGGCCGCAGGCACATCGTCTTGCTGGCCCTTCCTCACTCAGTACATGTGCTGGCCACCATTCATCGACACGTTGCTGCCGGTCATGAACCCCGCAGACTCGCTGGCGATGAATGCAACCAGTGCGGCGATTTCCTCAGGCCGTCCCAGACGACCCACGGGAATACCGGCAATCACCTGCTTGACCACCTCCTCCGACATGCTCGTCACCATCTTCGTATCCAGATACCCCGGCGAGACGGTGTTGACCGTCACGCCCTTGCGCGCCACCTCCTGCGCAAGGGCTTTAGTGAAGCCATGCATGCCGGCCTTTGCGGCGGAGTAGTTGGTCTGGCCGAACTGCCCCTTGGAGCCGTTGATGGAGGCGATGTTGACGATCCTGCCCCAGCCGCGTTCGAGCATGCCGTCGATGAATGGCCGGGTGACGTTGAAAACGGAGTCGAGATTGACGCGCAGGACCGCATCCCAATCGGCGTAGCTCAGCTTGCGGAACGTAGCATCGCGCGTGATGCCCGCGTTGTTGACCAGAATGTCGATGTGGTGACCGTCTGCTTGAATGAGGCCGGCCAGCTCCTGGCAGGAGGCATGGTCGGCCACATCCGCGCCGTAGGCGGCGAAGTCGTAACCTTCGCCGGCTTGGGTTTTC
>CAZWEY010000329.1:0-1731 GCA_964632055.1 uncultured Sphingomonadaceae bacterium
CAACACTCCTTAAATCACAACCTCAAATCTGTGCCATTGGTGCTGACGGCGGACAGATCATGACAGCATTGGGGCGCTGAAGTCGATTCTCTGAGAGATCTGCGCGGCGGATGGCGATCCCCTTGGTGCCTGTAATCGTGATCGAATTCCGAGTGAGGTAGTTCGTCGTGCCGACCTTCTGCGTCGGTGATGCCTGTCTCTCTCCCTTTTTTATCCGCTTTTGCGGCCGCTACGACGGCAAGCCAAGCCCCAGTTTGCGCTGCGGGCGAGCGACGGATGTTGCTGTTCTGTCACGGCGTGCAGCGCCAGTCGGCCCTTGAATCGTAGATTCCTCTTGAATCATCTAACAATGACTTATATGGTCGACCAAGTAAGAAATTGGCGTGAAATTCAGGCAATGCCGCCCACGCCAGATTGCGGAGTAGGAAAGTGGAAAATATGCTGAAGTCCGATCAGAACGCGCTTCGCGAGGTTGACGCCCACGACGCGGGATCGCGCCCCATACGGGTTGGTGGCACGCTGCTTGATCGGGTTAACGGTATTTTCGCCGAGATTGCGGCTTCGGCTGCAGAAGTTGATGAGCTCGGTCGTGTTCCAGACCGGAACATCGAGCTCCTTCGTCAAATTGATTTTTTCCGAGCGTTTCAGCCGAAGCGGTATGGCGGTTTTGAGCTCGATGTGCAGTCCTACGCTCCGGCCCTTGTTCGCTTGGGCGAGGCTTGTGCCTCGACTGCTTGGGTTGCTGCTTTGCTTGCTCAGCATTCGCATGGCTTGGCACTGTTCTCTTCCCAAGTGCAGGATGAGATTTGGGGTGAAGATCCGGGTGCGCTGATCGGTTCGTCAGTTGCTCCCGTCGGCAAGGCGGAAGTCGTCGAGGGCGGCGTGAAGCTGTCGGGAAGGTTCGGCTTTTCGAGCGGCTGTGATCATGCGCAATGGTACATTCTCGGCTTTGTCCATCCGGGGTTCGAGCCTCCGTTCCACGCGCAATTCGCGATGGTCCCTCGGTGCGATGTCACGATCCTCGATGATTGGGATACCGTTGGCATGCGCGGGACCGGGAGCAAGACGTTGGTTGTCGAAGGGGCGTTTGTCCCGAGCCATCGCATTGAATCGTGGGCGGGGCTCAATACGGGGACATCGAGCGGCTTTGGCGTGCACGATAGTCCGATCTACAGTTCAGCGTTTGAGCCACATTTTGGCATCGGCTTTGCGGCCGTTTCTGTCGGAATGGCCCGGCGACTAGCGGAGCTCTACATCGAAAAGACCAAGTCGCGGATCAAGGTCTACACGGGGCAAAGCGCTGTCGATCGCGCGCCAGCGTCAATGCGCTTGGGGCGTGCCTCATTGGCTATCGATGCAGCCACCGCCTTGATGGAGAAGGATTGGGTCGCTCTCGATGACTCCTGCAAATCGGGGCAGTTCCCACGTCCGGTCGAGATTTCGCGCTTTCGGAACAATCAGTGTTACGTGGTGCAACTCGCAATACAAGCCGCTGATGAGCTCTTTTACGGTGCTGGTGCCAGCGCGTGGCACAGCTCGAATGACATGCAGCGCCTGTGGCGTAATCTCCACATGGCCGGATCCCACGCCGGGATTGATTACGATACGCGCAGCGAGATCTACGGGCGCACGCTGCTCGGGTTGAGGTACGACCCGAAGCTCTAAACGCACTGAATGTGTCCGTCGTCAGAACATTTGGCACAACTCGCGGCGTAGATTAGCGGAGTGCGG
>CAZWEY010000330.1:0-1730 GCA_964632055.1 uncultured Sphingomonadaceae bacterium
CCGGGGCGTGCTGCTGCCATGTGGAGGATCCTGGCTGACGCGCTGGACGAACGCCGCGATGCCTGGGGTGTCGAGGTCGGCCGAATGCACACCGAGGAAGGGACGGTCCGGACACTGGACCTTTATTGGCACGCCTCGCTGCGCAAGGGATGGGTGGCAGCGACACCGGTCCTTCACATCGATGCAACCATGCGCGGTGAACTCGTTCAGCCCTATTTGCCTGGGATCACGGTTGCGCCGCCTGTCCGGGCGCAAACACCGCATGTGCGAATCCGACAGGTGCTGAACGCGCCGGTCAGCGCCAAGGCCCTCACGCCCATGCCGCAGGCCAAAGAGCGGGAACATACGACGGCTGCCAACAACCAGCGCGCCCTACGTACTTATCTCACCAGTCGTGCGGCAGAGGTGGGAACGGATGGGCAGACCCTATTGGCGATTGGGCAGATGCGGGCACTGGAGGCCCTGTCGAAAGCTCCGCTCCCGGCTAACCTAGAGACCGCCCACTTCAACGCGCTGAGCGGAATGGATCGCTGGGGACGGGTTGCCGGCATGGTCATCATGGGGCGCACACTTCCTGCGCCTGCGGTGATCGCCAAGCTGCAGATCGCGCTGACGGGCCGACCGCCCAAAGAGGATAATGACAACCAGAGCTGGTGGTATCCGCTCACCGAACGGGTGATCCGCCGCCCCAATGGAAGGTCGCGTATTGTCATGGGAGAGCATCATCCCGACCCGATCGCCGAAGCCATCCGGTGGAACATCTGTGAGGCCGAACTGGTTCAGGCACTGGGGCGGGGCCGCGGTGTCAACCGCACCGCCGAAAGCCCCCTCCAGATCGATCTGCTGACGGATATCGTGCTGCCCATCACCGCAGACGAGGTAATCGACTGGACTGACCTTGTTCCCAGCCGCACCGACATGATGGCCTCGCGCGGCGTGGTCCTCGACAACGCGGCAGACCGGGCAAAGTGCTTCCCCGATCTGTGGTCCAGCCGCGATATCGCGAAGAAGGACACCCAGAGGAGGGGGACAAATTGCTATTATAAAATCTTCTATAATAGCGAAATGTCCCCCTCCTCGGCAGCGGTGACCTACCGGCCCGAGGGTTCCGGTCAGAAGATGAGGTCGGCCATGTTCAACCTGGATTTGATCCCAGACCCTGCGGCGTGGCTCGCTGAGCGGCTGGGTGAACTGGCCGCCTGCGAAGTTGTCACGTGCGCGGACCTGGCGGCCTGACCGGCACGAAATTTATCCGGGGACCGGGGGGGGAGTCGATAGTTTGGAGGTCTCAGATGGGACACCGCCTTCGATCCAAAGTTCACGCAACCGCGAATTAACGACCGGGGGTCAGAAATACAAAGTATTGTAAAAACAGATACTTGATTTAATTAATGCATCTGATTTTATGCACAAATTACAATCCGTGTGTTGAGGGCGGGGATCCTGTTATGGCCCAGCTCGCCGCACAGCGGCTACATAACGGTCATCGGATCGATCAGTGGATCGTCCGGCACCTGCACCGGCAATGCGGCCACTGCGACCAGGTGGGCGACCGGCCGTACAATTGCGCTGACCGGCGATGTGACTGGCACCAGCGCGGCGTTCGACGGATCTGCTGCCCTGTCGTTTGCGGCAACGCTGGCCAACAGCGGTGTTGCAGCGGGCACCTACACCAAGGTGACAGTTGATGCGAAAGGTCGGGTCACGACTGGCGCGTCGCTTGCCTCGGC
>CAZWEY010000331.1:0-1728 GCA_964632055.1 uncultured Sphingomonadaceae bacterium
CATAATAGGTAGACTGGGCGATTTGCAACATTTTGCACATCGGCTCGACCCCGAATTGCCCCCTATGTTCTTCAATGAAAGCAGTCACTTGCGAAATGGGCGGTCGAGTATCCGTCTTGGTCAAGGGCGGTCTGGCAGCCAATCGCGGTCTTCGCGCAGCAGTGTGTTCGCGAGAACCACGATGCGCCGCATGACCGCAGTTATGGCCACCTTCTTTGCCTTGCCCGCCTTGAGGAGCCGCTGATACTGCTCATGCAGGTCGCGGTTGAAACGGATTGCGACGAGGGCGGGCATGTAAATCGCCCGCCGAATAGATGCACGTCCTCCTGCAATCCGTTCCTTGCCTTGCCATTTGCCTGATTGCTGCGTCATGGGCGCGAGGCCAGCCAAAGCGGTGATCTTCTTGCTGTCGAGATGGCCAAGTTCCGGCATGTCGATCAGCATGGTCGTGGCGGTCAGCCGGCCGATCCCGGGGATAGTCATCAATCGGCGGATGCGCCCTTCGAGAGTGCCACGCTGTTTGGCGATCTGTGCGAGGGCTTCGTCGAGCGCCTTGATATCAGTGCCGATATCCTCAATCCGGCGACAGAGCTGTTCCTGCACGAGCGGGTTCTGTGCAGTAGCCAGCCTAGTCTTTGCCGTCACTTGATCTTTGACCAACGCTCGACGTGCGGTCAGTAACTCCCTGAGATCATGCACATCCTCACCCTCCACGGGTCGAGGTGTGAGTTCAAGGACCACGCCCATACGCGCCAGCATCCGGGCATCGACGCTGTCCGTCTTTGCGAGGCGCCCGATTGCTTGTGCAAATCGGCGCGCCTGCTTCGGATTGACCTTGATGAAGGACCGCCCCGCCAGGCCAAGATATCGCTCAAGGCCACGGTGATAGGCGCCAGTCGCTTCAAAGACGATCAACACGCTCTCCTGGCCTTCAAGCCAAGCGCACAAGTTGCGAAAGCCGTCTTCAGAATTTGGAAGGCTTCGTGCTTCGGATCTGGAGTGCCAGTATGCGTCGAGACGGTCTTTCGAAATATCGATGCCGATGGTATCCTTTGCCATCTTTTCTCTCCACCTTTGCTTGTCGTTCGGGCCCGCAGCCCACGTATCCGTTCAGGTCGTCAGAAAAGACGGGGGTTCGTCAAACTCGACCGCGGTCCTGAAAGACCAAGCTCCGCACGACGCCACCCCCGCCGCTGCCCCGCGGTTTGCGGTGCTGGGCAGCGGCTCCTTTTTGCCTCAGGAGCCAGGTTTTGTCATAAGACAAGCTCCGCCATCGCAAAATATGCTGATGCCTTCTTCAGGATCTCGTTGGCCTGGCGCAGTTCACGGTTCTCACGTTCAAGCTCTTTTATTCGTGCTTTATCGGCACTGGTCAGACCTGGCCGGTCGCCACCATCACGCTGGGCCTGACGCACCCAAACGCGAAGGCTGTCTGGCGAACAGCCCAATTTACCTGCAATCGCCACCAGCGCTGCAGCTTCGCTTTGATACTCATCGCGGTGTTCCAGCAAAAGCCGCACCGCGCGTTCGCGGAACTCGGGTGAATACGGCTTCGACGTCTTCTTCTTTTGTGCATATTCCATAACGGGCAATTCTCCGAGAGTTTTGCCCTCCGGTAAACCCGGGGCGGTTCAATAGCGGGTCATCGACAATCTCCGACGGGAACCCCGTGCGGCCGCTGTCTGCGTTGAGCAGGATGACATGGTCCGCTTCCAGCCCCTTAGAGGC
>CAZWEY010000332.1:0-1714 GCA_964632055.1 uncultured Sphingomonadaceae bacterium
CTGGTGGGGGGGCTGGTGTTATCGCTGATGACGCTGCCAACCGTCATTATTACCAGCCGCGCGGCGATCAAGGCTGTGCCGCCCTCCATTCGCCAGGCGGCGATTGGCATGGGTGCCTCACCCATGCAGGTTACCATGCACCATGTGCTGCCGCTGGCGATGCCGGGCATGCTGACCGGGGCGATCATCGGCATGGCCCAGGCGCTGGGAGAGACCGCGCCGCTACTGATGATTGGCATGGTGGCGTTTATTGCGGATGTTCCGGGCGGATTTACCGATCCGGCGACGGTTTTGCCGGTACAGATATTTTTGTGGGCGGATAGTCCAGAGCGCGCCTTTATCGAGAAAACTTCCGCCGCGATTATGGTGCTTCTCGCTTTTTTGATCGTTATGAACTCCGCTGCGGTGTGGTTGCGCAAGCGCCTTGAACGCCGATGGTAACCTGCCAACAGGCCATAACTTCAACAATTCTGGTGACAAACGACGATGGTAAATTCTGAGCAGATGAGTGCTGGACCCGCGCAAGCCACGGTCGGGCTTCCCTTCGTGGATGACCCCAAAATCAGCGTGCGCATGGGTAATATTTTTTATGGCGAAAAGCAGGCAATCTGCGATGTCAGCATCGACGTCGGCAAAAATCAGGTGGTGGCCATGATTGGTCCATCGGGTTGCGGCAAGTCGACATTTTTGCGCGCCTTAAATCGTATGAATGACACCATTGACGGCTGCCGCACCAGCGGCGATTACCTGCTTGAAGGCGAAGATATTTATCGGGGGAAAATGGACGTGGTGGCGTTGCGTGCGCGGGTTGGCATGGTCTTTCAGAAACCCAATCCCTTCCCGAAGTCCATTTACGACAATGTAGCCTACGGGCCCAAAATTCACGGCCTCGCCGAGCGCCGGGTGGAAATGGAAGAAATTGTTGAAACCAGTTTGCGTAAAGCCGGCCTCTGGGACGAAGTCAAAGACCGCCTGCATCAGCCAGGCACCGGATTGTCGGGTGGGCAGCAACAGCGGTTGTGTATTGCGCGGGCCATCGCGGTCAGCCCCGAAGTGATTTTGATGGACGAGCCCTGCTCGGCCCTCGATCCGATCGCGACAGCGCGCATTGAAGAGCTTATCGCCGAATTGTCGGAAAATTACACTATTGTCATCGTCACCCACTCCATGCAGCAGGCTGCGCGGGTATCCAGACGCACGGCTTATTTCCATCTCGGGCAATTGATCGAGGTGAACGATACTCAGACTATTTTCACTGCCCCGGAGCATGAATTAACCGAGGCGTACATTACCGGACGCTTCGGGTAACTGGAGGTTTTTATGGACAAGCTCAATCTCGATCAACACATCTCCAGACAGTTCAATGAGGATCTGGAAAAAATTAAAAGCGAAATGCTGGCCATGGGCGGCCTGGTGGAAAGTCAGTTGGCAGATGCTGTCAAGGCGGTTGAAGAGGCGGACAGCGAGCTGGCGGCGCAGGTGGTCAAAACTGAAAGTCGTATCGATGAAATGGAACGCAGCATCGACGAACAGTGCGCGATGATTATCGCCCGTCGCCAACCGGCTGCCACGGACCTGCGCATGGTGCTGGCGGTCATAAAAAGTATTCGCGATCTGGAACGCGTTGGCGACGAAGCGCAAAAAATTGCCAAAATGGCGATTAAACTCAGCGAAGATGGCGCAGCTCCCCGTGGTTATGTGGAGCTTCGGCATA
>CAZWEY010000333.1:0-688 GCA_964632055.1 uncultured Sphingomonadaceae bacterium
CGTGCCGGAACTGACGATGATGATCAGCGCAATCGGTTCGGAGAATTTCGTGTTCGTTGAATCACTTTTCCTGCTCGCACTCTTCTACTGGGCCATGGTCGAGATCGCCGGCTGGCTGGGGCGGCAGGCTGAAGTGAAGATGGCCTCCTTTAGGCCCGCGACATGACCGCGGCCGTTATCGTCAAAGCTCTGCGCAAAAGTTTTGGCGCAACGGAAGTGCTGCGCGGCATCGACCTGGAAGTCGCCGCCGGTGACGTCACCTGCATTATCGGCCCCTCAGGTTCGGGCAAGAGTACGCTGCTGCGATGCATTGCTTTCCTCGATCAAGCGACGGACGGTTATGTCTTTGTGCAAGGCGAGCCGCTCGGTTTCGCACCCGACGCGTCAGGAGCGCGTGCGCGCCTTCCCGACGCACGCGTGCGTGGCGTGCGGGCAAAAATCGGCATGGTCTTCCAGCAATTCAATCTGTGGCCGCACCGCACCGCCCTCGGGAACGTCACCGAAGCGCTGACAACGGTGCGCGGCATCGCGCTGGCCGAAGCGCGCGAGCGCGGCCTCGCGCAGTTGCGTAAAGTGGGGCTCGAGGCGCATGCCGATCATTTTCCCGCGCAGCTCTCGGGCGGACAGCAGCAGCGCGTGGCGATTGCCCGCGCCCTCGCGCTCGAGCCGCAGATCATGCTCTTTGACG
>CAZWEY010000333.1:698-1714 GCA_964632055.1 uncultured Sphingomonadaceae bacterium
GCTCAACGTCATGCGGGCCCTAGCGTCCGAGGGTATGACCATGATCGTTGTCTCGCACGAGATCGGCTTCGCCGCATCGGTCGCGAACCGGATCGTCTTCCTCGATGGTGGAAAACTTCTTCTCAACGGCACGCCCAAGGAAGTGTTCGGGCAGCCGCGGCATCCGCGGCTCGAGCAGTTTCTAGAAACCTATCTCGACCGCGGCGCGGCGATGCTGGCCTAAAGCTCGCACTTATTATCGCGGCGCTGGGCCATCTGGCTTTTAATTGCCGCGCGCATTTCCTCGTTGGTGGCGTAAGGCGCGGGCAAGGGGCGAATCACCAGCAGGATCGTCCCGCTCTTGAGATCGGCAGGCGTGATTTTCGGCTGGGCCTCGTCGCCGCTTTCCACCGGCGAGACCACCGCGATCTTGAGTTTCGGCATCCGCAACTTCAGGCGTTCGACAGTGCCGAGGAAGGCGTCGCTGTGAAAATGACCGGTGAGGTGGACGACCTTGCGGCCGGGATTTTTTTGCAGATGTAACGCGATGGATTCGGCCATGGTGTCATCGCGCGTGACCTGCGCGGCAAAGGCCCGCACCGCCTGCGCGCTCGGCTCGCGCTTCTCGTCAGGCTTTGCGTTTGGATCGCCGCCGTGGCCCGCATCACCCGTGGCAAAGCCCAAAAACTTGTCGCGGTAAGGGCCGTCTTGAAGATTCAGCTCCGCCGCGGCCCAACCCCGTTGCTCGGGTTTCATGCGGGCGAGGAATTCAGGCCCCTCTATCCCGACGCAGCGCACGACCATTCCGGGCGCGTTGGCCGCGATCACCGGGAGTTTGTGATCCTTCGCATACTCCACCAAAGGCCTGTAGCTGGTGCCATAGTTGTTCCAAACCTCGATCCTGCCGGCCATCGTGTTCTCGCCGATCTTGCCGGCGATGTATTCGTCCAGCACCCCTTGCTGATCGCGTTCGAACTGCTCCATGGACAAGCTCATGGCGGGGTGGCGCGCATGAAGCTGCCGAAACAGGGCCATCT
>CAZWEY010000334.1:0-1707 GCA_964632055.1 uncultured Sphingomonadaceae bacterium
CCGGACCCACTGGTTTCGGCGCAAATGGCGCTGCTGCGCGTCATGCACGCGGCTGACATGCCTGATCCCGGCGCGCTGGCCCGCAAGCTGGACGAGATCGCCGTCAACGGCGTGGAGGCTGCGGTGCCCGGTGCGACCGGCGGTGGGGATGCAGCACCGACTGCTCAGGCATTGGGCGGGGATCCCGCACGCAACTGGGAAGCGCTGGTCGAAGCAGTCGAACGCTGCGGTCTGTTGTTGCTGGGCAGCAAGATGCGCCTGCAGGTGCGGATCGTGGCGCTGGAACCGGGGCGGATCGCCTATGCGCTGGCATCCGGTTTTACTCAGGATCTTGGACCGGAACTGCGCGACGGGCTGTTGCAGGCCACGGGCCAGCGCTGGGAGACAGAGCTGCGGCCCGACGGCGGAATGCCAAGTCTGAGCGAGCACTACAATGCGCGCGTTGCCGAAGCGCAGGCCGCTGTGCGCCGCGATCCGCTGGTGGAAGCTGCCTTTGCCGCCTTTCCCGGTGCCGAACTGGTTGAGGATGAACAGCCCCTGCCGATGGGCAGGCGGCAATGGAATTGAACTTTAAGGAATAATCCCATGAAATCGATGGAAGAGATGATCCAGGCGGCGCAACAGGCGGCGGAGACGATCCAGAAGCAGATGACTGAAGCCCAGGCCAAGCTCGACTCGATCGAGGTGAAAGGGGTGTCAGGCGGCGGCATGGTGAAGATCCGCTGCACCGCCAAGGGGCGCGTGGTGGGTGTGGCGATTGATGACAGCCTCATGAACCCGGCGGAAAAGCAGATGCTCGAAGACCTTGTCGCGGCGGCCTTCAATGATGCGCGCAGCAAGGCCGATCAGGTGAGCGGGGAAGAAATGGCCAAGATGCAGCAGGGGCTGGGCCTGCCGCCGGGCTTCAACCTGCCGGGCATGGGTTGACGCAAGACGGGCTTTGCAGCGCCGCGGGCGGGACGAAACCGCTCAGCCGCCGAAAAACTGGTGTTCGATGAAAATGCGCACACCAAGCCCGATCAACATGATGCCGCCGATGATTTCGGCAGGTTTGCCAAGCCGGTCGCTCGCCAACTTGCCAAGCATCATCCCACCCGCGCAAAGAACGGCAGTAACGATGCCGATTTTCGCTCAGGACAGTACGATCGGCGCGCCCAACGTGGGCAAGGTCAGCCCTGCCACTGCGGCGTCAATGCTTGTCGCGATGGAAGCTGTCAGCAGCGCCCAGCCGGTAAGCGGTTTGGGCGCATCGCCTTCGGCGCGGCTCAGCCCCTCCCAGGCCAGGCGTGTGCCAAGAAATCCCAGCAGGATCAGCGCGATCCAGTGATCGATGGACTGGATAAGGGAGAGGAACGCAATCCTCGGCAGCCACCCGGCCAGCGGCATGATCGCCTGGGCCAGGCCGAACGCCCCGGCGATGAGCGCAACCCTTGCGGGATTGGGGCGAAAGGCCGCCCCCTGTGAAATGGCCACGGCGAAGGCGTCCATGGCGAGGCCGAGCGCAAGGACAAGCAGCGAGAGAATCATCTGCGGGCCAGTGAGGCGGATCGCACGTCAGGGCAAGTGGTACGCAGTGAACCGGAGGCCTGCATCATTCGTCCTTCATTCCGATAGCGGAATGTCGCCCAGCGGCGAGTCCACAGCTTAACGCAGGCGCCCCATTGCGGGCTTGCCGGTCGATACCCATATTGCCGCCAGACTGGCCGG
>CAZWEY010000335.1:0-1695 GCA_964632055.1 uncultured Sphingomonadaceae bacterium
CAAAGCTGCGCCACGTGCGGCCGCGCGCCGTACGACCAGATCCTGACCCACGGCTTCACCATGGACGCCAAGGGCATGAAGATGTCCAAGAGCCTTGGCAATACGATTGACCCGCTGAAGGTTATGGAGACCTATGGCGCGGACATCATCCGGCTGTGGGCGCTTTCGGTCGATTACACCGAAGATCACCGCATCGGCCCGGAAATCCTGAAAGGCGTGGCGGACCAGTATCGCAAACTCAGGAACACCTTCCGCTATCTGCTGGGCGCGCTTGAGGGGTTCAGCGAAGCGGAACGACTGCCGGTTGCAGACATGCCGGAGCTGGAACGCTACATGCTGGCGTTGCTCGAGAAGCTGGACGGCGAACTGCGCCTTGCGGTCGATGATTTCGACTTCAACGCCTATGTCCGGGCGCTGAGCGAATTCTGCAATGAAGACCTTTCGGCCTTCTTCTTCGATATCCGCAAGGACTGCCTCTATTGCGATGCGCCCACCGATCCCAAGCGGATGGCTTATCGCACGGTGCTCGACACTTTGTTCCACGCGCTGGTGCGCTATGCGGCACCGGTGCTGGTCTATACGGCGGAAGAAGTCTGGGGCACCCGCTTCCCCGATGGCGACACGGTGCATCTGCTGGAATGGCCGGAGATCGGCGACTGGAGCAATGAAGCGCTCGAAAAGAAATGGCTTTCGATTCGCGGCAGCCGCATGTTGGCCAATGAGCTGATCGAGCCGATGCGGCGCGAAAAGCTGATAGGGTCGAGCCTCGAGGCGGAATACACCTTTTCCGGCGACCTCGGCGATCTTGATCTGGCGGAAATCTTCATCGTCGCCGCCGTCCATAATGGCCCAGAGGCCAAAGTGGAGTGCACCACCCACCACAAATGCGGCCGTTGCTGGCGGCATTTGCCCGAAGTCAGCGAAGACGGCGCGCTGTGCGGGCGGTGCGACGCGGTGGTCGGCTGAGCATGGAGCGGACCTATCGCATCTTCGGCCTCGCCATTGCGGCCACCGTCTTTCTGGTGGATCAGGGCTTCAAGTGGTTCGTGCTCAATCCGCTGAGCTTACGAGAGCGCGAAGCGATCGAGTTGCTGCCCTTCTTCGACCTGCGTTTCACTCAGAATTTCGGCGTGTCGCTCGGCATGTTCACCGCAACTTCGGCCGAAATGCGCTGGATTCTCGTCGCAGTAACAGGCCTCATTGCTGCCATCGTGCTGATCTGGATGCTGCGCGAGAAGGCGCTGGGCGAGATCGCCGCACTGGGTCTGGTGCTGGGCGGAGCGCTGGGCAATATCCGCGACCGCTATCTTTATGGCTTCGTGGTCGATTATGCCGATCTGCATTTCGGCGAGTTCCGCCCCTTCCTGATTTTCAACATCGCCGATGCCGCCATCACCATCGGCGTGGTGATAATCCTTGCCCGTTCCTTCTTCCTGCGCGACAAGCAGGGCGAAATGCGCGATACCGATGAGGGCGCCACGCCCACGGAGAGTAAAGATGAAGCTTGAGACTGGCCGTAATTTCGTCGCCCTGATCGCGGGCAGCGCCCTGCTTTCCGCTTGCGGCGGCAGCGGCATTTTCAACCGCGACCGGCCCGATGAAATGGCCGTGCAGCGCCAGGCGCCTCTGGTGGTGCCGCCCGATTTCAGCGTTGCCCCGCCGCAACCCGGCGCGCCCCGCCCGGTCGAAGGCACC
>CAZWEY010000336.1:0-1693 GCA_964632055.1 uncultured Sphingomonadaceae bacterium
CGATTCTTTCTCGAATAGCAAGCAGGGGCGGTGCCGTAATGGCGCCGCCCTCTCTATTTGCATCTTCGCCTGGCCTGGCGCATGACCGCGCCCGGCACCACCGGCTGGAGACAAGCGATCTCGATTGACGATCATGGCGGCGAACATGCCCGCGCACAGCGGCTGGGCGCGCTCGGCATGCTGTTTCTGGCCATGCTGTTCTGGTCGGGCAACCAGATCGTCGGACGCGCGGTAAATCAGGATATTCCGCCACTCACCCTCTCATTGCTGCGCTGGATTGTCGCGCTCGCGGTGCTGCTCCCGTTTGCCGCTGGCCACCTCAAGCGTGACAGGGCGGCGCTGATCGCTGCATGGAAGCCGGTGCTGCTGCTCGGCATTACCGGGGTTGGCCTTTACAACACGCTGGTCTATCGCGGCCTGCACAACACGACAGCGGCCAATGCCCTGCTGCTGCAGGCGGCGATCCCGGCGCTGGTGCTGCTGCTTGACCGGCTTGTCTTCAAACTGCGCGCGCCGCGGGCACAGCTGTTGGGCGTGCTGATCTCGACATTGGGCGTACTCGCCATCGTGGCGCACGGATCGCCAGCGCGCCTTCTGGCGCTGCATCTTGGCGAAGGCGATGCACTGGTCCTGCTGGCCGTCTGCGCCTGGGCCATCTATACGAGTTTCCTCAAGCTGCGGCCCGCGATCCATCCGTTGAGCTTTCTCGCGGCGACCTTCGTGGTTGGCGCGGTCTTTCTGCTCCCGGCCCCGCTGATCGAGGCGGATGCGCTGGCCGGGGTACGCTGGACCCCGCGCCTGATCGGCGCGATTGCCTATGTCGGCATTTTCCCGTCCATCATCGCCTATCTGTTGTTCAATCTCGCAGTTGCGCGGATCGGGGCGGCACCCGCGGGGCAGACGCTCAGCCTGATGCCGCTGTTCGGCGCACTGTCAGCCGCCGCGATCCTGTCCGAACCCCTGTTTGCCTATCATTTCGCGGGCATGGGGCTGATCCTGGGCGGGATCGCGCTCACTTACGTCGCCGGTGCCGCGCCAGGGCGCCCACGTACAAAATAAAAAAAACTTCAGCGGCGGCGGTTGACGGGTCTGCGCGCGGCCACCATATGCCCGCCGCTGGCACTCTGCATGTGAGAGTGCCAACAGTCACAAACCACTCATTTTGGAAGAGGTCATTACTATGGCATTCCGTCCACTGCACGATCGCGTGCTGGTCCGTCGCCTTGAAGCCGAAGAAAAGACGGCTGGCGGCATCATTATCCCTGACAGCGCGAAGGAAAAGCCCAGCGAAGGCGAAATCGTCGCCGTTGGCACCGGCGCGCGTTCCGAAGATGGCAAGATCACCCCGCTTGACGTGAAGGCCGGTGATCGCGTGCTGTTCGGCAAATGGTCCGGCACCGAAGTCAAGATCGACGGTGAAGACCTGCTGATCATGAAGGAAAGCGACATCATGGGCGTGATCGGCTGATCCGCTGACGCTTCGCTTTTTCCCGTCTCACACATTCTAGAGAGGAAGTTACAATGGCTGCCAAGGACGTGAAGTTTTCGCGTGACGCACGCGAACGCATCCTGAAGGGCGTTGATACGCTCGCCAATGCCGTCAAGGTTACCCTGGGGCCCAAGGGCCGCAATGTCGTCATCGACAAGAGCTTCGGCGCTCCGCGCATCACCAAGGACGGCGTCACCGTCGCCA
>CAZWEY010000337.1:0-1690 GCA_964632055.1 uncultured Sphingomonadaceae bacterium
GCGATGATAACGCGCTTGTTGGTGGGGATATTGACCCCGGCAATACGAGCCACTTTATTCTCCTGCTCCACAGGGGCTGGCGCAATTCCATAAGGAACCGGGCACGCCCCCATCTCAACGCGTCTGACACTGACAATTCGGGGCCGGGACGGCAAGAATACCGGGTGGCGCTTGGGTGAACAGGCGCCGACCAGCCTACCTCGGAACTGTCGAGTGAAAGGGGCGCTTAGGGTGATTCGCAGCCCCCGTCAACAGGGGACTTGGCCGCACAGATAAACACCCCGCAAACGGAGTATCCCGGCACATAGCGATGAGCATATTTATCAAGATTGGCCTCCCCGGTCAAACCGGAGAAAGGGCTTATCCCAAAATGGCGGCAAGCGATGCGGTGACCTGGTCCATATCGGCCATGCCATCCACCCGGCTGACCAGACCGCGCGCCTCGTAGATCGGCAGGATCGGCGCGGTCTTGGCGCGATATTCGGCCATGCGAGTGCGCACGGTTGCCTCATTGTCGTCGGGCCGGCGCTTGAATTCGGTGCCGCCGCATTTGTCGCAGACGCCATCGGCTGCAGGGCGCTCGAAGCGGTCGTGATAGCCCTTGCCGCAATCAGCACAGGTGAAGCGCCCGGTAATCCGCTCGACCAGTGCATCCTCGTCCACTTCCAGCTCGATCACATGGTCGAGCGACCGGCCATTGGCTTCAAGGATGGCATCGAGCGAGAGCGCCTGGGCTTCGGTGCGGGGGTAGCCGTCGAAAATGGCGCCGGTCTCCGGCCCCATCGCCGCCAGCTCGTCATTGATGAGCGCGGAAACGATCTCGTCGGAAACCAGCCCGCCGCTTTCCATCACCGCCTTGGCCTGCAGCCCTACAGGCGTTTGCGCCTTGACGGCAGCGCGCAGCATATCGCCGGTGGAAAGCTGCTTCATGCCATAGCGGTCAACCAGGCGCTGGGCCTGCGTGCCCTTGCCCGCGCCCGGAGGCCCAAGAAGAATGATGTTCATCTGAAAACCCCCTGCCCCGACCTGCTCAGCGCAGGCGGCCTTTCAGTTTCGCCTTCTTGATCAGATCGCCATACTGGTGCGCCAGCAGATGCGACTGGATCTGTGTGATCGTATCGACCGTGACATTGACCACGATCAGCAGGCTCGTGCCGCCGAAAAACAGCGCGACGCCGGTTTCCGCCAGCAGGAATTCCGGAACGGTGCAGACAATGGTGAGATAGATCGCACCGATCACCGTGATCCGCGTCAGCACATAGTCGAGATAGTTCTCGGTATTCTTGCCCGGCCGGATGCCCGGAATGAAACCGCCATTGCGTTTCAGATTTTCTGCCGTTTCTTCCGGGTTGAACACCACGGCGGTGTAGAAGAAGGTGAAGAACAGGATGCCCGCCGCATAAAGCAGCATGTAGAGCGGCTTGCCGTGCTGGAGATACTGGTTGAGCGTCACCATGATCTGCCCGCCAGTGCTGTCAGGGGTGACCGAATTGCCGGCGAACTGGGTGATTGTCAGCGGCAGCAGCAGCAGCGAGCTTGCGAAGATCGGCGGAATGACGCCGGCGGTGTTGAGCTTGAGCGGCAGATGGCTGCGGTCGGCCTGCATCATGCCGCGGGCGCTGGCGCGCTTGGGATACTGGATCAGCAGGCGGCGCTGGGCGCGCTCCATGAAACAGATCAGCAGAACAAG
>CAZWEY010000338.1:0-1680 GCA_964632055.1 uncultured Sphingomonadaceae bacterium
GGCCAAGGGCGTTGCTCGAATGCTGAAAAAGTCAGCGGAGCATTCTTGATCATATTAGAGCGTTTTCCGTTCATTCCGGCTCATAACCGCATGATCTGAAGTAGTTGGCGCATTCATCTGGCTGGAAGATGTCGACGAGCCTGCCTATCAGGTCCCAGAGGCCGCGGACTGCACGTTCACCGATCTTGCGCAGCATGGCCTTGAGCCGTGAGAACGCCTTCTCGATCGGGTTGAAGTCGGGGCTGTATGGCGGAAGGAAGCGCAGGGTCGCGCCGACCGCTTCGATCTTCTCCTTCTCGGCCGCCCGTTTGTGGCTCGAGAGGTTGTCCATGATGACGACGTCACCAGGGCGCAGTTCGGGCACCAGCACCTGCGTCACGTAAGCTTCGAACCAGTTGCCATTGATTGGCCCGTCCAGCACCATGGGCGCGACCATGCCGGTCATGCGCAGGCCCGCGACCAGTGTGGTGGTTTTGCGATGCCCGTGCGGGAAGCCCATGCGCAGCCGCTCGCCCCTCCGGCAGCGGCCATGGCTGCGGGTCATGTTGGTGGCGGTCCACGTCTCGTCGATGAACACGAGGCGCTCGGGATCGAGATCAAGCTGACCGTCGAACCAGCGCTGCCTCTGCCTCAGGACCTCACCTGATTGAAGCGGTGTTCTAGCGCTCCAGACAGTGCCGATAGAATGGAGAAGCTGAACCGCGCCGGGTTTACCGGAGGCCATTTTCGTTGAGAGAGTGGACCAATGACGGACAAGAAGCAGAGATCTCCTTACTCGCCAGAGGTGCGTGAGCGAGCCGTTCGGATGGTGACTTGCCCCAGGAATTTCGGACCAGCGATAGATTGCCGTCCGAATTTTGGACAAGAGCGAATGTCGCAATAGGGCCAGCTTGGCACCTATGGTGATCGTGGGCTATCGGCAGGGTCGATCCAATCCTGCCGTCCGGTATCCTAGCCGCCGCCAGGCCGGACTTCGCCGACTCCGGTCATTCATCCGGCAGCGAAGTCCTGAAGCGATCCAGGATTCTGCCTGATGTCGCCAATTCGCGCAGGTGGGCGCCGTCGTGTGAAGGGATGACGACGATATCCGGATACTGACGCACAAAGGTAACAAGCCAGCGGAGCTGGTCGTAGACGAGTTCTCGATCTTCCTTGGTTTGCATCAGCACACCCTGCACCAGCCTGGATCGCCCTGCTCCATCGCGGACATTAGACATGCTCCAGACCAGATCGCCGATGAACAGGACCTCTCGTCCATCCGCCATCAGGACGAAGTACATTACGCTGCCGGGCGTGTGCCCCGGAGACGGAACGAGGACGACGCCGGGCGCCACCACAGTGTATCCGTGCGACGGTACAGGCGCCAACTGGGCCAAGGCCTCGGGAACGCGCCCACTCTCCATGTATTGCGACGTGCCTTCTATTTGCGCGCGCGTGAGCCGCACATTGGGGGCAATTGCGTCCAAACTCGGAAACCGCGGCAGATAGCCCAGATGGTCTGGGTGTTCATGCGTGACCACGATTCGTCGGGCGGTCCGTATGGCCGAAGCAATCCGGGCGAGCGACTCGTT
Source organism: uncultured Sphingomonadaceae bacterium (assembly GCA_964632055.1). Taxonomy (GTDB): domain Bacteria; phylum Pseudomonadota; class Alphaproteobacteria; order Sphingomonadales; family Sphingomonadaceae; genus CANJYE01. Next base: position 1,572 of record CAZWEY010000338.1, read on the forward strand.
ATCAAATCGCTCGCCCGTCTCGAACGCTTCGGCGACATACCGATCCATGCCTACATCAATGAGCGTGTCGCCCCAGTGGGACCTGAGTCTGAACACTGAGCGCACCAGG
>CAZWEY010000339.1:0-1677 GCA_964632055.1 uncultured Sphingomonadaceae bacterium
ATGAGCGCATTGCCTGCGCTGATTGCGGTCGACGCCAAAATCATCAGCAACGACAGCTTACCGATCCATTGGTTGAGGCTATCGATCCCTTTGGAAAAGGTGAGAAATGTTTTCATCTTGGTTCTCCTGACTCAGCCCCATGGGCGAAGAGCGCAACCATTTTTAAATCCACCAAGTGTACTGACCAGAATATTCCCTGGCAGCCACTGTTTCTTCTTCAAATTTAGAACAAAAAACCCCGCCGGAGCGGGGCTTTTTCATCCGTCAACCGATTACAGCTTAGCCTGCTGCATGTAACGATCGAAGGTTCCTTCAGTCAAGCGGAACCACAAGTTTTGGTCACGGCGGAAGGCTGAATAATCCGCATAGATCTTCTTCCAGTCTTCGTTCGTATCGTTCAACTCTTCATAGGACTTCATCGCTGCCTTGAAAGCGGTGTCCATAACGTCCTTGGGCAACTGGCGGAGCTTGGTGCCTGAAGCCACCAACTCTTTCAGTGCTTGTGGGTTGCGTGCATCGTACAACGCGGTCATGTTGACGTGAGCGTAGGTTGCTGCTGCCTTCACGATGGCTTTGTACTCAGGGGACAACTTGTCGAAAGCTTCGCGGTTGATCAACACGTTCAGCTCAGGACCGCCTTCCCACCAGCCTGGGTAGTAGTAGTACGGAGCCACTTTGTTGAAGCCCAGCTTCTGGTCGTCATAGGGGCCGACCCATTCGCAAGCGTCGATGGTGCCTTTTTCCAGTGCTTGGTAGATTTCGCCACCAGGCACGTTTTGTGGCACGCCACCGATCGCCTTGATGATGGTACCGCCGAAGCCGCCGATGCGCATCTTCAAACCTTGGATGTCAGCCATGCTGTTGATTTCCTTGCGATACCACCCGCCCATCTGGGCGCCAGTGTTACCTGCAGAGAAATGCACCATGTTGTACTTGCTGTAGAACTCGGCCATCAGCTTGTTGCCGTTGCCATGGAACATCCACGCAGTGCGCTGACGGGCGTTCATACCGAAAGGAATAGCACAGCCCAACGCAAATGCCGGGCTCTTGCCAAAGAAGTAGTAAGGAGCGGTATGGCAGCACTCAACCGTGCCGTTTTGTACAGCATCAACCACGCCGAACGCTGGCATCAATTCGCCGCCTGCGTGCACTGAAATTTGGAACTTGCCACCGGTCATCTCGCTGACTTTTTGCGCGAATACCTCAGCGCCACCGAAGATGGTGTCGAGCGCCTTGGGGAAGCTGGATGCCAAGCGCCAGCGAACGGTTTCACCTGTTTGAACAGCTGGCGCCGCAGGTGCAGCAGCCTGCTCCTTTTTCTCACCGCAAGCAGCCAGAATACCAGCCGCACCAGCCACAGTGGTGGCAGCCAAAATTGAACGACGATCCATGTAGGTTCTCCTCATTTGTTGATCTAACGTTGCCTGCTGAGCCGAGCTACTGAGGCAGCGAGCCATTGTAAGCACGGATTAACGGCGTTTTCACAAGGGAAACCTCAATCAAGGGGAAACCCTTAGGGGAAAATTATTCAGTGTGGTTTGAAAAAACGCTCACGGATGGACGCCAGAATTCCCTCGGCACCCAGGCCGACTTCTGCCATCAGCTTCACCGGGTCCCCGTGTTCGATGAAGTGGTCTGGCAAGCCCAATTGCAGCACCGGGTGCGCGCAACCGCGCG
>CAZWEY010000340.1:0-1669 GCA_964632055.1 uncultured Sphingomonadaceae bacterium
CCATGTTCATCCGCGCGGCGAAGGCCATCGCAGCGGTGACAGCAGAGGCGAACAGAGGGGCGATCGCAATCGCGGGCCGCGCCGCGATGGCAGCGGTGGCGGTGGCAATGGCGGGGGCAACCGACGCCATCAGGTTCACAATCCACGTTAATACAGGGAAAGGGGGCCGGTCTGGCCCCCTTTTTTGTCGCATCAGAACTTGTTGTCGCGCGGAAATCCTGTGGGCGGCATCCGGCCTGCCGCACCGCGCGCGACCTTCCACAGCATCATGTCCTTTTCGGTGCGAATGCGGCCTGTGTCTCCGCCCATCGCCCAGCTGAGGCCTTCTTCCAGCTGCAGGGTGGTGGCATCGGCCATGCCGCCATCGCGATAGCGTTGCAGGGTGACGCCCTGCCCCTTGGCCAGCACGGGAAGCTCTTCCAGGCTGAAGATGACGAGCTTGCGGTTTTCGCCCACCACCGCGACATGATCGTGGCTTTCGGGAATTTCGCGGACCACGGCCAGCCTCACGCCGGGCTTGGTGTTCATCACCCCGCGCCCCTTGCGGGTTTCGGCAAGGATTTCGTCCATTTCCGCGGCAAAGCCACGCCCGCTATTGGCCGCCAGCAATAATTGCCCCTTGGGCTTATAGGCGATCAGCGCCACGATCTGCGCTTCGGCATCGATATCGACCATGGTGCGGATCGGCTCGCCAAAGCCGCGTGCACCGGGCAGCTTGTCGGCTCCCAGCGTGTAGAAGCGGCCATTGTCGCAGGCGATCAGCAGCTTGTCGGTGGTCTGGGCGTGGATCGCAAAGGCGGGGCCATCGCCTTCCTTGAACTTGAACTCGCCGTCCAGAGGCACATGCCCGCTCGCACCCCGAACCCAGCCCCTGGCAGACAGGATCACCGTCACCGGCGCCTTCTCGATCATCGCGTCCATGCTGAATTCGACCGTGGGCGTAGATTCCGCAATCAGCGTACGGCGCGCTCCGATGGCGGTTTCGGGGGCATATTCCTTGCGAAGATTGGCAAGATCGCGCTTGATCCGGGTGCGCTGGCGGGCGGGGCTGGCCAGCAATTGCTCCAGCTCGTCGCGTTCCTTCAGCAGGTCGTCGCGCTCGGCCCGCAGCTCCATTTCCTCAAGCTTGCGCAATGAGCGCAACCGCATGTTGAGGATCGCTTCGGCCTGCCGGTCGGTGAGGTTGAACTCGGCCATCATCACGGGCTTCGGCTCATCCTCGGTGCGGATGATCTCGATGATCCGGTCGAGATTGAGATAGGCGATGATATAGCCTTCGACCAGTTCCAGCCGGGCCGCGATCTTGTCCAGCCGATGCTGGCTGCGGCGCTGGAGAATGTCGATCTGGCTGGCGATCCAGTTGGTCAACAGCTCCTTCAGCCCCATGACCATCGGCGTGCGTGTCGCGTCGAGCACGTTCAAATTGAGGCCGAACCGGCTTTCGAGGTCGGTCAGCTTGTAGAGGCTTTCCTTGAGCAGTTCCTGGTCGACATTGCGGCTCTTGGGCACCAGCACGATGCGGATCTTCTCGTCCGATTCATCGCGCACATCTTCGAGGATCGGCACCTTCTTGTCCGCGATCACCTGCGCGATCTGCTCGATCAGCTTGCCCTTCTGGACCATGTAGGGAATTTCGGAGATGATCAGCTGCCACTGGCCGCCGCCCAGC
>CAZWEY010000341.1:0-1662 GCA_964632055.1 uncultured Sphingomonadaceae bacterium
CCGGCGATCTCGTGGAGCGGCTGATGGGCAAGAAGCCCGAGCTGCGGTTCCAGTACATCCAGGAAAACGCGCGGTTTGTTGAGGAGTTGGATGTGTAAGGTTTTCGGAGCCGCTCGGCCAGGCTCAATTTATTGTTTCCAAATAGACACTTGAGCCGCCACATTCCCGCCCTTATTCTGGCGACGAAGCTCCGAAGACGTCTGGAGAAATGATTGCTTAGACTTTTTGTCATCCTGATGGCCGTATTGCTCGCCGACCCCGGTCGGGCGACGACTGTCGATTTGACAGGCAAGTGGCCCGGAACAGTGACTTACGACTGGCTCGGGAGCGGGACAATGATCAGCGCCCCCGCAGGTGCGACCAACCTCGACTCAATCAGCTTCTATTTCAACAGCGCCGCGAAGGATCAAACCTTCGATTTCTGGATCGCCTCGGACTATTACAGTACCGACTTGCTGTTCTCGCAGTCTTTCAAGGTCGTTTCCGGCCAGAAAACATTCCTGACGAACCTGCCTGTCTCGCCGGGCCAGTTGCTGTACACCTTCATAGATTTCAATGGCTATACAGGCTATTCGACCAAGTATGCGCCCTTTAACATCTACAACGGCGGTCTGGCCTATTTCCTTGATGAAAACGGCTATTGGATCTGGGACTTCTCAAGTGCCTCCTGGCCGGAGGGATGGGAAGGCCTCAAGAGCTACTACTCGAGCGATAGCCCCTTTGGTGGCGACCTGTCCTTCTACCTCAGTGCCGCGAGCTTCTGGCTCTGGGGAGCTCAGGAAGAAATTTGGCCCGAAGGCGAGTTTAAGCTGGATCCTGACCTGATCTTCACAGCCGAATTCACAACACCTATTCCCCTGCCGGCGACGGGCCTTTTGCTTCTGTCGGGGCTCGGAGGTCTGACCGTGCTGCGGCGGCGCAAGCGCGCCTGAGCTATTCCTGCAGAGTTCCGATATAGTTCGCCAGCGCGAGCAAACGCGCGGGGATCGGGGTTGAACCGATCATGACGATCTCGCCCATGTCGCCAGCACCGAACTCAGGCATGTCGGCCGAGAAACTCGCCTGCCGGTGCAATCCGTCGATGGTGCTCATCACGTAGTCGCGCGGGTAAACCCCGTCATAGCGGGCCGCCAGCGTCGTCAGGTCCGCGGGAGCCTTGGCAAGATCGCGCTCCAAGGGGCCGTCGCCCTTGCCGCCGGTTCCGTGGCAGAGCGAGCAATCTTCAAGATAGGCTTGCTTGCCATCGACAACCTCGGTGGCGCATCCGGCAAGCGCCAGAAGCCCAAATCCAATCAAACCAAGCCGTTTCATCCTTGCTACCTCCCTGCCTTTATGCCATCTTCCCGCGTTTCGCGGCGTTTTTCCAGCATGAACAGAGGCGGTCAGCCGCCCGGCGCAATACGCCCAGCCTCGAGCCGCACCACCCGATCCATCCGCGCGGCCAGCTCGAGGTTATGGGTGGCGATGAGCGCCGAGAGGCCCGTCTCGCGCACCACATCCATCAGCGTGGAAAAGACCCGTTCCGAGGTCTCGGGATCGAGGTTGCCTGTGGGCTCGTCGGCCAGCAAGAGCTTCGGTTGATTGGCTAGCGCCCGACAGAAGGCCACGCGCTGTTGCTCACCGCCCGATAGCGCGGCAGGGCGGTGTTCGGCTCGGTCGGCG
>CAZWEY010000342.1:0-1659 GCA_964632055.1 uncultured Sphingomonadaceae bacterium
CCCGCTCGACCAATGCCGAATGGCGCCGCGCAGGGTCGTGAGGACCATGCCAGTGCCGGCCTCCGCGGCAAACCCGGTCAGGTGCACCGGCACGCCGTAGCTGAAGCGGCTGAGCGTGAAGTGCCCGATGCGGATGGCGTCGAGCACCGAGTCGGGCTGCCGCACGAGCCCGACCGGTGCCGCGTCGTACGGCATGTAGACCTGCTTGCTCCAGTGCTGGACTTCGTCCCAGTCCGTCGACGCCACCAGACGGTGGCGGGTGCTGGGGGCACCGGTGACGTCGGTGACCAGGACGTTGCGGATCGCTTCCATGCCGGTGTACTCCTCAGGGCGTGCGCCGCGAAAGTCGGCGGCTCACCGGTGATGGTAGACGGCCGTCTCGAACTCCACAAAGCCCGGGTACGAGGCCGCGTCCTGGAACGGCAGGATCTGGGTCGCCCAGTAGCCGCCGATGCCGCTGCTGCGGTCGATCCAGTAGAAGGAGTTGGCCAGGCCGGCCCACATCAGCGAGTTGGCGGGGCGGCCCGAGGGCGTGCGCTCGCGGTTGGTCATGAAGGTGTAGGCCCATCCCTTGGCGGTGCCCGGGAAGAACTCGCCGGTGTTGCTGAGCGACGGGATCGACGTGGTCCACCCGCCGACCGACAGCCCGAGGGCGGCAAGGCCGTCCTGCGACATCTGCTGCACGGTCTCGGCCTTGAGCACACGGCCGTTCGGGCCGGCGCCGTCATTCAGGATCATGCGGATGAACTTCATGTACTCCCCCACCGTGGCATACAGGCCATGGCCGCCCATGTCCATCGGCGGCGGATCGGGCAGCACCAGGTCGGGCAGCGGGGTCAGCTTGCCGTCGGCCGCGCGATCGTGGATCGTCACGCGCCGGGCCTTCATAGCCTCGGTCATCTGGAAACCGATCTCGTTCATGCCCAGCGGCCCGAAGATGCGCTCCTTCATCACCTCGCCCAGGCGCTTGCCGCGCTGCTGCTCGACGATGCGCCCCAGCCAGTCGATGTTGACGCCGTAGGTCCAGGCAGCGCCCGGCTCGTGGAGCAGCACCGTGCGGATCGAATCGAAGCTGCCCGACACCACCGTCGGGATGTTTTTGGCCGTGCGGTACTTCAGGTCATCGGCGCTGAAGAACTCGTAGCACAGCCCCGAGGTGTGGAGCATCAGGTCGTTGACGGTGATCTTGCGCCTGGGCGCACGCGTGCGCGGCTGGCCGTCAGCGCCAAAGCCGTCGAGCACCTGGAGCTGGTCAATCTCGGGCACGTACTTGCCGGCATCGTCGGTGAGCGAGATGCGGCCTTCCTCGACCAGCTGCATGATGCAGGTGCCGGTCAGCGCCTTCGTGGTGGAGAAGATCGCAAAGACGCTGTCGGTCGTCATGGGTCGATCCTGTCCGAGCTCTCGCGTCCCGGAGGCGCCCTCGTAGAAGTTGCCATTGCGGTCCGTCGCCATGGCCACCACGCCCGGTGCGCCGCCATGGCGCTGGGTGGTTTGGGTGAGCACGCTGTCCAGCGTGGCCTTTGTCTTTGAACTCGTCACGGTGTGTCTCCTTGGTTACTGGTGGTGACCGGTGCGCCGCGATGGCGTGGCATCGGCTGGAGACAATTTTATGGCGAGCACCTAGGATCGCGTGTCTGGATCTGGCGAGGCGATGTC
>CAZWEY010000343.1:0-1655 GCA_964632055.1 uncultured Sphingomonadaceae bacterium
GGTAAAACACGATCAAAAGCTATTAAAACTATAGCAGAGAAATCAGGATTAACACCAAGCCAAGCTAAACAGAAACAAGCTATAGCTATTGCGTTAAGTACCGCTGGTGTGTCCAAAAAGCCTAAAAAATAATTTTTGACATAACAGTCAAACTTTGAGACAATATCAAATATTAGAGTTTATCTCTATAAAGGAGAAATAAATGGCTGGTAAAAACGTATATAAAGTTGGTGCATATGGTGACGCAAACTACCCTAATCTAACTTCTATTCCAACCGAAATTCTAACCCAAGGTGATACTTCTTTTATCATCTATCCTGGTACCTATACTGCTCCTACAGCAGTACAGCTAGATGACGTAGCCTTCATCGGTCTTGGTGATCGTGAAGAAATCGTTATTTCTGGTGCTATGACTATCGCTAATACTTCTGCTAACTCAGCAGTATTTGAGAATCTAACCTTTACTGGTGCTGATGCAACTGCAGCTTCTGGCTCAGCTTGTGTAACTAAGCTAGGCGCAGCTTCAATGCCTCTAACTTTTAACCGCGTAGTATTTGGTAACGCAGACTTCGCTGTAGTTCATAACGCAGAACGTGCTTTTGCAACTACTGCAAAGCAAGTAACTATCAACTACTCTGATGCAACTGCTGTTGACCGTGCCGTTTCTGCTAACGCAAACGTAGCGATTAACTTCTCTGCACTAAACACTTCAGCTAATGCATATTTTACTCCTGGTACAGGTGGTGGCAACCCTGCCGTTACAGTAACAGTACGTGCTTCTACTTCTGGTGGTTCTAACACTGGTAACTGCACTAAAACAGTACTCGCATTAGTTTCTTAATTTTTAATCTAAGGAGAATATATAATGGGAATGATTAAAAAAACAGTCACTGGGATCTCCGAAGATCTTAAACTAGTAAAAAATGGTAAGCAAGCTCCAAAAGTAGCAACTGGTGGAACTCAGCGTACAAGTTTTACAGGTTCTTCAGACGGTCGTTCAGCTGGTAATGCTGGCCCTAACCAAGTACTAAAAGGTGCTGCTGGTTACATAGACCAAGGTGACGTATATATGGGCGACACTAGCTTTAGCCGTGAATGGACTAAAACTGGTAATCGCGGACCAATCGTAGGACAAGCTAAAGTCACAAGTGAAAAAGTCACTGGTGGTATGGGCGGTAAGTTCTGGAAAGAACCAGAGGGCTTCTAATGGCAAAATCACCATCTGGACTAGATTTACGCCCTGGTAAGACAGTACGTATAGGAGATAACCGTTACGGTATGCGTGAAGCGTATGACCCAGATGTTGATGCTGCTACTAAGGAGTATTATCGCGCTGGTGATAGCCTAACTGTCCGTGAGGTAAAAAATCCAAGCCGTGGTTCTGTTCGTACAGAAAAACCATGATAGCAGCTGAGCCTTTTACGCGTTCTATGCCTGGGCAAAAAAAGAAAGGCGGAGTAAAAACCCCGCCTAAGCCTAAGAAACCAACAAAGAAAAAGGGGGCGTAAGCCCCCTTTTTCTATTTTATACTGCCATCTGCGCTTTTATTGTGTCGTGATGTTTATAGTTTTTTAACGTAAACATACTACTATCAGCTAGCGTAAATCCGCTATCTAACCTACTCCGTAGGTCAAAATAATCGTCAATTACTAGTT
>CAZWEY010000344.1:0-1653 GCA_964632055.1 uncultured Sphingomonadaceae bacterium
CTTCAACTTCGCCATGCAGGCGATCGACCACATCATCAACTCGGCCGCCAAGACCAATTACATGTCGGGCGGGCAGATGCGCTGTCCGGTGGTGTTCCGTGGCCCCAATGGCGCGGCCAGTCGCGTTGGCGCGCAGCACAGCCAGAACTATGGCCCGTGGTATGCCAGCGTCCCTGGCCTGGTGGTGATCGCGCCCTATGACGCGGCCGATGCCAAGGGCCTGCTCAAGGCGGCGATCCGCTGCGAGGATCCGGTGGTCTTCCTCGAAAACGAACTGGTCTATGGCCGCAGCTTCGAACTGCCCGAGCTTGATGACCACATCCTGCCGATTGGCAAGGCGCGGATCATGCGCGAGGGCAAGGACGTGACGATCGTGTCCTATTCGATCGGTGTCGGCTTTGCGCTGGAAGCGGCCGAGCTGCTGGTCGCCGAGGGGATCGAGGCCGAAGTGCTCGACCTGCGCACGCTGCGCCCGCTCGACAAGGAAGCCGTGCTGACCTCGCTGGCCAAGACCAACCGTCTGGTCATTGCCGAAGAAGGCTGGCCGGTCTGCTCGATTGCGTCGGAAGTGATGGCGATCTGCATGGAGGACGGGTTCGATCACCTCGACGCGCCGGTCCTGCGGGTCTGCGACGAGGACGTGCCGTTGCCTTATGCAGCGAACCTTGAACGGGCCGCCTTGATCGACGCCCCCCGCATCGTCGAGGCGGTGCGCAAGGTCTGCTATGCTAAAGTCTGACCAGACTGAGATGATTCAGCCTAATCGCGTGATCGCCTCGCCGCTCGCTAAGCGGATTGCCGAGCAGAACGGTATGGACCTGAAGGCAGTCAAGGGCAGCGGTCCGAATGGCCGTATCGTAAAGGCCGACGTCGAGGCTGCACAGCCCGGCGCGGCACCAACGGCTGCTTTGCCTGCAGCTCCGGCGCAGGCTGCGCCAGCCGCCGTTTCGGACTTTGGCATCCCGTATGAAGTCGAAAAACTAAACAATGTCCGGAAAACGATCGCCCGCCGCCTGACCGAGGCGAAGCAGACCATTCCGCACATTTACCTGACGGTTGACGTGCGGCTTGACCCCCTGCTCAAGCTGCGCGGCGAGTTGAACAAGGCGCTAGAAGCAGACGGCGTGAAGCTGTCAGTCAATGACCTGCTGATCAAGGCGCTGGCGAAGGCGCTGACCCGCGTGCCCAAGTGCAACGTCAGCTTTGCCGGGGACGAACTGCGCAACTATTCCCGCGCTGACATCTCGGTCGCCGTGGCGGCTCCTTCTGGCCTGATTACGCCGATCATTGTTGATGCCGCAGCCAAGGGCATGGCCCAGATCAGCACCGAGATGAAGGCGCTGGCGGACAAGGCCCGCGATGGCAAGCTGATGCCGCACGAATACGAGGGCGGCACAGCCAGCCTGTCCAACCTGGGGATGTTCGGGATCAAGCAGTTCGATGCCGTGATCAACCCGCCCCAGGCCATAATCATGGCGGTCGGCGCGGGCGAACAGCGGCCCTATGTGGTCGATGGCGCCCTGGCTGTTGCCAGCGTGATGAGCGCGACCGGCAGCTTCGATCACCGCGCGATTGACGGTGCGGACGGGGCGCAGCTGATGCAGGCGTTCAAGGACCTGATCGAAAACCCGCTGGGACTGGTGGCGTAACATG
>CAZWEY010000345.1:0-1651 GCA_964632055.1 uncultured Sphingomonadaceae bacterium
GAGATCGATGCGCTGCACGCGGCGGTTGGCGGTTCGATGGGCGGGATGCAGGCGCTCAGCCTTGCGGTCAATTTCCCCGAACGCACCCGCGCGGTGCTGTTGGTGGCGAGCACGGCCAGCACTTCTGCCCAGAATATCGCTTTCCACGAAGTGGGTCGGCAGGCGATCATGGCTGACCCCGCATGGCAGCGCGGCGATTATTATGGCACCGGCAAGGCGCCCGATGCCGGGCTGTCGGTTGCCCGCATGGCCGCTCATATCACCTATCTTTCCGAGGAAGCGCTGGCCGAGAAATTCGGCCGCCGCCTGCAGGATCGGGCGACCAAGGGTTTCGGTTTCGATGCCGAATTCCAGGTGGAGAGCTATCTGCGCCATCAGGGATTGAGCTTCACCGGGCGCTTCGATGCCAATTCCTATCTCTATATTTCGCGTGCGATGAGCTATTTCGACGTGGCCGAAGATCATGAAGGGCGGCTGGCCGAAGCATTTGGTGCAACGCGCGCGCGCTTTTGCGTGGTCAGCTTCGATACGGACTGGCTTTATCCCACGCTGGAATCGCGCCGCATCGTTCATGCGCTTAATGCAGCGGGCCGTCCGGTCAGTTTCGTCGAGCTGTCATCGCCCCATGGCCATGACAGTTTCCTGATGGAGATCCCCGCGCTCGACCGGGTCATCCGGGGGTTCCTCCAGCAATGAGCCTGCGCCCCGATCTTGCGGCGATCGCCGCCAATGTCACCAATGGCGCAAGGGTGCTCGATATCGGCTGTGGCGATGGCGAGCTGCTGGCGGCCCTGCGCGACGGGCGGCAGGTCGATGCGCGCGGCATGGAGATCGATGCACACAAGGTCGAGCAATGCGTCAGCCGGGGGCTTTCGGTGATCCAGGGCGACGCCAATGGCGACCTGGCCTTCTATCCCGATGGCTCGTTCGATTTCGCGATCCTCAGCCAGACCTTGCAGACTACCCAGCGGCCCGACCTGATGCTGGATGAATTGCTGCGCATTGGCCGCAAGGCCTTTGTCAGCTTTCCCAATTTTGCGCATTGGCGGGTGCGCATGGCGCTCATGTGGCGGGGCCGGATGCCGGTGACTCGCAACCTGCCCCAGACATGGTATGACACGCCCAATATCCACCACCTGACGATCGCCGATTTCCGCGACCTTCTGGCAGCAAAGCATGTCAGGGTGGAGGGAAGCTGGTTTTTTGCCGATGGTGTGGAAACAGGGGCGAGAGGTGCCAACCTTCTGGCCCAGAACGCGGTATTCCTGATTTCGCGTCAGGAGCGATAGCGTTCCAGATCGGCGGGGGTGTTGATGTTGCCGGCCTCCCATCCGGTTTCCACCTGCCTTGCCCCCAGCGCCTCGGCGAAGCGACGCATCGAATGCCGCCCTTCGCCAGTCAAAATGGCGTCGATCACGGTGGCGGCGCTGGCGGGCCACAATCCGATTACCGGCTGTTGCGCCAGATATGAGGGGGCGGGGCTGAGCAGCGCGGGCAGGTCTTCGGGCAGATCGAGGCAATCGACGCTGCAGCTCAATACCTCGGTATAGCCATGGTCGCAGGCGTGATGAAGGGCCGCGGCAAGGCCGCCAAGCGGCCCCATGCCGGGTTCCGGCCAGTCAGGGATCGCCGGCGCAGGCCCGTATGCGCG
>CAZWEY010000346.1:0-1651 GCA_964632055.1 uncultured Sphingomonadaceae bacterium
CGGCCTGAGACCATCGTCACGGATCGATTGAGATCGTATGGCGCTGCGCTCAAAGAGCTCGGTCGTGGCGACGACCGCGAGATGGGACGCTGGCTCAACAACCGGGCCGAGAACTCGCATCTGCCGTTTCGACGACGCGAACGGGCGATGTTGCGGTTCCGGCGCATGCGAACATTGCAGAAGTTCGCCTCAGTCCATGCTTCGGTCCACAACCACTTTCCGACGGAGCGCCAGCTCCAAAACCGCGACACCTACAAGACGACCCGCGCCGCCGCTCTCGCAGAGTGGCGCGGCCTTCTCGCTGCCTGATCGAAATGGACCTGTCCCGGTTTCGTTCCGGTCTTTTGAGAGCAATACTCGCCATCAAGGAGACCGAATATGGCAGCGATACACAGCGACGAGTTCAAGCGGGATGCGGTTCGCATTGCGCTCACCAGTGGCCTGACACGGCGTCAGGTTGCGTCTGATTTGGGGATCGGGCTTTCGACGCTCGGCAAGTGGGTTCGTGCGGTTTCTGAGGAAGCCAAGGTTCCCGCGCAGGATGCCGAGCTTCTGCGCGAGAACGAACGGCTGCGCAAAGAGAACCGCATTCTCCGGGAGGAGAGGGAGGTGCTAAAAAAAGCGGCGATGTTCTTCGCGGCTCAAAAGCCGTGAAGTTTCAGTACATTGCCGAATATCGTGGCGTGCTGACCCGCGGCCATCTGTGCCGCCTGATGGGTGTGTCAGAACGCGGCCTGCATGCCTGGAAGCATCGGCCCCCGTCGCATCGCCAGCGGCGTGACATGGTGCTCTTGGCCCATATCCGCGATCAGCACCGGTTAAGCCTTGGCAGCTACGGCCGACCACGCATGACCGAGGAGCTGAATGAGCTGGGCATCCGCGTCGGCCAGCGCCGTGTCGGGCGACTTATGCGCCAGAATGGCATCCAGGTCATCCGCAGCCGAAAGTTCAAGCGCACCACCGACAGCGATCACGCCTTCAACATCGCGCCGAATCTCCTGCAGCAAGACTTTACCGCGAGCGGGCCGAACCAGAAGTGGGCGGGCGACATCACTTATGTCTGGACACGGGAAGGTTGGGTCTATCTGGCCGTGATCATTGACCTTTTCTCTCGGCGCGTCGTTGGCTGGGCCATCAGCAACCGCATGAAGCAGGATCTTGCCTTGCGGGCGCTGAACATGGCCATCGCGATCCGAAGGCCACCACCAGGCTGCATTCATCACACCGATCGCGGGTCGCAATATTGTGCCCACGACTATCAGAAGCTGCTGCGCAAGCACGGGTTCAAGGTGTCGATGAGTGGGAAAGGCAACTGTTACGACAATTCCGCCGTCGAAAGCTTCTTCAAGTCGCTGAAGGCCGAACTCGTCTGGCGTCGCAACTGGCAAACCCGTCGCGAGGTCGAAGTCGCCCTCTTCGAATACATCAACGGCTTCTACAACCCGCGACGCAAACACTCAGCCCTCGGCTGGAAATCACCCGTGGCCTTCGAACAGAGGGCCGCTTAACATGAGCACCAGACCGGAACAGAACCGGTGCAGGTCCAAGGTCCACGCCATCAAAGGCTCGGTCGCCATGACGCGTGAGGATTGGTCCCGCTCCTGGCGGCCCTGGCTGCGCGGCACGGCCATCGGCTTTCCCATCGGCGCGA
>CAZWEY010000347.1:0-1641 GCA_964632055.1 uncultured Sphingomonadaceae bacterium
CACGCACTTCATCGCCCACATGGGCTTTTAAAAGCGCTTTGGCGACCGGCGAAATATTGAACTTTTTGAAGTTGGTGCGACTGGCAGTCGAACTTTCCACCAGTGACACCAAAGTCGGGGATTCAGATAGCTTTTCGTCTTAAAGCGCCCGTCGATTTCAGACTGAAGACCTGAGTTCGTCGGGTCTTGCAGGATAAGCGTTTGACGTTATCAAAGAAAGGCCACCACAAGGCAGCCTCTCTGTGAAAAGATTTCGCTACTGCTTAAGCGTGGCGAATCAGCTTCCAAACAACCGCTTTACCGTTGTGAGGCGGCATGATATTGCTCACTGCGATGGGGGCAGTTGTGGATGGATGATCCTGAGACTCCCACACCCCGCTCTCAGGACACTTTTCACCTGTTTTTGCGGTGGTTCCAATTGGCTTTTTCATAAATATTACTCCTTAAGATTAGCAATCAAGTCGATTGCACACCTTAGTTTTAGCCATTTCGCTTTTTTTCAAGAGTCTTATGCGAAATAAATATTACCTTAGTTGCTCGTTCTCGCAGGTGTGATTGATGCGGTGGAGGTCTGGGCTTGCGCTGCCCGCCAAGATCAAGACGCGCGAAATTCAAAAGGGCGGAAGATGTCCTCAGAGGTAGCCAATCGTCGCCGCTCAGCTCTCACGGCCCGCTGTCGAACTTCCTGCGCCCTGCAATCGGCTGTCTGTGCCATGTTGGCGATCTAGGTTCCCAAGGCTAGGCTGAAGCCTTTCAAGATTTGTCTGATCATCTTGGAAAGGCTGTTTTTGTTCGGCATGCCGAATGGCTGGTGGCGTGCCATTGCCCCCAGCGTGAAAGTAAGCTCAGATCCCACCGCAGAGCAACTACTGCTGGCGACAGGAGTTCCGCAGCTTACAAGTCGATGAATCAAAAAAATCCAAAGAAATCAAGCAAAAGAACACCCGATCAAAGAAGCCGCTAGCCGAGTCAAGACTCTAGAAGGCCACGCTCAAGCGGATAGCTAGCCCAACCTCGGACACCTCGCGCGCAAGCTACACGCCGTTGACTTGATGCAAAACGCTTTTACGTTTCACTTTAGCCCGGCAAGATCACAAGGACGTGCTAATTCAAAACTACGGTATTGCGTTGACAGTGAGTACGGTTGATAAGGCTACAGCCGCAAACGGCATGTCTCAACCACCAAGATTTTTTTGGGCAAAGATTGGGGGTAACGCATCTGACCATGTGTGGGCCTGAAGGTGCCCAATAAACAGCGGCCCGGGGCTCGAACCTGGCGCAACTATGTTTCATGTACTAGTTTGCGCGCACGGCACGCCAATCATGTCTGGTCCCATGACTTTGTAACTGAGTCACTCACGATGGCAGGTGTCTGAGGATGATGACATTGGTGAATGAGTAAAGCTGAGAGACCCTTACTATACGGATCGGCGCTAGTCATTAGCCTGCAGTGGTGGCGACGACACGCCCTGCTGAGTATTGGCGTGGGTACGCTGTTGTACCTGTGGCTGCGCAACGGCTTTTAAATGTATTGCACCGCTTCAATGCACAGCGTTTGACGACCCGTTGGGGTTTGCACACGCACTTCATCGCCCACATGGGCTTTTAAAAGCGCTTTAGCGACCGGCGAAATCCAGCTGA
>CAZWEY010000348.1:0-1638 GCA_964632055.1 uncultured Sphingomonadaceae bacterium
TGGCCTCGCTGCGGCTACCTTCTTCCCCGCCCTGACCCTGGGCATCTTCGACAAGCGCGTGAACCAGCAGGGTGCCGTGACCGGCATGCTGGCCGGTCTGTGCTTTACTACCGGTTACATCATCTGGTTCAAGTTCATCGACCCGAGCGCCAACCTGCCGGCCAACTGGTGGTTCGGCGTCTCGCCCGAGGGCATCGGCGCCCTGGGGATGCTGCTGAACGTGATGGTCACCTATGCGGTCAGCGCCTGCACCCCGGCTCCACCTCGCGCCGTCAGCGACTTGGTGGACAGCATCCGGGTGCCCAAGGGCTGAAGGTCCGCTACGCCAAGCCAACCTGGCGCCGAAGTGACCGGGTCTTCTCTTCGACAAAATCTTTGCTCGCCGAAGGCCCCGGCCTGATTGCCGACTGAAGATCCGTTGTGGGTCGGCGTAATTGATCAGGACCGGCAATATTGGCAAGGAACAGGCAGACGGCTCGAATCTCATGGTAGCGAAGCAACTCGGCTTGCGAGGCATTGAGTTACGTCGCTTTGATGTTGACCATCACCAGGCGACCGGCGGCAATCGGCTCTGGAATCATTTCGTCAATGTCACTTTGTTCAGGTGAGGCGGTAGATCGGGATTGAAGCCGCGCGCGCGCGCAAGTGCCTCCACCATGGGATAGAAGCTCTGAATTGCGACGATCGGGTTGAGAATCTCAGACCCTGTATCCACCATCGGCAAATCAGCGCCCTTGATTTCGGGTGGGGCCGCGAGGAGCACTTTGCGCGAACGGCTGCGCATCTCCTCCGCCAATGCGATGAGGCTGGCCTGAGCCGGTCCATGCGGAGCGAATACAAGCAAGGGGTACTCGTCGTTTACCAACGCCATCGGACCGTGCTTCACCTCCGCTGCGGAAAATGCTTCAGCCTGAATGCCGCAGGTTTCCTTGAACTTTAGGGCAGCTTCAAGCGCAATCGGAAGGCACGTACCACGCCCGATGACGAACATACGGTCGGCGTCCTTCAGGACGTCCAAGGCGGGGCTCCAGTCGGTCTGGGCAGCCTCTTCGAGCGCCAAGGGCAATTCAGCCAGCAGATCACGCGGCAACCTGCCGCTGCGCCACGAGGACAGCAGCCTAACGCTGGCCGCGAGTTCGCAGATAAAGCTCTTGGTTGCAGCCACGCTACGCTCGTCCCCGGCATGTAGCGGTATCGTCCACTCGGCGGCGGATGCCAAGGGTGAATTGACCTCGTTTACGAGCGCTACCGTGCATGCGCCAGACTTACGAAATGTTTCCGTTGGGATGATCAGGTCAGGGCTGCGGCCGGACTGTGAAAGGGCAATCGAGAGCAGCCCCTGGCCCTCGATCTTCGGCTCGTAAAGCGTAACGAGGGACATCGGCAACGACGTCACCAGCTTTCCGATATGGGCCATGATCAGGTACCCGAGGAAGGCGGCCGCGTGATCCGACGAGCCGCGCGCGATCGTGACAACCGATCGCGGGGGCTCGAGTCGTAGCCGGGCACCCAATTCCGCATAAGGGTCGTCTGCGGATAGCAGTTGTGCAACCGCGCGAGGGGCAGCAAGTGCCTCTCTACGCATTAGGCTGGTCAATCTCTTCCCCTTCAATGAGTACGGTTGTTACGTTGAGATCG
>CAZWEY010000349.1:0-1082 GCA_964632055.1 uncultured Sphingomonadaceae bacterium
TCAGCCGAAGGCAGCGAACATGAACGAGCAAGGAGGCGCGCCCTGACGGAAGGGTGAAGACGCAGCGATCATCGGCCCGCCAAGCAACCAAGTTTTAGAGAGGGATGACCCATCGACGCGGAAAGAGTGAGACTGTTTTTTGTGTCCTGCCTCAACTTCGGCGGTCAGACCATCCGGGGACCAGCTGTTCGACCCTTGCGATGAAAGCGCGCGCCGCCTTCCGGCTGCGCCCACCGCGGTACCGTCTTTGGCTCTACGGTCGCCGCATGGTTATCTCGGCCTTGCTGACGACACTATTCCTCTAAAAGCGCGCGTAAACGCATTCTCGTGCACTCGTTTCGACCTTTGCCATCGCCGCCGCCGCACCAACTGGGGCTGCTGGAATTAGGGGTTCACTATGACAGAATTTATTGAGCCTAAAGACGACCGCCAGGCGATTTCCGACGAAACCAACCACCGCGTTGCCAATAGCTTCCAGATGATTGGAAGCTTGGTGGCGAGGCGCGCGCGCAACAGAGCGTCCGCCGAGGTGCGGACCGAACTCCTCGCTGTCGGAAGCGCTGTTGCCGCGATGGAGTCGGCTCATCGGCACTTATACGAGGGCCATGCCGATACCATCGAACTGTGCAGATATCTGCAGGATCTGGTGTCCTCCGTCGCGGCCTACGCACCGCTGGTCAGCGAAGTCAAAGTGATCTTTGACAATAGGGGCGCCCATTCCGTGATCATCCCCGAACATACCGCCAGCCGCCTCGGCTTGATCGTTTCCGAACTCCTGACCAACTCCATTAAATACGCCGGGATCGGCGCCACCTGCTGCGCTTCGGTCGACGTCGATGGAGATCATCTGCTTGTCGAAGTATCCGACAATGGTCCTGGCTTTGCGCGGTTGCCCGGCGCCAGCAGTGGACTCAAAATCGTCACCGCGCTGGTATCTTCTCTGAAGGGCGTGCTCTGCTTTACTTCCGATACGACAGGCCCGCGTTTCTCCATTCGAATCCCATTGGCGCTCGGTGCGGTGCAGGTAAATGCGCTGAGCGCTAAGATGTGACCGCAGCGCTCGCTGCGGCCATCGCGAACGT
>CAZWEY010000349.1:1092-1634 GCA_964632055.1 uncultured Sphingomonadaceae bacterium
CAAACCCGTCTGTCGAGGGATGCCGGAGCTACTCTCGCATCTCAAGCCAGAGGCCATTCGCCTCGGACGGCGCAATCCACACGCTCGAACTTTGGCATCCGGCAACGTAAGCCACTTTGTTCCTCTCCAGGATCTTCTGTGCGTTGGCAAGGCTCTGCACAGTCACCGTGGCGCCGACAATCGTACGCTCAGGTGCGCGTTCCAGACCTCTGGCGAAAATCACTTCATCGTCTTCTCCGGGAAAAGAGAGGGTCGTTGTGGATGATGTGAAAGGGGAACAACTTTCCCGGCCCGCTGGCAAGGCGCCTAGAGCCACGAGCAATGTCTCCTCATCCGCGCCGTTGGCCAGCCAAACGCCTTTCAGTGCGATGGCGGTATTCGGATGCGCCCAGTACTGCGGGCCGTCGCTCGGCGAACGCAAGCGATCGCCAAAGAAGAAGCGGTGAGGCCGCGGGCCTTGAGCTATTGTTACGACATGTCCTTCATTAAGGGGATTGAGGCCCTCGGAGGACAGCCGCGTCGTCAATGCCGCTAAGTCGGCG
>CAZWEY010000350.1:0-1616 GCA_964632055.1 uncultured Sphingomonadaceae bacterium
TGCGCGGCCAGGCGGCCGACCTGCGTCTGTCGTCGCGCTCGGTTCGGCAAGTGGTTGCCGCTGCCACCTCCTGTGCAGCCGGCGGCGTAGGCAAATACAGCCGATCGAATTTCACCCACATGGATTGCGGTGACGTCCGCACTTGGGGAAGTTAGCAGGCCAGCTCAGCCCCAAAAACAGGCGCCTTCGGGCGCCTTTTTGCTGCTTGCCATTCAAACATGGAACTCACCGGGCGCATAAAGGTATCCCATCCCCACCTTTTCAAAGCCCAGCGACGCATAGAGCGACTCCGCCATCGGAGAAGAGCCGAGCGCGGCCACCTCGTATCCCGCGGCTAGCCCTGCTGCCAAAGCTGTCGTGGTCAAGGCATGTCCAAGCCCACATTTGCGCGCTTCCGGTGTCACGATAACCCCGTGCAGACCCGCTACGCCCCCGCCAAGGTGCAGCACAGATTTGCCCACCAGCTTTCCGTCCCGACGGGCAAGCCAAGCCCTTGCGCCTGCGTTTGGCCGGCCGGGAAGGAAGGCACGGTAGATCTCGAGCGCTTTTTCTCGATAGGCCGCGGGCACCTGCCAGCGCCACGAGATGAAATTCACAAGCTCGTCTTCGTCATCCGGCGTGGCCTCGGTGATAGTGATATCGCCCACTTGCCCAACCGTCTGCGGCGCCATGCCCCTCAGGTCCGCGACCATGAGCGTCAAGGGCTCGGCGAGGTGCATACCTCGCGCCTCAAGAAGCGGCGCCATATCGGCGGGCGTGTCTTCAGCCGAGGTAAACCAAAGGAACGGAGTCTCTCGCGCGGCGAAATGGGCAAAGACCCGGTCGATCCGCCCTTCTGGATCGTCGCCGCCATCGAACCCGTGAACGATGTTGTAGGGATGCGCCTTCATCGGTGTCTGAAGGCAGAGCGCTCCGTGAAGATCGTCAAAAGAGCAGCCCTCCGTTCGGGCAAAGCCGCTCCACATCGACCAGATGTTCTCCATCGTTGCCCGACGCTTGCGCGCCTCGTCACAATCGGACCAGCGGACAATCTCCATGACACAACTACAGGCACAGAAACTATGACCTGAAACCTATGCGAGCAAAGGCACGTCCGTCCAGCGGCAAGAGGTTGTTTTGGAGATGGCGCACCCGACAGGATTCGAACCTGTGGCCTCTGCCTTCGGAGGGCAGCGCTCTATCCAGCTGAGCTACGGGTGCCTAAGGCGGGGCTATAGGCCAAGCGGCCCTGCCCCGCAATCGGAAATCTGGTTATCCAAAGAGATCGTTGCAGAGCTCGAGCGCGCTTACCAGCGCGTCGACTTCGGCCTCGGTGTTGTAAAGCGCGAAAGAGGCGCGGGCGGTGGCGGGAACGCCCAAGTGCTCCATCAGCGGCTGAGCGCAGTGGTGGCCGGCGCGGACGGCGACGCCGCGTTTGTCGAGCACGGTCGAGATATCGTGGGCATGGGCCGCGCCGTTGAGGGTGAGCGAGAAGATCGCCGCCTTCTGGGGCGCATTGCCTTGGATATTCAGCCAGTTCAGCCCCTTGAGGCGGCTTTCGGCATAGGCGCGCAGGCGGGCCTCGTGGGCCGCCACGTTCTCCATCCCGAGGTCCATCAGGTAATCGAGCGCCACGC
>CAZWEY010000351.1:0-1615 GCA_964632055.1 uncultured Sphingomonadaceae bacterium
GCGGCGCACCGGCATTTGCGGCGCGCTGGAAACGCTGCTGGTCGATTGCCACTATCCCTTCACAGGCGAACTGGTCGGCGCATTGATCGATGCGGGCTGCGAAGTGCGCGGCGACGCCCGCATCCAGGCGTTCGATCCGCGCGTGTTGCCCGCCAGCGACAATGATTGGGACACTGAATATCTCGCTGCCGTGGCTTCGGCCGCGATGGTCGACGGGCTCGAAGATGCGATGGCGCATATCGCGCGGCATTCATCAGCGCACACCGACGCGATCGTCACATCCGACCAGACGGTGGCAGAGCGTTTCCTCGCCGAAGTCGACAGCGCGATCGTGATGCATAATGCTTCCTCGCAATTCGCGGATGGCTCCGAGTTTGGGCTTGGCGCCGAAATTGGTATTGCTACCGGGCGACTGCACGCGCGCGGGCCGGTCGCGCTGGAGGGGCTGACCACCTACAAGTGGCAGGTGCGCGGCACCGGTCAGGCGCGTCCGTGATCTTGCGCAAACGAAAGGCCTGATCCTGCGCGGCATGGTTCCCGTTCGCACCGGACTTCTCGGCGGCAGCTTCAATCCCGCACACGGCGGGCATCGCCGCATCACGCGTTTTGCGATCGATGCGCTCGGGCTCGATGAGGCTTGGTGGCTGGTTTCGCCCGGCAATCCGCTCAAGCGGCGGCAAGGCATGGCGCCGCTCGGCGCGCGGCTCAAATCGGCGCAGCGGCAGGCACGGCTTGCTACCATCGTGCCTACTGCGATCGAGCGCGAACTCGGCACGCGCTATACTGTCGATACCTTGCGCACGCTCATCAGGCGCTATCCCAAGCGCGAGTTCGTCTGGATCATGGGAGCGGACAACCTGGTGCAATTCCATCGCTGGCGCGACTGGCGCAGCATCGCACGCATGATGCCGATTGCGGTTGTGGCGAGGCCGGGCTATGATCGTGCTGCTTTGGCGAGCCCCGCCATGGCCTGGCTAAGGCGTTATCGCACGCCGGTCGCCAGCTTATTAGACGGGGGCAGATGGAGCGCACCGGCCCTGGTGTTATTGCGTTTTGATCCTGATCCACGCTCGGCCACGGCCATCCGTCGCGCCGATTCGGACTGGGTTTTGCGCTATTCCAGCCACCCACCTCGAGACAGGTTGACCCATCATCTTGTTGCCCAAGAGGAGGGCGCATGAGACGCATTTTCCGCGTTTCCGGCCTTTCCGCGATCCATCGCCTGCATATCCCCACGCACAGGAGAACTGAAACCGCCCATGAACCAGGCGCAAACCCTGTCGGCTGCTGCCGACATCACAACCCAAGCCCCGCCGGCTGTGGCTAAAGCGGGCAAGACCGCTGAGGAGCTACACGAACTCGTGCTGGGCCAGCTCGATGACGACCAGGCGCAGGAAGTCGTCTCGATCCCGCTTCAGGGAAAGAGTTCGATTGCCGATCACATGGTGATCGCCTCGGGCCGTTCGACCCGCCAGGTCGCGGCCATGGCGCAGAAACTGGCCGAGAAGATCAAGCAGGAGGGCTTCGGCTCGGTCCGCATCGAAGGGCTGCCGACGGCTGACTGGGTACTGATCGATGCCGGCGACGTCGTCGTCCACCTGTTCCGCCCGGAAGT
>CAZWEY010000352.1:0-1601 GCA_964632055.1 uncultured Sphingomonadaceae bacterium
TATGACATCGCCGATGGCCCAGACGCCGTCCACTTTGGTCCGGAAATCATGATCGGTCTCGATCTGGCCGTGCTGGTTGGTGGCAAGGCCGATCGCCTCAAGGTTCAGCCCTTGCGTGTTGGGCTTGCGGCCAATCGCGACAAGCACGCAATCGGCGTCCAGCGTTTCGACATCGCCGCCTGCTGCTGGCTCCAGGCTCAGCGTGGCCTTTTTGCCCTTGATTGCGGCGCCTGTGACCTTGGTGGAAAGCTTCAGCTCGATGCCCTGTTTCTTGAACAGCTTGGCTGCTTCCTTGCGCACTTCGCCATCCATGCCGGGGAGCAGCTGGTCGAGGAACTCGACCACGGTAACCTTGGCGCCGAGCCTGCGCCATACGCTGCCCAGTTCCAGGCCGATGACACCGCCGCCAATGACGACGAGGTGCTGCGGCACCTTGGCAAGGGCAAGCGCGCCGGTCGAATCGACGATGACGCCCTTGTCGTTGTCCACCTCGACGCCGGGAAGCGGGGTGACGGAGGAGCCGGTGGCGATGACGATGTTCTTCGCCGTGACAGTTTCTCCTGCCACCTCGACGCTGTGGGCATCCTTGAAGCTGGCCAAGCCTTTGAGCCAGGCGACCTTGTTCTTCTTGAACAGATATTCGATGCCCGCGGTCAGTTCCTTCACCGCACCGGCCTTTTCGCCTTGCAGCGCGGCGAGATCGAGTTCGACCTTGCCGGTTTTGACACCAAACTTGGCGAGCGCGCCATGCGCGGCTTCCTCGAACAGTTCCGAGCCATGGAGCAATGCCTTGGACGGGATGCAGCCGACATTGAGACAGGTGCCGCCAAGCGTCTCGCGCGCCTCGACGCAGGCGGTCTTCAGGCCCAGCTGCGCCGCGCGGATCGCCGCGACATAGCCGCCGGGGCCAGCGCCGATGATGAGGACGTCGAAATCGTAATCAGCCATATCCCCGCTCCTCAAAGGTCGATCAGCAGGCGGGTCGGATCTTCGATCGCTTCCTTGATGATCTTCAGCGCCGTCACCGCCTCGCGCCCGTCGATCAGGCGGTGGTCGTAGGAAAGCGCGATATACATCATCGGGCGGATGACGATTTCGCCATTCACCACCACCGCGCGGTCTTCGATGCGGTGAAGGCCGAGCACGGCCGACTGCGGCGGATTGATGATCGGGGTCGACATCAGAGAGCCGAACACGCCGCCATTGGAGATGGTGAAAGTGCCGCCGGCCATGTCTTCCATGGTCAGCTGGCCTTCCTTGGCGCGGCGGCCATATTCGCCGATCGCCTTCTCGATCCCGGCAAAGGAGAGCTGGTCGGCATTGCGAACCACCGGCACGACGAGGCCGTTGGGCGCGCTGACCGCCACCGAGATGTCGACGTAATTGTGATAGACGATTTCATCACCGTCGATCTGCGCGTTGACGGCGGGGATATCCTTGAGCGCAAGGCAGGCAGCCTTGGCGAAGAAGCCCATGAAGCCGAGGCGCACGCCGTGCTTCTTCTCGAACAGGTCCTTGTATTTGTCGCGCGCTTCGATGACGGCTGTCATGTCGACATCGTTGAAGGTGGTGAGCAGCGCGGCTTCTTCCTGCGCGCTCTT
>CAZWEY010000353.1:0-1567 GCA_964632055.1 uncultured Sphingomonadaceae bacterium
CGGCAGGCGCCCGCAATCTTCAGCGCGGTCGCCATCTTCTCGCTCATCGAGCCGAAGCCCTTGAGCATGTCGATGGTGATCGGCTTTTCGGAAAACTTGCGGATCGAGATGGCGGTGCCGCGCAAGGAGAGCGGAGGCACGATGACGTTGACGCGGCTGCCGTCCTTCAGGCGCGCGTCCGCCAGCGGCGTGGTCTGGTCGACACGCCTGCCGACCTGGTTGACGATGCGCTGGGCGATCTGGAACAGATGCTGTTCGTCGCGGAACTGGATCGGGGCAATCTGCAACTTGCCCTTCTTTTCGATATAGGTCTGGTTCGGCCCGTTGACCATGATATCGGAGACATCCGGGTCGCCCAGCAGCTCTTCCAGCGGACCGAAACCCAGCAGTTCGTCAATCAGCACCTTTTCCAGCGCGAATTGCTCGCGCCGGTTCAGCGTGATCTTCAGCTCGGCCAGCACCTCCATGATGATCGGCCGGAATTCTTCCGACAGCTCTTCCTTGGAAAGGGTGGAGGCGGCTTCGGGGTCGACTCGTTCAAGCAGGCGCGGCAGCACCTGTTCCTTGATCTTGTGAACGCTGGCCTCGAACCCTTCGAGCTTGGGCTCATTGGCGACAACGCCGTTGGAGCGGTCAGCCAGCCGGGTCAGTGCATCGGCCTTGAGAGCGGCGGGCATCTCGGTTGCATGGTCGGCCGCTTCGCCTGGAATCGGCGGAAACTGGCCACCCGGAGCGCCTTGTGCAGGGGCCGCATCGGCGCCACCGCCGCCTTTCATGGGACGGGCGACGCCGAAGGCAGGCCTTGCGCCTGCACCCATGCCGCCAACTCCGTTCTTGCGTCCAAATGCGCTCATGTCGTGTCCATTTGCCCATGCATCGCCGTTTGCCGGCAGGTCGTGTTTGCACCCTGTTAATGATAAAACCTTTGAGAACTTCCTAACGACGGGCTTCCGGCCTTGATTAATTTTCGGGGAAGGATGTTCTGCACGAGCCAGGCACAAGCAAAAACCCCGGCGCAAGCTGCACCGGGGTTTGCTGTTCAATCAGAGGGGCCATGCGGCCCGATCGGTTGGATCAGTCTTCGATATGTTCGGCCAGCACGGTGAGGCCATTGGCGCTGACTTCGGCAAAACCGCCGCGAACCTTGAATTCTTCAGGTGCAGAACCGGCCGAGCGGAACACCTGCACCGCGCCATCACGCATGGTGGACATGAAGGGCGCGTGGCCCTCCAGCACCCCGAACTCGCCCTCGGAGCCGGGGACGACCACCATGTGGACGTCTTCGGAAAGGACCTGTTTGGCCGGGGTGACGAGTTCGAAATGGAGTGCCATGAGTCTGTTGTCCTAAGCGATCAGGCGTCTTCGGCCAGCTTCTTGGCCTTTTCGATGGCCTCGTCGATGCCGCCAACCATGTAGAAGGCAGCTTCCGGCAGGTGGTCATATTCGCCATCAACGACAGCCTTGAACGACTTCACGGTGTCTTCGATCTGCACGAACTTGCCGGGGATGTTGGTGAAGACCTCGGCAACGTGGAACGGCTGCGACAGGAAGCGCTGGATCTTGCGCG
>CAZWEY010000354.1:0-1563 GCA_964632055.1 uncultured Sphingomonadaceae bacterium
GCTTTCCGGTTCGGGCATATGCCCGCCGCGAATATTCACCTGCACCGAGGGCAGGATCAGGGTCGGCATGTCGAGCGTGGCATCGCGCGCCTGGCGCATGTCCACGAACTGGTCCTCGCTTATCCCGTCGTGCACGTGGACATTGCGGTCGCGCTGTTCGCCCACGGTGCTTCTCCAGAGATAAACGTCGCGGCCCGGCGCCTGGTAATCATGGCACAGGAACAGGCGCGTTTCGCGCGGCAGTGACAGCAGGCGGCGGATCGAACGATACAGCTGGCGTGCATCCCCGCCCGGAAAATCAGCGCGTGCCGTGCCGTAATCGGGCATGAAGATCGTATCGCCGACAAAGGCCGCGTCGCCGATCACATACGCCATGTCAGCGGGCGTGTGCCCGGGAACATGCATGGCGATCGCATCGATACTGCCCAGCGTGAACCGTTCGCCATCACCGAACAGATGATCGAATTGCGAACCGTCACGGGCGAACTCGCCACCGATGTTGAATATCCTGCCGAAAACTTCCTGTACCTGGACGATCGCCCGCCCGATGGCGAGCTTGCCGCCAAGCTTTTCCTGCAGATAGGGCGCGGCGGAAAGATGATCGGCATGAGCATGCGTTTCGATATGCCAAATCACTTTCAAATTATTAGATTTGATGTAATCGATTACCGCGTCAGCCGAGGTGAAGCTGGTCCGGCCAGAGGCTGGATCGTAGTCAAGCACGGAGTCGATAATCGCCGCCTCACCGCTTGCCGAATCATGCACGACATATGTGATCGTGAAGGTGGCTTCGTCAAAAAATCCCTTCACTGCCGGATTTTTAGCATTATCATTGCGCGCTTCATCCACCTGGGCGGCAGCGGCATTCAGGACTTCATCAGTCAGCACGAGAGAATCACTCATCGTCAACCTCCATAATTTGTCAGTTACACTATTTATGTATATGTATTGCGTCAAGCATGAAAATCGCCTAGGAGGCAGGAATGGACATGCAGCTTAACCACCCGGTCGCGCCCATGCGCATTGGCGAGATGGCGCCGGATTTCACGGCGCGCAGCACGGCAGGCCCGCTCTCGCTCAGCGACTTTCGCGGCCAGTGGCTGGTGTTCTTCTCGCATCCGGCCGATTTCACGCCCGTCTGCACATCCGAATTCGTCGCCCTGGCCCGCGCCGCTGACCGTTTCGCCGCGCTCGATTGCGCGCTCGTCGCGCTTTCGGTCGACAGCCTCTATGCGCATCTCGCCTGGCTGCGGGCGATCAAGGATCGTTTCGGGGTGGAGGTGCGCTTCCCGGTTGTCGAAGATCCGACGCTGGTGATCGGGCGCGCCTATGGCATGGTCGACAATCAGGCGCAGGACGCTTCGGCCGTGCGCACCACCTTCTTCATCGATCCGCACGGGATCGTGCGCGCAACCACCAGTTATCCGATTACCATCGGGCGATCAGTCGATGAAATCCTGCGCATCGTCGCCGCGCTCCAGGCAACGGATCGCGAACATGCGCTGGCCCCCGAAGGCTGGACGCCGGGCGCGCGCCTGCTGCGCCAGCCCCGGCCCACGCTCG
>CAZWEY010000355.1:0-1554 GCA_964632055.1 uncultured Sphingomonadaceae bacterium
CGACAAAGCGGAACATGCGGCGCGGTTGCACGCCATCCATCCGCCCGGCCATGCTTTTCTCGAACTCGATCAGCGGCGGACGGACCCGGTCATAACCATAGCCATCCATCACATCGAGCACAGCGCGCATGACTGTTGCCTCGCGCGCGGCGGCTTGCGGCAAGCGGTCTTCGAGCCCCTCGGGCAACAGGTCGCGGTTCATGTCGGTCATAGCGGTTCGCGCCCCTTAGCCTGTCGTTGCGGGCCTGTCGAACCCGCAAAAGCGAAAGCGGCAAAGGGGCGCTTCGCGATCAGAAGCTGAGCGCCTTGACTGTCCGCACACCGGGCAGATCGCAGGCGGCCTTCAGCACCGCTTCGGGGATCGCCTGATCGACCGAGAGCAGCAGCACCGCCTCGCCACCCGCTTCGCGACGACCGAGGTGGAAAGTGCCGATATTGATACCGCTTTGCCCCAGCAGAGAGCCGACCGAACCGATGAAACCGGGCGCATCCTGATTGACGATATAGAGCATGTCGCCATCGAGATCGGCTTCGATGCCGATGCCGAAGATCTCGACCAGACGCGGCTGGTCCTTGCCGAACAGAGTGCCCGCGACAGAGCGATCGCCCTGGCTGGTGGCCACGGTAACGCGCACCAGCGTGTGATAGACACCTTCACGGTCATGGCGCACTTCGCGCACATCGAGGCCCCGCTCCTTGGCGAGATAAGGCGCGTTGACCATGTTCACCGTGTCGGAATAACGGCGCATCAGGCCCGCCAGCACCGCGCCGGTGATCGGCTTGATGTTGAGCTGGGCGGCAGCGCCTTCCACCTCGATGCTGATCTGGGTCAGATTGTCATGCGCCAGCTGGCCAACGAGCGAACCGAGCTTTTCCGCCAGCGCCATATAGGGACGAAGCTTGGGCGCTTCTTCCGCCGAGAGCGAAGGCATGTTGAGCGCATTGGTGACGCCGCCAGTGAGCAGATAATCGCTGAGCTGCTCGGCCACCTGCAGCGCCACATTGACCTGCGCTTCGTTGGTCGATGCGCCCAGATGCGGGGTGCAGATAAAATTCTTGGTGCCGAACAGCGGGCTTTCTTTGGCCGGCTCTGTGGCGAACACATCAAGTGCTGCGCCCGCGATATGGCCGCTGTCCAGCCCTTCTTTCAGCGCCGCCTCGTCGATCAGCCCGCCACGCGCGCAATTGACGATGCGCACGCCCTTCTTGGTCTTGGCAAGGTTTTCAGCAGACAGGATATTGCGGGTCTGCTCGGTCATCGGCGTGTGCAGCGTGATGAAATCGGCGCGGGCCAGTAGTGTATCGAGATCGGCCTTTTCGACGCCCATCTCCACGGC
Source organism: uncultured Sphingomonadaceae bacterium (assembly GCA_964632055.1). Taxonomy (GTDB): domain Bacteria; phylum Pseudomonadota; class Alphaproteobacteria; order Sphingomonadales; family Sphingomonadaceae; genus CANJYE01. Next base: position 1,338 of record CAZWEY010000355.1, read on the forward strand.
GCGTTCCTCCGTCAGGAAGGGATCGTAAGCAACCACCTTCATCTTGAGGCCGATGGCGCGGCTGGCGACGATCGAGCCGATATTGCCCGCGCCGATCAGCCCCAGCACCTTTCCGGTGACTTCGACTCCCATGAAATCATTCTTGGGCCATTTGCCAGCCTGGGTCTGCTCATTGGCTTCCGGAATCTGGCGGGCCAGAGCAAACATCATGGCGATG
>CAZWEY010000356.1:0-1544 GCA_964632055.1 uncultured Sphingomonadaceae bacterium
GCCCTGGGCATTGTCCTGTGGACCAGTTTTGATGTGGGCGGGGCGCAGTGGCAGTTCCAGGAAAGCCATGCGGTCTTCTCGGGCTTTGCCTGGAAGCTGGGGATCGACGGGATCGCGCTGACGCTGATCATGCTGTCGGTGTTCCTGATGCCGATCTGCATCCTTGCCAGCCGCTCGATCGAAAAGCGGGTCGGTGAATACATGGCGGCCTTCCTGCTGATGGAAGTGCTGATGATCGGCGTGTTCGCCGCGCAGGATCTCTACCTGTTCTACATCTTCTTCGAAGCGGGCCTGATCCCGATGTACCTGATCATCGGGATCTGGGGCGGGGCAGAGCGGATCTACGCGAGCTACAAGTTCTTCCTCTATACCCTGCTCGGCTCGATCGTGATGCTGATCGCGATGATCTGGATGGCGCAGACCGCCGGCACCACCGACATCCCGACGCTGATGCAGTACGACTTCCCGTTCGACGCGCAAAAGTGGCTGTGGCTGGCCTTCTTCGCCAGCTTTGCGGTGAAAATGCCGATGTGGCCGGTCCACACCTGGCTGCCCGACGCCCACGTGCAGGCGCCAACCGCGGGTTCGGTCATCCTTGCCGGCGTGCTGCTCAAGATGGGCGGCTATGGCTTCATCCGTTTCTCGTTGCCGATGTTCCCGGAGGCTTCCGCGCAATTTGCATGGCTGGTGTTCGGCCTGTCGATGGCGGCGGTGGTCATCACCAGCCTCATCGCTCTGGTGCAGGCGGACATGAAAAAACTGATCGCCTATTCCTCGGTTGCGCATATGGCGATCGTGACGCTCGGCCTTTTTGCCTTCAACGTGCAGGGCCTGGAAGGCTCGATGATCGTGATGCTGAGCCACGGCCTCGTTTCAGGCGCGCTGTTCCTATGCGTCGGCGTGATCTACGACCGCCTGCATACGCGCGAGATCGACCGTTATGGCGGGCTTTCGATCAATATGCCTTATTACGCGCTGTTCTTCATGCTGTTCACCATGGCGAGTGTCGGCCTGCCTGGAACCAGCGGTTTCGTCGGCGAATTTTTGGGCCTTGCGGGCATTTATCAGGTGTCGAGCATTGTTGCAGCCGTGGCGGCAACCGGCATCATCCTGGGTGCTGCCTATATGCTCTATCTCTATCGCCGGGTTGCTTTTGGCGATCAGAAAAACGCCGACGCGGCATCAATGACCGATCTTTCGGCGCGCGAATGGGTCATGCTGGCCCCCATCGCCGCGGCCGTGCTGTGGATGGGCGTCTATCCGGAAAGCTTCCTCGCCCCGATGCGCAAGGATATCGCCGCGCTTGAGGCGCGCATTGCCCGCGCGGCGCCCGAAGGCGATGCAAAACTCACCGCCAGAGAGCCTGTGAAGGCTGCCGAGGCAGAACATGCTGCCCATGGGGGGACGCACTGATGGACTATGCGACTTCCCTACAGCTGATCCGGCCCGAATTGCTTCTGAGCGGTACAAGCCTCGTCCTGCTGCTTCTTGCGGCCTGGATGGGTGATGGCGCAAGCCGCGCCATCTCGTGGATTTCGACCGCT
>CAZWEY010000357.1:0-1541 GCA_964632055.1 uncultured Sphingomonadaceae bacterium
GAACGTCGGTGCGAACGACCTCGTGTCCTTCGCGATCGTCATCGAGAACACGGGGGCGCGGCGCAATGCAACGAGCATTACATCCGCCTGCGCGAACCACGATGGCATCGAGTCTACCGGATGGCGGCCCAGCAAATGGACGCTATCCGTCAGACCACGCTTGGCGATTTCCTCACTCACCCAGGATGCCATCCTACCATCGCCCACGATCAGCCAATGGATCCGCGAATGGCGCTTGAGGCGTTCCGCTGCCGCAAGAATCGTATCGAACGATTGGGCTGCACCAACGTTACCGGCGAACATGACCCGAAAGCCCTCCGGCAAGTCCGGCCCGAACCATGGGCCGCGATACGGCAAGGGGCGGTAAAGGATCTCGGCGCTGTTGGGAAAGTAGCGAATTCGTGCGGGATCTACACCGGCCTCCCGCACGGGAGTGACGAATGATTCGGACTGGACGAGTACGCGCGCACAACCCCTGTATATCCAGCGCACCAGCGCACCAACCCTACCGAGCACAACCGGCGACCGAACTGCGCCGGTGGCAGAGAGACTTTCCGGCCACAGGTCCTGAACCCAGAACAGCACCGGGGCCCGCTTCAGCCAGCCCAGCAGGCGCGCCGGAATACCGACCGTCACCGGAGATGGCTGATACACCAGGATCGCATCGAAACTCCCGCGGCAGCGGAATGGGCCGAGCAGGCAGGATGAGAAGGCGAACGAAAGGTAATTGAGCACAAGTGCCACTCCTCCGCCGCCGCGGCGCGGAAGCAGAGGCACCCGTACGACCGCTGCACCTGCGTAAGCACCGCTGTAGGGACCGGCCCAACCGAACCCGCTGGCAAAACGTCCTGAAGGGTAGTTGGGCAGGCCGGTCAGCACCGTGATATCATGACCCCGCGCGACAAGCCCTTGAACCAGATCGTTGATTCGAAACTCTTCGGGCCAGAAATATTGCGACACTAAGAGGATTCGCATTTCATCTTTAAGCAATAGCTGGTGGGTCGGTCTTTGGGAGCAAACTAAATAATGCACTCCAGGTAGTTGTTGCGGACGCGGGCCATCGATAACACCTGCCGCGCGCACTGGCCCGGTTGGCCCACTCGGCACAAGCCTGTGAATCACTTAATATCGACACCATTTTCCCAGCAAGATCTCCTGGATTCCGGGGGTCAAAGTAAATGACTGCCTCACCTCCAAATTCAGGCATTGGCGGCAACGAAGAACAGAAGACAGGACGACCAGAGGCCATTGACTCCAGCAGAATATTGGGACAATTTTCCACTTCGGATGCAAAAACTATGGCTTTCGCCCCACGGTAAAGGGCAGGCAGTTTTTCATATGAATACTTCCCGGCAACAATCACTTTGTCATCAAGTTTTAGTTTTTTGATGGTTTCAAAAACTTTTTTTAGATATCCCTTGTTAGCCGGGCCAACCAGAACCAATTTTTCACGTGTGCGCGTTATGTCGACATACCTAGAAAAGGCCTCAACAACTTCGCATTGCGCCTTGTAAAAGTCAATTGATGAAACATATAAAATT
>CAZWEY010000358.1:0-1533 GCA_964632055.1 uncultured Sphingomonadaceae bacterium
CGATCCCCTTCATCACGAGCCGCCCGGTTGGGGACGGCAGTCCTGGCGGTGCGGCCGCCGGTGCGACCTGCGCCACACTGTCACGCCGGTGTTACCTGCGTCGCAGTGTGTGCTTAAGTTAGGTGGTCAGGTCTCGTTTGCGCAACAGTCAGATCACAGGTTTTTTGGCACAAGCGTCCAGTCCGATCATGAACTGGGGTTTTGCAACGTGCACGTCGGAATTCCTGATATCTCAGGCGGCCGGCACCCCTGACCCGGAGCCGTCCCGGGGCCCTGGTCGCCGCTAAGTACGCTGATGCCCATGCCGGAACGCCCGCCGACCGGTCCCATCCTGATGAAGATGGCCTGGTCGTGCCTGCTCGCGAGTGTGCTGCTGGCGGCGATGCTCTTCCCGGTGGCCGGCGGGCTCGGCCTGATGTCCAACCGGGCCTCCGACATCGTGGCCAACGGGTCCGCCCAACTGCTCGACGGCGACGTTCCCGCGGTTACCACCATGGTCGACGCCAAGGGCAACACCATCGCCTGGCTGTACTCCCAGCGCCCGTCCGAGGTACCCGGCGACAAGATCGCCGACACCATGAAGCTGGCCATCGTGTCCATCGAGGACAAGCGGTTCACCGAGCACAACGGCGTCGACTGGAAGGGCACCCTCACCGGGCTGGCGGGTTACGCATCGGGCGACCTGAGCACCCGCGGCGGCTCCACCATCGAACAGCAGTACGTCAAGAACTACCAGCTGCTGGTGGTGGCGCAGACCGACGCGGAGAAAAGGGCGGCGGTGGAGGCCACGCCGGCGAGAAAGCTGCGTGAGATCAGGATGGCCCTGACCCTCGACAAGACGTTGACGAAGCCGGAGATCCTCACCCGGTATCTCAATCTCGTCTCGTTCGGCAATGGCGCCTTCGGCATTCAGGATGCCGCGCAGACGTATTTCGGCATCGACGCGACCGAGCTCAACTGGCAGCAGTCGGCACTGCTGGCCGGACTGGTGCAATCCACCAGCACGCTGAACCCCTACACGAATCCGGACGGCGCGCTGGCGCGGCGCAACATCGTTCTGGACACCATGATCGAGACCCTCCCCGACCAGGCTGACGAACTTCGGGCGGCCAAGCAGGAGCCGCTCGGCATCCTGCCGCAGCCCAACGAACTGCCCCGTGGCTGTATCGCAGCAGGGGACCGCGCGTTCTTCTGCGACTACGTCGAGGAGTACCTCGCGCGTGCGGGCATGAGCAAGGAACAGGTCGCCCGGGGCGGCTACCTCATCAAGACGACGCTCGACCCTGACGTGCAGGCCAAGGTCAAGAGCGCTGTGGACTCCAACGCCGCGCCGGACCTCCCCGGGATCGCCAGTGTGATGAACGTGGTGCTCCCCGGCAAGACCAGCCACCCGGTGATCGCGATGGTGAGCAACCGGACCTACGGGCTGAACATGGATGTCGGGGAAACCGTTCAGCCCCAACCATTCTCGTTGGTAGGTGACGGCGCGGGCTCCATCTTCAAGATCTTCACCACCGCGGCGGCACTCGAGCT
>CAZWEY010000359.1:0-1511 GCA_964632055.1 uncultured Sphingomonadaceae bacterium
TGACGTTGTCGATGCCATGGCTCGACCATGCGGTTTCGGCAAGCTCGGTGACCTTCGGCTTGAGAAGGCGAAGGTTCGGCAGTTCCTGGTTGATTGCCGAATCGAGCGCGCCGGCGGCTTCGGCTCTGGCGTCGTGAAGACTGCGCGATGCGTCGATATAAGCGGCCCGCGCCGCGCGCGCCTCTGTCTGAAGGCGGGTAAGGTCCCGGTCGGCATCGTCCAGCCGTTCGAGCTTGCGGACAAACTCGGCGCGCAGATCGGCGAGGGAATCGACGGTGGTATTGTGCTTGCGCGCCAGCGCGCGGAGACCGAAGAGCCGCTCGTCGAGGCGTTCCAGCTGCGCGGGGTCCTGATCGAGGGACCGCAGGGCGTCGCCGAGGAGATCCACGGTCGTCGCCGCTTCGTTGCTGGTGATTTCCATCGATTCCAGGACGGCTTTCAGGGTGCCGGCTGCCTGCTCGTTGGCGCGCTCGAGCGAACGCGATGCCTTTGACAATGCGGTCTGGAGACCCTTGTGGCCGGCCAGCGTTTCGAGCGCCTGGTTGATGGATTCCGCGATTTTCTCGCTGTTCATCATGAGCGAGCGCGCTTCGGCGAGTTCGGTTTCCTCGCCTTTCCGGGGATCGAATTCGTCGATTTCGGCATAAACGTGTCGCAGGTAATCCCCTTCGCTGGCAATACGCTCGATCTCGTCCCGGGCGGTCGCCAGGGCTTTCTCTGCGGCGGTCATGGTGTTCCAGGTGTCGCGGGTGGCTGCGACTTTCTTTTCGAGGCGGCCGAATGAATCGAGCGCATTGCGGTGGTTGGACGGGTCCAGCAGTCCATGGCTGGCAAACTGACCTTCGATCTCGATCAGCGTTTCGCCGATATTGCGCAGGGCACCCGCGCTGATCGGCTGATCGTTGACGAAGGCGCGGCTGCGGCCGTCACCGGTCAGGATGCGCCGCAGGATGAGCGGTTCTCCTGCGTCGGGCATCTCGATATCGTTTTCGGCGAGCCGTGCCAGCGCTTCGTGGTCCCCGGGAATATCGAAGGTGGCGGTGATCATGGCCTTCAGTCCGGACCCGGCGCCACCGCGTACGAATGAAGAGTCCGCCCGCCCGCCAATCGCGAGGCCGAGCGCATCAAGCAGGATCGATTTCCCCGCACCCGTCTCGCCGGTGAGAACGCACAGGCCCCGGCTGAAATCGATGTCCAACCGGTCGATAAGGACGAAATTACGGATGGAAAGCGATGCGAGCATCGCTGATCAGAACAACCAGTCCCACGTCCGCGTGAGGAAACCCCGATCGTCAGGGCGTTCACGCAGATCCGGTCCGGCGGCGACGGCGTAGCTGTCGAGGTACCATTCGCTCCCGGGGTAGTTATGCCCAAGGACGGCGGCGACACGGCGTGCCTCGTCGATCACGCCAAGCGCCGTATAGGCTTCGACCAGGCGGTGCAGCGCTTCCGGTACGTGGGTCGTGGTCTGATAGTCATCGACGACGGTCCTGAAGCGGTTTATCGCGGCG